>DASQMR010000041.1:0-16683 GCA_035645375.1 Rubrobacteraceae bacterium
CAACACGAGAGGCTTTTGCCAACTCCAAACTCAAGGGCAGTAACGATTATTAGGCCCACAAGAATAGAAATCCCTGCAGCCACAACGCTACCGATCAGGATGGACCGTCTGCGAGGGCGTGGAAGCGACCCAAACTTAGAGAACGGTATCTTCATTTTCTCAAAGACTCTTCGAAAGAAGTTTTTCTTTCGGAGGCCGCCAGGGATGGTGGTCACCGCACCCGGAACGCGTGCTAAGTAAACCTTTAGGATGTCGGCTGCAAAGGTGAGGAACATGGCGGACAAGACCAGGCCAACAAGCGTACCAGCGACCCCAAAACGGGAAGTTAGAAGGGTTGCAGCGGGTGAAGCTATGCCAACCGCTAGGATTTTGGGCAAGTCTATAATGGACTGGCTTTGTGGTGAGCTCAAGAAAAGCTCCTTCGTATATCTGCAGTTCGTCTGTTAGTGGATATGGGATACCATCTCTCTAGACAGCTGTCGAGGTAAGCGGCTGTGTAAGGTTAGATAGCTCCGTTCGGATGAGGCAAGGGATAGGGCTTGTTCACCGCATTGCCGCTAAGAAGTCTTCTCGGCAGTTCGTTTATAGAGTTCACGACAAGGCAAGAAAATTCTTCATAGAGTCGAAACTCTCGTTCGTGATTATCTGGACCGTACCAAGGACGAAATCCACCGAACCGTAGTGGACGTAGCCCGCGGTGGAGAAGGCCACCACCGGCAGCGCGACGGCTTGGGCTGCCAACACCGGCGCCCACAAGAGCAGCAGGATCGGGACGAGCAACACGGGCACCGCCAGTGCTCGCGAGCGTAAAGCCGAAACCGACCAACGCGCCGACGGTGAGCTGGTTGGGTACCCCCAAGCGGCGCACCTGCTCAACAACGGGGCCCCTCAGCAGGGCGTCTACGCCCGTGACCAGCAACAGCGCGGCGAGGAGGGTCATCAGGATGCCCTCCGGCAAGGCGGCGTTGGCCCACGCCCCTGAGACGCGTCGGGACGGCGCCCGCCCCCGTCAGCCTTCTTTTATAGCTGTCCGGCTCCTTCCCTGAGCTTCAGCAATATCAGGAGAATCGTAACCCAACAAGGGGTTGTGGGAGAACGAAGCATGCCGCGTCCGCGGGCGTCGACACGGGTGAGTTCGCGACTGATCGTACAGGCCCGGTTACGCCGAAAAACTGCAGGCCGGAGTTGGCGCGAACCTCTGAATACTAGTACGTAAGGAAGGGGCCAATGCTATTCTTCTCGCGGGAACTGCGACCGTAACAGCAAGGAGGCGTAGGCTTTGCGCGAGGTGAGGATCGATGACGTAACGGAGGCAGTACGAGCTCTGTGCATCGAAGCTAACACCCGTCTACCGGAGAGCCATCTCGCCGCTCTTCAGCAGGCTTTGGACGACGAGGAGTCACCCGAGGGATGCGAGGTCATAGAGCGTCTGCTCGAGAACGCGGAGGTCGCCGAGCGGGAGTGCATAGCCTACTGCCAGGACACTGGATACGCTGTCTTCTTCGCCGAGGTCGGGACGGAGGTACGCTTCGTGGGCGGAGAGCTGGCAGAGGCGATAGACGAGGGGGTCCGCCGCGGCTATGACGAGGGTTATCTCAGAAAGAGCATCGTCAAGAGCCCAATCGAGCGGACCAACACCGGTGACAACACGCCGGCCATCGTCTACTACGACCTTGTGGCGGGGGAAGGTCTGAAGCTGACGATGCTCGTCAAGGGCGCGGGCTGCGACAACATGAGCGCTTTGAGGATGCTCACCCCGGCAGAGGGGTTGCCGGAGATGAAGAGGTTTATCGTCGAGACCATAGAAAGGGCCGGTCCGAACGCGAGCCCGCCGTTGACGGTGGGGGTAGGGATGGGAGGGCCGTTCGAGAAGGCAGCCCAGCTCGCCAAGAAGGCGCTCACCCGTCCCTCGGGAGAGCCTAGCCCCGACCCGGAGCTGGCGAGGCTCGAAGAAGAGCTTCTGGAGGAGATCAACGCGACCGGCATCGGTCCGGCGGGTTACGGAGGCACCGTGACAGCGCTGGCGGTACACGTGGAGAGCTTCCCGACACATATCGCCGCCTTCCCGGTCGCCGTGAACCTGGACTGCCACTCTCACCGCACCGCCTCGACAGAGCTGTGAGCAGGGAACCGATCTACCTGGAGGCGCCGCTCACCCAAGAGGACGTGGAGCCGCTGCGCACGGGCGACGTGGTACGCCTCAGCGGTCTCCTCTACGTGGCGCGGGACGCGGCGCACGCGAGGATGGCCGAGGCTATAGACAAAGGAGAAGCGCTGCCGTTCGATCCGGAGGGGCAGGTGGTGTATTTCACGGGGCCGGCGCCGGCGCGGCCGGGGCACGCCCTGGGACCGGCGGGACCAACAACGGCCTCGAGGATGGACTCGTACTCGCCGCTGCTAATAGAGCGAGGATTGAAGGGGATGGTCGGGAAAGGATCACGCTCAGAAGCGGTTCGAGAGACGATGCGGGAGCACGGGTGCGTGTACTTCGGGGCTGTAGAGGGGACGGCGGCGCTCCTCGCCCGGCGCGTAAAGAAGGCCGAAGTCCTGGCCTACGAGGACCTGGGAGCGGAGGCGATGAGGCGTCTCGTGGTTGAAGACTTCCCCGTAGTTGTAGTCAACGACCTATACGGTGGGGACTTGTACCTGGAGGGCCGCGAGAGGTGGCGGCGGAAGATCGTGGAGGGTTAAGTCCCGCCTCTGCCGCGGGCACTCCTTCTTGCCAGCGAGGCCCCCAAAGAGTAGAGGAACACGGCGTTGATCGCCGCCGAAACGAAGATGATCGCGAGCAGGGAGAGATACGATTGGATTAGGCCTGGGCTTACTACCTCGAATACGAACGAGAACAAAAGGCTCCACGGCAACGTCAGATAGAAAGCCAACATCCCGGACGCGACGAGCCCAGTAGGGCTCTGCTGCGCGGAGAGGCTCGTCCAAATTACGGACGCCGCCACCAGCAGTAGGTATATCCCGGCGAGCGCCAACCCTAGCTTCGAAGAGAACTTCACAGGAGCATTGTACCGGAAGCACCGGCCACTGGACTGTATATCGAAAACTCAGAAGCCTCGCGCGTGCCGGGCAACGATCTCGATGGTATCGAGGTCGGGGGCGAGTTGACGGGTGATACCGTCTACGAGGCCGATAGCGCGCCCTACGAGGAGCAGATCGTTCGGGATAGAACCGATGCTCGCGCCCAGGCTCAATCCGAACTGCCCGAGGTCTTCCGCCTCCTCCTCCGCATCCTCTTCGCCCCGGTCAGCCCCAAAGAGCACGCCGACGAGGCCCAGAAGCGTCTCGAGGTCAAGATCCGGGCCGACCTCGAGGCCGGCCTTTCTCAGAGCTTCGGTTAGCGCCTCGAAGTCTCCCTCGGAGAGGGCGTCCATTGCCTCGGTCATAGCCGAGACGAGCTCCGGCGGTACGGTCGTGGTGAGGCCGTGGTCCAGGAGGACCAGAACGGGACCTTCAGGACCGGGCTGCACCAGCAAGTTGCCGGGGTGAGGATCGGCGTGAAAGACTCCGCGCTTGAAGAGCTGCTCGGCGTAGACGTCTATAAGGAGTTCGGCGACCTGTTGGGGATCTATCCCGGCGTCGATGAGGCCCTGACGGTCTGAGACTTTTATCCCGTCGACGAGTTCCATGACCAGCAGACGCTCCGTGTTCAACCCCTCGACCACCTCGGGTATGAGTACGTCGTCGCGGTGCGAGAGGGCGGTCCTCAGATCGTCTATCGCCCCGGCTTCTCGGCGGAAATTCAGCTCCATCGGGAGCGTCCAGCGCAGATAGTCGAGGATCGGTCGCAGGTTGACGGAGGGCTCGAGGCGTGAGATCCCCTCGAAGATGCCCTGGAGCGCCGCGAGGTCCGCCTCGATAAGACCTGCGATCCCCGGATACTGCACCTTGACGGCGACCCATTTGCCATCCGCGAGGCGAGCCCGGTGCACCTGGGCGATGGAGGCGGCGGCAATAGACTCATGTTCGAACTCCTCGAACGCCTGCGCAAGGGGACGGCCGAGCTCACCCGCCACCGCCCCCTCTATAACCGTCCATGGCCGGGGTGGGACGCGATCCTGGAGCTCCGAGAGCCTCTCGACGTAGGCAGCAGGGAGTAGGTCCGGGCGGGAAGAGGCGAACTGAGCGGCCTTTATAAGAGTACCGCCCAGCGCCGCCGCCGCATCGAGCACGCGCCCGGCCCCGCGCCGGTGCTGCATCTCCCAGTCCTCGTCGCGCACCAGACCGGGTGTCCACCGCGCCCGCTCCCGCAAAGCCGCGTACCCGACCCAAAGATCCGTCGCCACCACCCCGAGCACGAACACCCGCGGCGACGGCGCGGATGCGGCGAGTTCTGCTAAACCGGGCAACGCCTCGTTGCCGGTGACCGCCCGCCCCAGACGTTCCGCCGCAGCGAGCCCGGCCGCCGACCACAAGAACGTTTGGGCTCGCGCCAGGTCGCCGAAGCGGGCCGGTAGAGCGGGATCCCTCGCCCCGTTCGCGACGCCGAAGACCTCACTCGCCTCCTCGCCGGAGCGCCGCGCGGCCCGGAACAGCACCTCTTCCGCCGCCCGCGTCTCGTCGCCCCACGACCGGGCGGCATCCGCGAAACGTCGGTTAGCGGAGAATACGGCGGAGCCTGCATCGAGCCAGCCCTTAGAGAGATTCTTTGCAGCCTCAGCGTATAAGCGGGCCATGTAATCAGGTTTCATTCAACGCTCCTCTATACCTTAGGTTGTTTACCGTGAAGATCACTTATTCTACTTGCCGCGCTCTGCGGACGAGAGCACGCGCTTACACCGACTGGCAGCCTGGCGGGGCCCCCTTGCTGTAAACATGCAGAAGGAGCTCCCTAACCTACTATCTAAACTCTAGGGTAACTAATGCCTTAGCAAAGAAGAGCAGACGGCTTCTCAAAGGCCCGCGTCTGGAAGTGTGTGAAGTATGGTACATCTACGCGTTTCGAGTAAAGGCTATCGAGTAGAGCGTATCGAGCAACTCCTCTTCCCGGTCATCTCAGGGTAAATCGTAACATCACAGGGCGGACTCCGAACCCAGGATCGCGGTGACCTGGCTGGAGAGGACGCCGCCGTTGCCGTGGACGAGGGCGACCTCGGCGTCTATCTGCCGCTCGCCGCACTCTCCACGCAGCTGGCGTACGGCCTCCACGATCAGGAGCAGCCCATACATACCAGGATGGTTATAGGAGAGCCCGCCGCCGCTGGTGTTGACCGCGAGCCCCCCGCCCGGCGCGATGCGTCCACCCTCGACGAACGCCCCTCCCTCTCCCTTCCGACAGAACCCAAGATCCTCCAAAAACAGTACGGTGTTGATCGTAAAGGCGTCGTAGAGCAACGCCACGTCCAAGTCCCCCGGTCCTATGCCTGCCATCCGGTAGGCGCGCGGGCCGGATTCGGCGGCGGCGGTTACGGTGAGGTCTGGCATCTGGGAGATGTTGCGGTGCCAGTGCGCCTCCCCCGCGCCGAGCAGATAGACCGGCGGTTTCGAGAGCGTCTCGGCCCTCTCCGGGCTCATGACGACAACCGCCCCGCCACCGTCGGTAACGAGACAGCAATCCAGTACGCTCAAGGGGAAAGAGACCATGCGCGAGCCTAGTACGTCCTTTATCGAGAGGTCTTCACGGATAAAGGCTTTGGGGTTGAGCTTCGCCCACTCGCGGGCGGCGACGGCTACTTCGGCGAGTTGCTCTCGGGTAGTGCCGTACTGGTACATGTGCCGGGAGGCAGCCAGAGCGTACATGCTGACCGGGTAGCGAGCATTGTACGGGGCCTCGTACGGGAGCGTCTCGGAGCCGGAGACGAGCCGGCCCCAGCCGGAGCGCTGCGTCGAGCCGTAGGTTATGAGAGCTACCTCGCAGAGGCCGGCATCTATCGCGGCGGCGGCGTGGAAGAGGTGGGAGACGAAAGAGCTACCGCCCATGCTGGTAGCGTCAGAGTATCGAGGGCGGATGCCGAGGTACTCGCCGACCGAGAGGGTCGGCATTTGGTAGTAGGCAGAGGCGGAGAAGAGGCCGTCTACATCCTCTTTCTTCAGGCTCGCATCTTCAAGGGCGCGGAGGGTTGCCTGTCCTATCAAATCTAGCGGCGTATACTCGGGTCCGACCTCCCCAAGATCGGACTCGGCCACCCCGACTATGGCCGCCCCGCCCCGCAAGCTCACGACGTCTCTTCTTCAAGCAGAAAGACCACTACAGGTCCATCTTTCTCCTCGCGCACCGCTAAAGTCACGCGCTGGCCTATCGCTACCCCTTCGGCGTCTATCCCCTCGACGCGGCTCATCATCCTGAAGCCCTCGTCGAGATCTACGAGGACAACGTTGTAGGGCTCGCCGCTCCGCTGGTGGACGGCGGTTGTCGAGTAGACCGTACCCCTTCCCCCGCTCGTCTCCCAGACCAGAGCATCGCTACCGCAGGCCGGGCAGATCACCCGCGGATAGAAGACCGCCTCCCCGCAGCCCTGGCATCGCTGAAAGCCGAGCTCTCCCCCTTCAAGGTAGCGTCTGTAGACCGCCGCTGGCGCCCCCTCCGTGCTTGCTCTCTCCATCTCACCCCTTTCCCAAGCAGATGACGCGTTCCTCGGCCACCTTGCGGCGAAGATACATTAATCCCCGATGAGCCGCTAGCGGAGCAGGCGCGGACGTAGGCCCGGTGGTTTGTTGGGACATCTTCTATACTAGAGGGGTTGAAGATCGGGAGGAGAGCACTCTTGGAAAAGGCACGCGAGGGGCTCAGAGAAGCGGTCCGAAAGGTTTGCTCAAGCTTCCCCGGTGAACTTGCCGAAGCTGTTGGCGGCGAACCCGAGCTGGTCTCTTAAGAGCCGTGGTGGGAGAGTTACCTCTTAAAGGGACAACGGTAGTCGCTTTGGAGCAGGCGGTAGCCGCGCCGTTCGCCACGCGGCAGCTCGCCGACTTGGGGGCGAGGGTCATAAAGGTCGAACGAACCGAGACAGGAGACTTCGCCCGCTCCTACGATGAGACCGTCAACGGTATGGCCAGCCACTTCGTCTGGCTGAACCGCTCCAAGGAGTCCCTCGCCCTCGATCTGAAGCAAGCCGAGGCAAAGGAGACGCTACATCGCCTCGTGGCCCAGGCCGACGTCTTTATACAAAACCTGGCACCGGGCGCCGCCGAGCGGCTAGGCTTCGGAGCGGAACAGCTCCGGGGGGAACACCCCCGCCTGATCCATTGCAGCGTCTCGGGCTATGGGGAGGGCGGCCCGTACACCAACAAGAAAGCCTACGACTTGCTGGTGCAATGCGAGGCGGGGCTGGTCTCTATCACCGGCACCGAAGAGACTCCCTCGAAGGTCGGCATCTCAGTAGCCGACATAGCGGCAGGGATGTACGCCTACTCTGGCATTCTCTTGGCGCTGTACAGGCGAAAGAATACCGGCGAAGGCGCCACGCTCGAAGTCTCGATGCTGGAGGCGTTAGGCGAGTGGATGGGCTTTCCAGCCTACTTCGCCGGCTACGGCGGCGAGGAGCCGAAGAGGAGCGGGGCGAGCCACTCGGCCATAGCCCCCTACGGCCCATTCTCGTGCGACGACGGGCAGACCATCTTCCTTGGCATCCAGAACGAGCGAGAGTGGAGAAAGTTCTGTGAGGAGGCGCTCGGGCAGGAGGAGATGGCGAAAGACGAACGCTTCAGCACGAACTCAAAGAGAGTAGAGAACCGCGCCGCGCTCCACGCGCGGATAGAGGAAGTCTTCTCAAACCTCTCAGCAGAGGAGGCTATGGAGAGACTGGAAGGGGCAGGTGTAGCCAACGCGAGAATGCGCAGCGTAAGGGAATTTCTGGAGCATCCTCAGCTAGAAGCGCGGAGCCGCTGGCGCGAGATCGGCTCACCGGTAGGGTGGTTGCGGGCTCTCCTGCCTCCGGTGACCTTCCAGGGGGTCGAGCCGGTAATGGCACCTGTGCCTGGGGTCGGGGAGCACAACGCGTCGTTACTCGCCGCGCTGGATCGGCAGGACGGCGAACAAGATCGGCCCGGGAGCCTCGACGAGGTGCGTGAGAGCATAGATTCGATAGACCGGGAGATAGTAAGGCTTCTCGCCATGCGCGAAGGTCACGTCCGACAGGCTGCCCGATTCAAGAAGACGCGAGGAGACGTAGAGGCTCCGAGGCGAGTCGAGGCGGTCATCCAAAAGGTTAAGATGCTCGCAGACGACTACGGCGCGGAGCCGGGAGTAGCCGAGGAGGTTTACCGAACTATGATCTCCCGCTTTATAGCCCTGGAGATGGACGAGAAAAAGGAGCACCGCGAACCATGAGCGCCTTGCTTGACACGACTAGCATCAAAGCGAGCGGCTCGAGATCCGTGGTCAGCTTCGAGCAACCAGCCCACGAAGGCTATGCTGGGTGGAGCCGGTACCTGACGCTTGACGGCGAGAAGGCATACTTTATCGGCGGCGCGTGTGATACGTGCGCTTTCGTCTTCGAGCGCATGGGAGGCGCGAGCCGCAACGTCTCGCCGGGAGAGGCGGCGGATGGGCTGAGGAGAGGCTTGAGCAAAATCGAGGACGCCCCTATCTCTACCATCAGCGAGTTCGTGCCCGGAGGCAGCTACCGGGTCAACCTGCTGCAACTCTCTCCCACCCTGGTGACACCCGGCACGGCACTAGACTCCTTCGCTCACGCGCAGGCCGCCCTGTGGGGCACCGACGCTTTCTGGGGTCTGCCTCACCACCCGAAAACCGAATACTACCGCGCCGCCTCCATCCCGCTCGGGGGGAAGCAGACGCCTCTTCGAGTTCGTGGTCCCCATGTTCCCGAAGGGCTGGTTGAGCAAGAAGACCCTGACCTCCTATGCCGACCGGCTCTCCAATAGCGAGAGACCAACAGCCCTTGCCGTCTCCGTACTGGACGTCCGAGGTCCCACCACCCGTGAAGAAGGGCCGGAGGTGACTGAGCATTGGTGCCTCAGCCACTATCTACTTTAAAAAGGAGACGTTGAGATGCAGACTAGAGAAACTACTTCGCACCTGATCGGGGGCGAGAAGATACCCTCGACGGGCGAAGATGGAATAGAAGTCCTGAACCCGGCGACGGGTAAGCAGATCGGGCTGATCCCAGCCGGCACCACCGAGGACGCCAGCGTTGCGGTCGCCGCTGCATATGGGGCGAAGATCGACTGGGCGAAGACGCCGGCCGAAGAAAGGGCCGGGCTCGTAAAGGAAGCCGCGCGGAAGATGCGGGAGCGGGCAGAGGATCTAGCCCAGCTGATCACCCTGGAGAACGGCAAACCCTTGGACGACGCCCTGGGAGGGGTGGAGGCCGGGATCGGGACGCTGGAGCAGTGCGCCGAACTCGGACCGCTGCACCGGGGTAAGAGCCTAAACGGCGGCCACACGGCCTCTGACGCGATGATCCACGAGCCCTACGGTGTGGCAGCGGTAATCGTACCGTGGAACGACCCAATAGCTATCGCGTGCGGGTACCTCGGGGCGGCACTCGTGTCGGGGAACACTGTTGTCTACAAGCCCTCCGAGAAGACTCCGCTCTCGGCGGTGTGGCTCGCCGCGATGTTCGACGGGCTGCCCGATGGCGTTCTGAACCTCTTGCTTGGAGACGAGCGGGCGGGTAGACCGCTAGTAGCTCACAAGGACGTGGACTTAGTGCTCTTTACGGGGTCCGTGCCGGCGGGGCGGGAAATCTTGGAGACGGCCGGACAGCAGCTCAAGAAGGCCGTCGTCGAGCTGGGCGGCAAGACCCGATGATCGTGGACGAAGGCGTAGATCCCGCTTGGGCGGCGGGTGAGGCCGCCACCGGCTCGTTCGCCAATACCGGACAGATCTGCACCTCTGTCGAGCGCATCTACGTCCATGAAGCTATAGTAGATGAGTTCCTTCAAGAGTTAAAGACCCGCGCCGAATCACTCCGCGTTGGGGACGGCGCAGACCCCGAAACCGAGATGGGTCCGCTCGTCGACGAAGGCCAGCGCATGCTCGTACACCGCCACGTTAGGCAGGCGGTTGAGGCAGGAGCGGAGTTGCTATGCGGCGGCGAGGTGCCGGACGGTCCGGGCTTCTTCTACCCGCCGACGGTGCTAAAGGGCGTGAGATCGGGGATGACGGTAGTGGACGAAGAAACGTTCGGACCGGTCGCCGCCGTCGAGGTCGTCTCGTCTTTCGACGAGGCTCTGGAGAAGGCTAACGAGACCGTCTACGGACTTGCAGCGACCGTGCTCACGCTGGATCATGGGCGCGCGGTCCGGGCCTCGCGCGAGCTCTCGGTCGGTACGGTTAAGATCAACGCGGTCTTCGGCGGCGCCCCTGGCGGAGCGGCTGAGCCGAGGAAGGCGAGCGGGCTCGGCTTCGGCTACGGCCCCGAGCTGCTCGACGAGGTCACCACTATAAAGGTCATCCACCATGCCCTCGCCTCCCTTCCCTGAAAAGTTAGAGGACGTACGCAAGATCGCCGTCTTGCGGGCCGGTGGGCTCGGCGACGCGATCTTTACGCTGCCCGCGCTGTGGGCGCTCAAGGAGACCTACCCGGAGTCGGATATCACGCTGCTCGGCGGCCCTCTCCAGATTAGGCTCTTCTCGGGCGGACGAGAGCCGGTCGCACGCGCGATCCCCGTCCCTCCCTCCACAGGCGTTAACGGTCCCGACACTGGCGTTGACGAGGACGAGGAGGAGCTAAAGCGTTTCTTTGCGCAGATGAGGGAGGAGTGCTTTGACCTAGCGCTCCAGATGCACGGCGGCGGCGGATACTCCAATCCCTTCGTCAGAAGGCTCGGCGCGCGCCTCACTGCGGGCACGCGGGCGCCCGACGCCCCGCCTCTCGACCGCACCGTACCTTACGTCTACTACCAGTCGGAGTACCTGAGACACCTGGAGGTAGTGAGCCTGGTCGGTGCCCGCACAACGGACCCTGAGCCCCGTCTCCCGGTCATGGAGGAGGACCTTGCTGAAGCTAACGACGCGATTCAGGAGGACGGCGTCCCAATCGTCGCGCTGCATCCGAGGGCGGGCGACGAACGACGCCGGTGGCCCGCCGGTAAGTTCTCCGGTGTAGGAGACACCCTGGCCGGAAAAGGCGTTCGCGTCGCCGTGGTCGGGATCGAGGAGGACCGGTCTCTAATCTCCGAAGTAGTTGACGGGATGAGTAACGAAGCTCTCAACCTCTGCGGGCGGCTCTCCCTAGGAGGGCTGGCCGGGCTTCTCAGCCGGTGTGGAGTCGTCGTCTCGAACGATTCCGGACCGTTACACCTGGCGGGGGCGGTAGGGGCGGCAACGGTGGGAATTTACTGGGGTCCAAACCTCATAAACGCCGGTCCCCCGACGCGCACCCGACATCGTCCGGCCCTCTCCTGGCGCCCGGACTGCCCGGTCTGCGGCGCGAGCTTCTTCGACGGGAACGGCTGTGAGCATAGCGCCTCGGTAGTCGCAGACGTGCAGGTCGAAGAGGTCGCGGGTTCAGCCCTCGACCTCCTTAGCGAAGCCGCCGACACCCAGCGTCGCTGATCTCGCGCGGTACGAGGTCGAGGCCAGCATGCTGTCAGCGTCGCATCCTCTTCACGTCTCACCGCTCAACATGTGCGAAGAGAACGCGCTCGTGTCTTAGCTACGACGCAGAGTAGCTTCCGCCAGCGTGCGGGGCTGGTCCGATTGAGTTTCGTGGCGCCTTCGCTCTCACGCTATCTCTGCGTTTGGCGTTGCCATTCCCGGCGTTACGAAAGGCGAACGAGAGCGCTGGCGGGTAGTAGAGCTTTGCCATAGAATGCCAGTGCATCGAAGGACGCGGGGTAGAGGGAGAAGGTCAGCGCCACAGTAGTCGCGGCAAGCGCTTAGAAGGAGAACCATATGGGGATAATGCGCACCAAGTCCATAGAGCAATCCATCAGGGATACCGAAGAGCCGGAGTTCGAGCTACGCAAAGCTCTCGGCCCGCTAGACCTCATCGTCTTCGGCATCGGCGTGATAATCGGCACGGGCATCTTCGTCCTTACCGGGGTAGCGGCGGCGAACTTCGCCGGGCCGGCCATCTCCCTCTCGTTCGTCTTCTCGGGGATCGCCTGCGGGCTTGCGGCACTCTGCTACGCTGAGTTCGCGAGTACCGTCCCGGTAGCCGGCAGCGCTTACACCTTCTCCTACGCCTCGATAGGCGAATTCATAGCCTGGATCATCGGTTGGGATCTGATCCTCGAATTCACCGTTGGCGCGGCGACGGTCTCCGTCGGCTGGTCGCAGTACTTCAACCGGATCTTGGAGAGCTTTTTTGGCATAAGCCTTCCGCCGGCGATTACCGGCGAGGTCGTGAACCTGCCGGCCGCAGGCATAGCTCTGATCCTCACCGTAATTCTGGTCCTTGGCATCCGCCTTAGCTCCGCTTTCAACTTCACGGTCACGGCGGTCAAGCTCGCCGTCGTGCTGTTCTTTATCGTGTTCGGGATCTTCTTCGTGAACACGGCAAACTGGTCGCCGTTCGTCCCGTCGTCGGTACCGGGAGCCGGGGCGAACGCCGCGGGTACGAACGAGCCTTCCCTCCTGCAGTACATCGCCGGGATCGAGCCCTCGGCGTTCGGGTTCTCCGGGATCGTTACGGCGGCCGCCGTCGTCTTCTTCGCGTACATCGGCTTCGACACCGTCGCCACCGCCGCCGAGGAGACGCGCAACCCGCAGCGGGACCTACCCATCGGCATCCTCGGGTCCCTCGCGATCTGCACGGTACTTTATATCCTGGTCTCGCAGATTATGACCGGGATCGTGCCGTACAACGAGCTGGACCCCGAGGCCCCGATGGCGTCGGTGTTCCAGGACATCGGCCTGAGTTGGGCGGCGGGTCTGGTCTCCATCGGCGCTATCATGGGCCTGACCTCGGTAATCATGATCCTGATGCTCGGCCAGAGCCGGGTCGCCTTCGCGATGAGTCGGGACAACCTCCTGCCGCGCTACTTCGCCCGGTCCCACCCGCGCTTCCGCACCCCGTATCGCATTACCATCCTTACCGGCTTGGTCGTTGCGATCATGGCGGCCTTTATCGACCTTTCCAGGCTCGCGGAACTGGTGAACATCGGTACGCTCTTCGCCTTCGTACTGGTCTCGATAGGCGTCATCGTCCTAAGGCGAACGCAGCCCGACCTCAGGCGCGCCTTCCGTACGCCGCTGGTCCCGATAGTCCCGATCCTCGCCGTCCTGGCCTGCCTCTACCTGATGGTGAGCCTGCCGGTGGGTACCTGGATCCGCTTCGTGGTCTGGATGGGTCTTGGGATCCTGGTCTACTTCGCCTATAGCAGGAGCCATAGCCGTCTCGGCCGTACGCAGAGAGACGAAGAGGCCAATAACAGGGAGGTTAGATAGCATGGCCTTCTTTCCGACGCGGGTGCTGCTCGCCACCGACGGCTCCCCGGATGCGACGCTCGCCGCGAGGCGGGCTATAGAGCTCTGTGAGAAGACGGGGTCTGACCTGCACCTCGTTCATGTCGGCGAGTTTGTGCCGACGTACTTCGCCTACACCGAGGAGGAGCCGACCGAGCTTCGGCGCAACGCCGAGCGGTTGCTCGAAGGGCAAGCGGAGAGCATCCGAGCCGCAGGCGGCGTAGTCGCCGAAACCCACCTGAGGCTCGGCCGTCCGGCAGAGCAGATCATAGACCTCAGCGAGGATCTCGGCGTAGGGGTCGTGGTGATCGGTAGCCGAGGCCAGAGCGCTCTGAGACGGGCAGTCCTGGGTAGCGTCTCAGAAAACGTTGTCCGCTATGCCCACTGTCCGGTGTTCGTGGTTCGCGCGCCGGAAGGGACGCGTCCCGCGTAGGAGAGTACCTCAATCGCCGGCGGGGTAGACGCGAGAGCCGCTTTTGTACACGGCTTCGACGGAGAGGTCGGGACGTAAGATCGTGATGTCGGCATCGTAGCCGGGGGCGAGACGGCCCTTACGCTCTCCCTCGCCGACGAGCCGTGCGGGGGTGGCGGCCGCCATGCGTATAGCCTCGGGTAACGTGCAGCCGGTGAAGGCGAGGATGTTCTTGAGCGCCTTATCCATGGCGAGGACGCTGCCGGCGATCGTCCCGTCCTCCAGGGTCGGGACGCCACTATCGTCGAGGTAAATCCTACTGGTAGCTAGAGTGTACTCTCCTGGTTCCGTGCCGGCGGCGGCGATTGAGTCGGTCGTGAGGTAGAGGCGATCGGGACCCAAAGCGCGGAAGGCAAGGGCAACGATCCCGGGATGTACGTGAAGACCGTCGGCGATAATGCTGCATGCCACACGCTGGTGCGCGAAGGCCGCTCCTGGAATTCCCGGCTCCCGGTGGTGCAACGGGCTCATGGCGTTGAAGAGGTGGGTGACGCACGCTACCTCTTCGAAGGATGCTCGGGCAAGGTCGAAGGTAGCATCTGAGTGGCCGGCGGAGACGGCGACCCCGCGTCTGCCGGCCGACTTCACAAGCTCCGATGCACCCTCCAGCTCCGGAGCCAGGGTGAGCATTCGTACCGGTCCGAGGTCCAGGAGCTCATCGAGGAGGCCCGGGTCGGGCGGGACAACGTGGGCCGTCGGGTGCGCGCCTCTGCGGTTCGGGCTTATAAACGGACCCTCAAGATGGACGCCCAGAACCTCGGCGCCGTCAGGGCTGCCCTCGCGTGTCAGATCAGCGAGCTTCGGGAGCGTCTCATGGTAGAGGCCTCGCGGGACAGAGATCAGGGTGGGCAGATAACTCGTAACACCGGCTACCATGAGCCTCCTCGACAGCTCCGGTACGCGTCCCGGCTCCGTGACGACGTCTACCCCGAACGAACCGTTCACCTGCAAGTCCACGAAGCCCGGGCACAGGAAGCAGCCTTCGTATTCACAGACCTCGTCGGCCGCGAGAGGTTCGCGGCTCACGTCCTTTACGCGACTCCCTTTGAGGAGGACCGTGCCCTCGGACCAGACCTCGTAGTCCGTGACGATACGCCCTTGTAGCGCGATGGTTCTTATGCGGTGGGCTCCTCTCTATTCTCTGCCGGGGAGAACTCGTTTACGCTCTCCTCGTAGCGGGCGTCTGGGACGCGCAGGAGCAAGAAGAGAGCTACAACCAGAATCAGGGCAAGGGAGCCTATGGCAACTCGGTAGCTAACCGTACCGTAGCCCTCCAACCCGCTTAATATAAGGGCGGTTAGGGCCGGCCCGGCGACGGCCGAGAGCTTCCCGGCTAGAGCGTAGACGCCGAAGAACTCGCCCACCCTCTCTGGCGGCGAGAGTGCTAGGAGCATGGTACGGCTGACGGTCCAGGTCCCGCCTAGCGCCGTTCCGACGAGCGGTCCCGCCAACAGGAGCATCCAGGGCGCAACCGCCAGAGCGGAGAGAGCGATAGAGAAGAGCCAGAGTACGAGTACCATCACTAGAGTCTTTTTAGGACCGAGCCTGTCCGAGGCGAAGCCAAAGCCTACCGAGCCCACCCCGGCAAAGACAGCCGAAAAAAGGAGGAGCGATTGGATTTGAGCCTGCTCCATCGCGAAGACCTGACGACCGTAGAGTGCCATGTTCGCGATCGCCGTGTTCGCCGCGTCTGTATAAAGGAGCGTCGATAACATAAAGGCTCCCAGCCCCGCATATGCCCGCATGTTCTTCACCGCCGTAAAGAGGCTTTTGTAGGCGGTTGCGAGGCGCACCGGCTGTGGTTCTCTGATAGCTCTATCCGGGACGAAGAGAAAGGCGGGCAGGCTGAAGAGCAGATAGAGGAAGGCGGTCGGGATAAACGCGTTCGAATTCAGCTCTCCGGAAGTGCTGATCCAACCGCCAAGAGGCCCGAGTAGAGACCTGGCAGCCTCAGGGCCCCCAAAGGTCGTGCCGAGGAGCGTCTGCTCGGAGACGAAGAACGTCAGAACGACGAGAGCGAGGATAGTCCCCGCATAGCCAGCAGCGGTCCCGTAGCCGCTGATGCGCCCCGCCCCGCGCCCGGTCGAGACAACGGGAAGCAGAGCATTGTAGAACAAGAGAGCCGACTGATAGCAGAGGTCCGCCGCCACGAAGAGCGCCGCAACAACGACGAGCGTGCCGCCCGAAAAACCAAGCCCCGCCGTGAGGAGCACCGCGAGCACGGTGAGAACTACTAGGTAAGGCAGCCGCCTCTGGCGAAGGTCCGCAATGCTCCCCAGAACCGGCGCCGTCAGCACGACCAGCAACGCCGAGAGGGCCACCAGGTAGTTGACCGTATCAGCCCCCGCCCCGAGCTCGTCCCCGAGCCACAGCGGGAAGAAGTAGCTGAGGATGCTGATCGAGAAGATCGTGTTTGAGAAATCGTAGAGTACCCACGACCATACCGCGAGCCTGCTGGCCCGCCTCGACTCGCTACCGCGCCCCCAAAGAGTCCGCGTTGTGTATGTATCGCTCACAGCGGCGGCAGTATATAAGAGCGGTCTCCGGCAAGGACGGGGCTCTTGGAACTATTCATCGAGTCCGTCAGCCATCGGCTCTTTTCTCGCGCTTACGGCTCTCCCGCTCGGCTACAACGCCAGCTGCCGATAGTGACTTCGTCTCTACTCCCAAGCGTTGCGAGAATAGCTTCCCGATCTGCTCTCCATCTAGGAACACAAAGAAGCCAGCCTAGGGGCCAACTTCCACTATTCCCTCCATAGAGAAATTACGTCTTTGCCCCATTCGCATTCCCTTCTACCGCCTCTCCAGGATTGCGGTCTAGTTACCTACTCTACATAGGCTGTGTTTGGTAAAGCGAGCAAAGACTTTATTGTCTACCCCTGAGGGC
>DASQMR010000042.1:0-27089 GCA_035645375.1 Rubrobacteraceae bacterium
GCGAGCGAGGATGGTGGCTGGCGAACCGTGATAGAAGCTGCGGGTTTTCTCTCGGGCTGCGAAGGCTGTGAGGGTAGCGAGTAGGTTAGTCTTAGAGGAACGGGTGCCGGATTGAAGGCTTTTTTCGGGGAGGGCGTAGACATCGAAGACGGCTTTGATGGCGGTCGGCGAGGAGGCGGAGAGTACTTCGGCCACGAGAGCAGTGTTCTTTATGTGGTAGAGCGAGAGGCCGGCTCCATGAGGAACAGCCGCGTCGTGTACGGGGTCGAGGTGGCGGGTGGTAACACCCGGTTCGAAGACGAGGTGTCTGTGCGAATCGGGTATACCGGGGCCGTCATCTACTACAACGAGATGACGGTAGCGGCGGGCCTTTAGGGAGGAGGCTACATAGATGGTGTTCGCGCCTGCGTCGCGGGAGTTGCGCAAGAGCTCGTAGAGCGCGTCCTCGACGGAGCGGAGGTGAAGAGGGCTGCGCCGGGCGCCTTCGATGCCAGCAAGGCGGGCGAAGCCGGCGCCTAAGTCGCGATACGGACCCTCCAAGAAGTCGCCTTTCTAGCGAGCGACCTCGGTGACGCGGCTCTCGCGGATCACGGTCACCTTAATCTGGCCGGGGTACTCGAGGTCATTCTCAATCTGTTTAGAGATATCGAAGGCTAGTTTGGCGGCAATACGATCGTCGACCTCAGAGGGCTGTACCATCACCCGGATCTCTCGCCCGGCTTGTATCGCGTAGGCCTTATCGACTCCTCTGTGACCGAGGGCGATGTCCTCCAGAGAGCGCAAACGTTCAATGTAGGTCTCTGTAGTCTCGCGCCTCGCACCGGGGCGGGCAGCCGAGACCGCGTCGGCGGTTGCGACAAGCACGTCCTCGACGCTCTCCATCTCGATCTCGTGGTGGTGGGCGCTTACTGCCCGCACCACCTCGTCAGACTCGCCGCACTTCTTGGCGAACCGCCCCCCGATGAGGGCGTGGGTACCTTCGATCTCGTGGTCTATCGCCTTTCCGACGTCGTGTAAAAGGGCGGCGCGGCGCGCCAGCTTCACGTTCGCGCCTAGCTCGGCGGCCATCATACCGCAGAGGTTTGCGACCTCGACCGAGTGTGCGAGAACGTTCTGGCCGTAGGAAGTGCGGTACCTCAAGGCACCGAGGAGCCTGAGGAGGTCGTTGTGCATGCCGCCAGAGATCTTGGCGTCGTAGAGAGCCTGACGACCGGCGGCCTTCATCTCCTTTTCGACATCCTTCTTAGCTTTTGAGACGAGCTGCTCGATGCGTCCAGGATGAATGCGCCCATCCTGCACCAGACGCTCCATGGAGACGCGCCCGATCTCACGGCGCACCGGATCGAAGCTGGAGATAACGACGGTCTCGGGGGTATCGTCAATAATCACATCCACACCGGTAGCAGCCTCGAAGGCACGAATATTCCTCCCCTCACGTCCGATGACCCGCCCCTTCATGTCGTCCGAAGGTAACGCCACCGCTTTTACAGTGGACTCAGCGGTAACGTCCGAGGAGAGCCGTTCCATGGTCGTAGCCGTGATGCGCCTAGCTTCGACGTCCGCCCTCTCCTCCGCCTCTATAGTCTTGTCGCGCACCATCCGCCCGAGCCTGTCTTCAAGCTCAACCTCGAGCTCAGCGAACAGCCGTCGTTCGGCTTCTACACGGGTCAGACCTGCAACCTCCTCTAATACCTTGAGTTGCTCGACCTCGCGAACCTCTAACTCGGCGAGGCGTTCGCGTATCTTCTCCTCTTGGCGCCCCAGCTCGCGGCGCTCCCGGTCGAGTTCGGAGTCGCGCCGATCAAGGGAGGCGTCACGGTTCTCAAGACGCTCCTCCACGCGAGCGAGCTCGGCCCGGCGGGAGCGTATCTCAGATTCGGCCTCGTCCTTTATTCTGAGCGCCGCCTCCTTGGCCTCCAGCTCAGCCTCGCGACGTGAGGTCGCGGCGGCGCGTTCAGCATCCTCGACAATGGACCTAGCGTCGGCCCGAGCCTCAGCCTGGCGCGCGGCCACCTTTGATCGGTAGTACAAGTAACCCGCGGCCGCGCCTAGCACGAGACCGCCGGCCAGCCCCAGGACCAGCAGCAGAACGTTCATACAAATTTTCCTCCAAAAGCCGCCCGCCACGGCGACCGGGTCCTGTGACCCCGTCGCCGTGGCGGCGGTCGCGGTATCTCCGGTCTTTACCCTCCGGTCTCCAGGCGGTACAAGCGTGCAACCTCGGCGCATATTTCAGCCGAGTAGCCCCTTCGCACCAAGAAACCGTAGACCCGGCGCGCTATAGCATCCGAGCCTCCTCCAGTATTATACCGCCGACGAGCAGCTTCGAGAGCGAGCCCGTATTCGGAGCGCTCCTCAAACTCCTCCTCTACCGCCCCGCGCGCTACCTCCTCGGCCACACCGCTCCGACATAGCTCCTCGACAATGCGACGCGGACCGTACTTTCGCGCCTTCCCGCGAGCTGTCTCCCGGGCGAATTCTTCGTCGTCGAGGTAACCGAGCTCCTCCAGACGCCTCACAACCGCATCTACGGTCTCCGCCGCATACCCTGCGCGCCCGAGCCTCTCGCGCAACTCCCCCACGGCGCGCGGCCGGTACCCCAGTGTATTGAGCGCCCGGCTCATCGCCAGGGGCCTCTCCCCCGCCACCCTTGCCTCCGCGAGCTCCTCAGACGAGAGCATAGTGCCCTCGCGGAGGCCGCGCTCGAACACGACGGCTAAATCAAGTTCAGCCCAGAACTCGCCGTCGACAAAGACTTTCGCCCTACCACGGCGTTCCACGACACCGGTTACCTCCAGCATCCTGCCTCTACTCCAAATACCCTTTAGGTCAGGCTGCTATCCGCCGGCTCCTCGGCGCCGTCGCGCACCAGAGCGTCCGTCGAGCCAGCCGGCTGGTCGAAGCCGAGCTTCTTGTAGATCTCAGCGAGGATACGTCCGCGCACGTCGTCGTTCTCCTTGAGGAACTGCTTGGCGTTCTCGCGGCCCTGCCCTAGCCTCTCGTCGCCGTAAGCGAACCACGCGCCGGATTTCTGCACCACGCCATGCTCGATGCCTATATCTAATAAGCTCCCCTCCCTGGAGATACCCTCACCATACATAACGTCGAACTCGACCACCTTGAACGGCGGCGCTACCTTGTTCTTGACAACCTTGACACGCGTCTGGTTGCCGACCGTATCGTTGCCGGCCTTCAAGGCGCCGATACGCCTGATATCAAGCCGAACGCTAGAATAGAACTTCAGCGCCCGACCACCTGGCGTCGTCTCGGGCGAGCCGAACATCACCCCGATCTTCTCCCGCAGCTGGTTGATAAAGATCGCCGTAGTTCCCGAACGGGAGAGCGAGCCTGAGAGCTTACGCAAAGCCTGACTCATAAGTCGAGCTTGAAGTCCAACGTGCGAATCGCCCATTTCACCCTCGATCTCAGCTCTAGGCACAAGGGCGGCGACAGAGTCAACGACGACGAGGTCGAGGGCGCCGGAACGAATCAGGGTATCGGCGATCTCCAGGGCTTGTTCGCCATTGTCAGGCTGGGAGAAATAGAGGTTTTCGAGGTCGACGCCGATGGCTTCGGCGTAGGTTGGATCGAGGGCGTGTTCGGCGTCGATGAACGCGGCGAGACCGCCGGCCTTCTGGGCCTCGGCGATTATGTGAAGGGAGAGAGTAGTCTTCCCGCTGGATTCGGGACCGAATATCTCGATAATGCGCCCCTTAGGGACGCCGCCGACGCCGAGCGCCAGGTCAAGCGCGAGGGCGCCGGTCGAGATCGAGGCGACCTTTTTGGTCGGCTCATCGCCCATGCGCATGATCGAACCCTTGCCAAACTGCCGCTCTATCTGTGAGACGGCGGCGCCGATAGCCTTTGTCTTATCCAACACATCCTCCAAATATAAGTTTCGGTGATCCTTTTGGTACGGGCGAATTATACTGTAGGCGACCAAGCCTCCCAATAAGCAAAAGGTAGAGAGGGTATGCTGCTCTCAGACTCAGGGGTCTACCGGGAACTCGCGGGTTACGGGCTGCCCGAAGTTACCGAGGCGACCCATATTCTGACCATCGAGCTCTACCTCCACGGAGCCTGCATTGGAGGTCGAAACGCTCAATACTCTTTGAGCCTCAAACGCCTGGTAGAAACCGGGCTGGGCGAACTGATCAAGGACAACCGACCCGTCCGCCGTAACGGTAAGTCCCGCCGGGCGCCCTTGCACGGCTACTGTAATCTGCACGGTATTCCTTGAAGCGGTAGTCGACTCGTTTACACTCTGTGTGGCAGGCTGGACCGTCTCTGCGGCGACTGCAGGCTCTTCTTCGGCGGGCTCGTCTGCCGCCTCTTCATCCTGGGCTGAAGCCGGGCCTTCCGACTGGTTTTCAGTATTCTCCGAGGGCTGAGATCGGGTGCCTACGTAGTAGAGGGCTCCTACGACGGCGGTGAGCAAGAGTAAGGCGAGAGCAAAGGTGAAGATAGTGGCGCCCGAGATCCGCCGAGGCTCAGCACCGATCCTGCCCAGCGACGACATGAAGGGACGCTCAAAGCGGTTCGCCGGGGGCTCCTCGTAGTTGAACTGACGCTCGCGACGTGGAGAGCGACGCTCTTTGAGCTCGCGCGAGAGCTTCTCGCCGTCGAGACCGAGGAAGTTCGCGTACGTCTTTAAAAAGCCTCGCGTGTAGATGTGATCCGGGAGCATTGAGAAATCTTCGCGCTCGAGCCCCTGCAGGTAGCGTGTCCGAATCTTTGTAGCCTGCTCCACGTCTTTTAGGGAGAGACCTTTCTCCATACGCTTCTTCTCTAGTAGAGGGCCGATCTGCCTCTCGCCTTGCTCAAGATTGTCCCGCTCACCACCTTCCATAGAGCTGAGGGTACCATAAAGCTTGCAATCGGCGATATAGACTCGTACCCGTTTTAGAGCCTCTACTCGCGTGTCGGGAAACGGGCGTTTTCTCCTTTATCCGAGGGGGAGGAGGCGTCTTCCCCATCGTCGAAAATATTGGTGAGGTCGAGCTCTGTGGCTACTACCGAGCGGCTCTTGGACCCCTCGTAGGGACCGACGATGCCCTTGCGTTCGAGAGCGTCTATGATACGTCCCGCACGAGAGTAGCCGACCCTGAAGCGGCGCTGCACAGCGCTCACAGAAGCCTGCTGGGTGGCGACTACGAAGCTTGCCGCCTCGGGCAAGAGATCATCCTCCGGCTCATCCGTCTTCCCTTTATCGGGTTTTGGCTCCGTCACCTCCTCGATATAGCGGGCCTCAACGGTCTGGCAACAGGCGGAGACGACGCGGTCCACCTCAGCCTCGGAGATGAAGGCGCCCTGCACGCGGGACGGGCGCGAGGCCGAGACGGGTTTGTAGAGCATGTCCCCCTGGCCGAGGAGGGCCTCCGCTCCCGCCGCGTCCAAGATCACGCGGGAGTCGATCTGGCTGGATACGGCGAAGGCGATGCGGCTCGGGATGTTCGCCTTGATCATACCGGTAATAACGTCCACGCTCGGCCGCTGCGTCGCAACCACGAGGTGAATCCCTACCGCCCGCGCCTTCTGGGCGAGCCGTATGACCGCGTCCTCGACCTTGGCTGCCGCTGTCATCATCAGGTCTGCGAGCTCGTCTATAACCACGACCACATAGGGCATCTGCCTCTCGGCTCGGTCGTTGTAGCCCTCCAGGCTACGCACTCCCATCCTCTCGAGGACCTCGTAGCGACGCTCCATCTCTGCGACCGCCCAGCTGAGAGCGTTTGCGGCCTTTTTCACGTCGGTTACGACAGGGGTTATGAGGTGAGGGACCCGGGCGAACGGCGCGAGCTCGACCCTTTTGGGGTCGATAAGGATCAACTTGACTTGCCGGGGGTCCGTTGTCAGGAGGAGCGAGGTAAGGAGGCCGTTTAGCATGACGCTCTTGCCGCTCCCGGTAGTCCCCGCGACGAGAAGGTGGGGCATCTCGGCGAGGTCGAGGAAGACCGCCCGGCCCGAGATGTCTTTGCCAAGGCCGACGGGCAGGCTCCAGTCGTTGGCGTTTGGATACTCCCTGAAGACGTCGCCCAGGGTTACCATCGCCGGACGGGTATTCGGGACCTCCACACCAACGGCGCTCTTGCCAGGAATAGGCGCGAGTATCCGCACCTCCGTCGCCGCCAGGGCGTAGGCGATGTCTTGCTGAAGGTTTCTCACCTTACCGACCTTGATACCGCTCCCCAGACGCAGCTCGTAACGCGTCACCCGTGGGCCCACGACCGCGCGCACTACCAGAGCCTCCACCCCAAGCTCGGAGAGCGCCTGGGTGAGTCTCCGGCTGGTCCCCCCCGCATCGTGCTCCGGATTGCCCCGCCCGAGCCCAAGCAGCGACATCGGCGGCGGCGCATACTCCCCTGGTACAACTTCCCGCTCCTCCTCGAACCCCACTCCCTCCGACGGCTCCGGCAATACCACCTCAAACCCCTCCTCCGACAGCTCCTCTCGATGAGTATCCTCGGGGTTTGGGCCGACGGAGGAGGGCGCTTCGGGAAGCAGGGACGGTTCTTCTTGGGCCGTACCGGGGGTAGGCGGGCGAGTTGCCTCCTCTTTTTTGCGGCGACGCTCCTCGCGCAGGATGCGCAACCTCTCGTGCAAGGAACGCGCACCGTCACCTACCACCATGGCGGCCGTCTTCAGGGAGATACCGGTCAGCAGAGAGAGAGACGACGCGAAGAGCGCCGCGAGTAAAAACGCGGCCCCGACCACGCCGCCCGCGCTTTCGATAGCCTCGTACAAACCGCTCCCCAGCAAACCACCGTAGTTCTGGTAAGCGGACGGCTCGAAGCGCTGCTCCGGCAGCATACCGGCGGCCAGGGTCGTAGTCACGACGAGCAAGAGGAGAGCAGCACCTGCGGTTTTCCCCCACGGTGCCCGGTCAAGAAGCAAGAGGATGCCGGCTAGTATCGCGAGCGGAGCAAGCACAAGCCCGGCAAGGCCAGCTAGGTGCGTAGCACCCCTTATGCCAGCCTCACCGAGAAAAGCCCCACCCCCGGTCAGAAAGGCAGCGGTGAAGAAGAGCCCTGCAACGAGCAAGACCGCTCCGACGACCTCGCGGCTTACGGTCCGTTTGAGGAGGGGAACAACGCTCCATGCGCTCTTTTTGAGGCTAGAGCGTTTACGACGGCCTCTGCCGGAATGCTTCTTCGCGGGCCGCCTGGTGACCCGTTTGTTCGTAGCCATGAGGCTCAGTCTAGCGCAGAAGAGCTAAGGTTAGCAGCTGGCACCCTATGTGGTGCGTTCGGTCCTCTATACCTCAACTATTAGGGGCAGGATGATCGGACGCTTGCGCGTCTTCTGGGAGAGGAAGCCCGAAAGGTCCTTACGAATCGCCTTTTTCAGCTCGCCCCAGTCAGTCACCCGCTGCTTCGCGGTGCGCTCCAAAGTCTTGGTGACGACGTCCATCGAGTCGTCCACGAGGCCGTTCTGGGCCTGCGGGTCTACGAAGCCGCGGCTAATGACATCCGGCGGACCAAGCAGTTCGCCGCTCTGGGCGTTGATCCTCGCTACAACTATAAACATTCCCTCCTCGGAGAGCTGCTGACGCTCGCGCATGATCGCCTCAGAGGTATCAGCGACGCTCCCAGCGTCCACCAGGAACATGCCCGATGAGACGGGATCTAGACGGCGCGCCTCTCCGTCTCTGAACTCGACAGGTTCTCCGTTCTCCAAGATGAAGATGTTCTCCTGCGATATGCCCATCGTTTCGGCGGTGTTGGCATGGTGACGGAGCATCCTGAACTCACCGTGGACGGGCACGAGGAACTTCGGTTTCAGGAGGGAGAGCACTATCTTCTGCTCTTCCTGGGCACCGTGCCCCGAGACATGTACAGGCTCCAGCGGGCTATAATGGACGTCCGCCCCCCGCTTCATCAGATTGTTAATCGTGCGCGAGACCCCCCGCTCGTTACCCGGGATCGGGTGTGCCGAGATAACTACCGTATCGTCGTGCCCGATCTCAATCGTGCGGTGCGTGCCTGCGGCGATTCGGCTGAGAGCCGCGAGCGGCTCGCCTTGAGACCCCGTCGTCAGGATCACGATGTCACCATCCGGAACCTTGTTGATGTCCCGTTGTTCGACGATCATCGAAGACGGTAGATCCAGATAACCGAGCTGGCGCGCTATCTCCACGTTTCGGATCATGCTCCTGCCCGTTACTCCCACGAGCCTCCCGCAACGCTTCGCCGCCTCGACTACCTGACCAACGCGGTGCAGATGCGAGGCGAAGGAAGCGACTATAACGCGCCCCTCGGCGGCTTCTATAACCCGATTGAGCGTCTCGCTTACAACGCGCTCCGAGGGCACGTAGCCTGGACGCTCGGAGTTAGTTGAGTCGCCAAAGTAGGCGAGCACGCCCTCGTTGCCCAGATCCGCGAGGCGGGAGAGGTCCATCGGCTCTCCCTCGATAGGCGTCAGGTCTATCTTGTAGTCGCCGGAGAAGACGATCAGTCCGGCGTTCGTGCGCAGCGCTACGGCGACCGCGTCCGGGATAGAGTGATTAACGTTGATGAACTCTAAGCCAAAGCCACCCAGCCTCTGCGTATCACCCGCCTTTACCTCCCGCAGATCCCCTTTCTTGATCCCGTGCTCGGCGAGCTTCGGACGCACGAGCCCTAAGGTGAGCTTTGTACCGTAGACGGGGACGTTAAACTCTCGCAACAAATACGGAAGCGCCCCCACATGATCCTCGTGGCCGTGAGTGAGCACGATACCTCTTAACTCGTCCCGATGCTCTCGCAAGTACGAGAAGTCTGGAAGGACGAGGTCTATACCCGGCATCTCTTCGTCTGGAAAAGACATGCCGGCATCCACGAGAACTATACCGCTCTCCTGGCGCACGGCCGTCATATTTTTGCCGATCTCCCCAAGTCCACCCAGGGGTATGATCTGCAGGGTTCTTTTATCTAACAGTGTTCGTTACCTCCTCAAAAAGCTGCTCGGCTATCAACCGACAACCGACCACTCTAAGTTTGTTTAGCTAGCCAGCTGTTGACCGAGGTCTATCTCTTTTGGGCCTACGGCG
This sequence comes from Rubrobacteraceae bacterium, assembly GCA_035645375.1. GTDB lineage: Bacteria > Actinomycetota > Rubrobacteria > Rubrobacterales > Rubrobacteraceae > Rubrobacter_F. The sequence goes on from DASQMR010000042.1 coordinate 9,029, forward strand.
GACAGATACATGTCGTCGAGCTTCAAGTGTTCGTTGGCGAGGCGCTTTATATCCTCGGCGGTGACGGCGTCAATGCGGGCGGAGATCTCCTCCGGCGTCAACAGTTCGGCACCCATAATAAGGCTTCGGCCGATACGAGTCATGCGCGTGGCAGTGCTCTCCATGGCGAGAATAGTGGAGCTCTTGAGCTGCTCTTTAGTCCTGCGGAGCTCCTCATCACTGACGGTCTCCGCCCGGATTTTGTCAAGTTGCCCGGCGATAATCTTCACGGCTTCTTCGACGTTGCCGGTAGTGGAGCCAACGTACATCTTGACGGCGCCGGTATCAGAGTAGCCTTGATGATACGAGTAAACGGCGTAAGCGAGCCCGCGCTTTTCACGCACCTCCTGAAAGAGACGACTGCTCATCCCGCCGCCGAGCACGTTGTTGAGAGCGCTCATCGCGAAGCGATCGTCACTGCTGGCGGGCAAACCTCGGGCACCCATCGCCACGTGGTACTGCTCTGTCTCCTTGAACCTATAGGAGAAGCGGCTATCAGGCGGCGTGAAGCGCGCTTTCCGGGGAAACTGATCCCCCTCGGGGAGCCCGGCAAACTTCTCCTCGACCAACCGCTCAAGCTCGCTGCTCTCCAGCTTGCCCGCTCCTACGATAAAGATGTTCGGGGCGGTGTACGTGCCGTGGTGAAAGCTCCTCAAAACGTCCTCGTTCACGCCGCGCACCGTCTCGGCAGAGCCGATAATCGGCCGGCCCAGAGGGTCATCATGGAAGATTAGGCCAGAGAGGTACTCGTCAGCCATCTGGTCCGGTCTATCTTCGTACATCCGAATCTCTTCTACAATGACCTCTCGCTCCCGCTCCAAATCGACCAGGGTAGGCCGCGTTACCATGTCGGCCATAATGTCGAGAGCTTTTTCGAGATGCTCGGGCAGGAAACGAGCGTAGAGCACCGTGTACTCCTCGCCGGTCGCCGCGTTCTCCTGCGCGCCGATGCCCTCGAAGGCCTCTGCTATCTGCAGCGCGCTCATCTGCGGCGTGCCTTTGAAGAGCATGTGCTCCATGAGGTGAGTTATCCCGGCGACATCGTCGCGCTCATCGCGGGAGCCTGCACGGATCCAGACCCCTAGTGAGATGCTGGTCGCTTCTTTTAAGGGCTCCGAGAGAACCCTTAGCCCCCCCGGAAGCTCCTTCTCGTTTACGTTCCTCTCGCTCAACTAGTCCTCCAGCTTCTCCAAAGAGATGCGCTTCTGCTTGTCTATCTCCAGCACGCGAACCTTTATGCGGTCGCCCTCGGTAACTACGTCTTCTACCCTTTCGACCCGTTGTTTACCCGGGGCAAGGCGCGAGATATGCACGAGCCCGTCCCGGCCCGGCGTCAACTCGACAAATGCGCCGAAGTTGGTAGTCTTCACAACCTTGCCGGTGTATATCTCTCCGGCCTCCACGTCCTTCATCATTCCATTGATCGCCCCGGCGGCGTCCTTGGCCGCGATCCCCTCGCCCGCGACATAAACCGTCCCGTCATCCTCAACGGAGATGTTTACTGCAAACTGCTCCTGCAACGCGTTGATCGTCTTCCCGCCCGGGCCGATTAGCATGCCTATCTTATCGGTCGGGATCTTCAAGGCCTCGACCCGCGGAGCGAAGTCGGAGACCTCGCTCCTTGGCTCTGCTATTACGTCGCGCATAACGTCGAGGATCTGTAGACGCCCTCTCTTGGCCTGCTCGAGCGCCTTCTGTAGTAGCTCAGCCGAGACGCCGGTAATCTTCATATCCATCTGAAGCGCTGTGATACCGTCCCGCGTCCCTGCGACCTTGAAGTCCATGTCGCCCATGTGATCCTCGAGGCCCTGGATATCCGTTAGGATGACATAGTCGTCGCCCTCCTTGACGAGCCCCATCGCAACCCCGCTCACCGGAGCCTTGATCGGCACGCCGCCGTCCATGAGCGCGAGCGTCGAGCCACACACGCTCCCCATAGAAGAGGAGCCGTTCGATTCGAGGACGTCCGAGACGATTCGCAGGGCGTAAGGGAAGACATCCTCCGAAGGAAGCACCGGCATCAGCGCTCGCTCGGCCAGAGCGCCGTGCCCGATCTCCCGCCGCCTCGGGCTACCGACCCTGCCGGTCTCGCCCGTCGAGTAGGGCGGAAAATTGTAGTGGTGCATGTAACGCTTGCCGGAGATCGGCTCTATCGTATCAAGCCTTTGCGAGAGCCCTAAGTCCGCCAGCGCGAGCGAGCTTAAGACCTGCGTCTCGCCCCTGGTGTACAGCCCCGTGCCGTGAACGCGCGGTATTATGCCGATTTCCGCGGTGTTCGGGCGGATCTCGTCCATCGCCCTGAGGTCGGTCCTCTTGCGGTCCTCGACATATAGCTTTCTGAACGCCTCTTTTTGTAAAGCACCTATTGCGGCGTGTATCTGCTCGACCTCTTCTGGCTCGCGCCCCTCTGTGAGCTCGGCGCGCAACTCGTCGAGCGCCTCGTGGCGGCCCCTGCGGTCCGGGTTGATAAGAGCGTCCTTGACGCGGTCGACGTAGCGCTCTCTCAGGTCGGCGAGGAACGGGTTTTCGGCGGAGGCGGCGAACTCCTGCTTGGGCTTGCCGTGTTCGGCGGTCCATGCCTCTATGGCCTCGGCCTGCTGGCGTATCGAATCCTGAGCGAGAAGCATAGCATCGACCATCACGCTCTCCGGTACCTCGTTCGCCCCTGCCTCGACCATCGTGATCGCCTCTTTTGTCCCTGCTACCACAAGATCGAGGTCACTCTCGGAGATCTGGGAGTACGTCGGGTTGAGTACAAACTCTCCGTCGAGCGAGCGTCCGACCCTAACGGCGCCTATAGGCCCGTCGAACGGCAGATCAGAGAGGGAGAGCGCCGCCGAAGCGCCGACCATGCTCACGGTATCGTATGGCGTCTCCTGGTCAGCCCCGAAGACGGTGCCGATCACTTGTATCTCGTTGCGGTAGCCCTTCGGAAAGAGCGGCCTAATGGGCCGATCGGTTAGCCTGGCGGTGAGCACGGCCCTGTCGCTGGGCCTCCCCTCGCGCTTTAGGAAGCCGCCCGGTATCTTTCCTGCCGACGCCATGCGCTCTTCGATATCGACGCTCAAGGGCAGGAAGTCCACCCCCGATCTCGGGTTCTGTGAACGCGTCGCAGTCGAGAGAACCATGGTGTCCCCGAGTTGAACCATGACGGAACCGCCCGCTTGGCGGGCAAGTTTCCCAGTCTCGAGCACCATCGTCCGCTCGCCTACGGGTATCTCTAAACGCATATTCTTTTTCTCCTCTTTGTTTCTAACGATGCAGCGAAAATAAGGCTAAAACTCGCCTTAGCGGCGCAACCCGAGCTTCGAGATGAGCGTACGGTAGCGCTCGACGTCCTTATTCTGCAGGTACTTCAAGAGACGGCGTCTCTGACCCACCAGCTTCAAGAGACCACGCCTAGAATGAAAATCGTGCTTGTGCTCGCGCAGATGCTCGGTAAGGTGCCTGATGCGCGTGGTGAGTATCGCGACCTGCACCTCAGGAGACCCCGTGTCGCCGTCGTGCGTCGCGTGCTCCTGAATTACTCCCTCTTTGTTCTCCACTACCGCCAACTGCCTCTTCTCCTCTTTGCTCTCTTCTACTCTCGCTCGATCAAACTGTTTCTCTAGTCACACATATGCTACCACATGCATCAAGCGCGCCCGTCGAGCAATCTCCGCGTCACCTCGACGTCCCGAGCTATCTGCTCCTTGAGTTGGTCTACGCCTTCAAACCGCATCTCCGGTCGCAGAAGTTTCTCAAACGTTACATCTACGACCTCCCCATACAAGTCTCCCTCGAAGTCGAGGAGGTGCGCCTCAACCTTGCTCTCCCGCCGGTCGAAGGTCGGTGCGAACCCGACGTTGGTACACGCCGCGTAACTTGCGCCGCCGATAACCACATGCCCGACGTAGACCCCTCGGCCGGGCGCGAGCGCGCGCGGGTCAGGGAGGATGTTGGCTGTCGGGAACCCGATTCTTTGCCCTCGCTTGTCCCCCTCTACGACCTCGCCGCGTAGAAGGTATGCCCTTCCGAGGAGCTTCGCGGCCTCCCGCGCCTCGCCCTCAGCGAGTAATTTGCGTATCCTGGTCGAGCTAACGTTTGTTTCCGAGGCGTAGATAGGGACGGCATAAGCCTCTCTGCCGAGCTCGCGCATGTACCGTCGCAAATCCTCAAACTCCCCCGACGCCCTATGGCCGAACCTGAAGTTCTCTCCTACTACTACCGCCCCGGCCTCTTGCTGACCTACGAGTACATCCCGCACGAACTCCCACGGCCCTTTCTCCGAGAGCTCCTTGTCGAAGCGGATAGCGCGCACCTCGTCCACCCCGCGCTCCAGCAACAACTCGTTACGCACGTCCGGTACCGTCAACAGCTTCGGTTCGTTTCCCAGACGTAGGACCGCCCTTGGATGCGGATCGAAGGTGACAGCCACCGCACTCACTCCCTTCCACTTCCCTTCTTCAACCGCCCGCCTCACCACGGCGGTGTGCCCGAGATGTACGCCGTCGAAGTTCCCGAGGGCGACCACGACGCCACCCGCCGGCGAATAGCTCATACCCCTCCCTTCGTCACCCTGCACCCCTACGAGATCCCCGCGCAGAGTACGACCTCTGCCCTGGCCTGCTCGCCCGAGTCCCTGTAGACCGCCAACAACTCCCCCCCGGACTCGACCCGGTAGCTACCGGAGGAACCAAATGATGCTAACTTGCGCCCGTTACACACCGCGACCCGCTCCCTCGCGGAAACCTCCACTATCGGCAGAAAACTGACTAGATCTCTTGTTTGTATTATGCGTTGATTTATAGAATTGGGAGAGAGATCTCTTGGTTCTACAGCGTTCTCTATCGTGAGGTGTCCGACACGGGTTCGGCGGAGGGTGGTCAGGTAGGCGCCGGTATTCAGAGATTCAGCGAGGTCAGCGATCAGGGTGCGCACATAGGTGCCGCTGCCGCAGGAGACGGCAAAGGTGGCGGTTGGAGAGTCATAGGAAAGTAGCTTGAAGGAGTGTACGTTTACGGATCGGCTCTGGCGTTCGATCTTTTCACCGCGGCGGTGGAGCTTGTAGAGACGCTCGCCCCCTACCTTTACGGCTGACGCCATGGGCGGAGTCTGAAGAATTTCGCCCGTGAAGCTGCTCGTCGCGACGCGGAGATCTATTTCATCGGGGAGAGGGGAATCTGGCAGGGAGGTTACGTTTCCGTCGGCGTCCAAAGTATCGGAGACCGCGCCGAGGCAGGCGGTAGCGGTGTAGGACTTGTCGAGGCCGGTGATGTAGCGGGAGAGGCGGGTGGTGCGGCCGATAAGAAGAACGAGGAGGCCGGAGGCGAGAGGGTCAAGAGTACCGGTATGACCGATCCTCGTCTTCCTCGGCAGAAGGCGCTTCACCTGCGAGACCACTCGGGCGCTGGTGATGCCGGAGGGCTTGTCCAGGAGGAGCGCACCGCCGAGAGGGACGAGCGCGCCTATCAGACGCCCCCGCCAGACCCGTCATGAAGGTCGACTACGCCTCTGAGGGCTCTTAGCAACTCCTCTTTCGCCTCACGAGGAGGTTTTGGGGTGGTGTAGCCAGCCGCGAGCCGGTGTCCACCTCCGCCGAAAGCTCGGGCGAGCTCGCCAACATCCACGCGCTCTGAGCGAAGAGAGCCCTTGGTGCCGCCCTCGATCTCCCTCAGGTGGGCGACGACCTCGACCCCGGCCACGGTTCGGAGACGGTCTATCGATTCTTTGGAGTCAATCTCGGTGGCGCCGGTACAAGCGTAGTCGTCCTTGTCTACCGTAGCGATTAGAGCCTCCCCGTGCCGCTCGGCGTTCGCCAGAGAAGTACCGACTATCTTTAGCTGCTCGACGGTACCGGTGCGGTTCAGATGGTCGTCTATCTCGGCGGGTACGACGCCCGCGCGCAGCAGGTCGGCCACAAGTTCATGGGCCGCAGGCGAAACGTTTCGAAAGCGGAAACCGCCCGTATCGGTCGAGATACCCGTGTAGATTGCCTCGGCGGAAGCTTTCTCAAGCGGTATTCCAAGCTCCATATACAAGGAGGCTACGATCTGGGCGCTCGCCGCCGCCTGCGAGTCTACGAGGTTCGTCTCGCCGTAGAGCGGGTTATCCTCATGGTGGTCCAGGTTGAGACGCACCGGATGGACGCCATCGTGCACTACCCCAACCCGGTCGGGCCGGGAGGTATCCACCACGAGAAGGGCGTGGTCCGGCGGACACTCCTCCAAAGGCGCGCCGGGGAGGAGCCACTGGAGGTAGTTCGGGACCTCCTCAGAGTGGCAGAAGACGGCTTCGGCCCCCAGAACATGCAGCAGGTACACGAGGGCGACAGCGGAGCCGACGGCATCGCCATCCACGCCGGTGTGGGTCGTGACGGCAGCCTTTTGTAGGCTTTCCAGATACTGCGCAACCTCGCGCGTCGAGTTACCGGTCGTGCGCTCCGCCATCAGCTTTCGTCTCCCTGATGTTTCTTAGGGCCGTCTCGATCCGATCTACGTTCTCCACAACCGGGTCGGGCTCGAAACGGAGGCGAGGCGTGCGCCTTAGGCGGGTCTGCCGGCCGACCGAGGCCTGTATACGTCCGGCGGCGCTCTGTAGACCCTCTCTCGCCCCTTCCAGGTCTTCTTCGGAGAGCACACTGTAAAACACGGTCGCAGATCCGAGATCCGGGCTCACCCGAACGCCGGTCACCGTCACGAGGCCATGGATACGCGGGTCGGAGAGGGTAGCTACCTCCTCGCCCACAATCTCCTTTAGCTGTGATTCGACCTTACGCGTCCGGTCGCTCATAGCTTCACGAACTCCTCCCGCCACTCCAATATCGCAAGCTCCTCGTAGTTGAGGAGTTGCCGCCGAACCTCTTCTCGCTTCTCTTCCGCCGCCCTCCTATCGACCGCAGCGAGCGCGAACTCAACCGTGGCTCGCTGCCAGGAATCCTGATTGTCCGCCTCAACGACGGAGACATTCTTGCGGCGAAGGCGATCCTTTAAAGATCTCACTATCTGGCGTTTGTGCTTAAGGCTGGAGCTGAAAGGCAGCTCCAGCTCCAGCCTGACGGTGCAGAACAATTAGCTTTAGCTACCTCGGAACCTCGACGACCTCGAAGAACTCTAAGACGTCGCCCTCCTTCACGTCGTTGAAGTTCTCCACGCCCACGCCGCACTCAAAGCCCTGTCGCACCGACCGTGCATCGTCCTTGAAGCGCCTGAGGGAAGCGATGTTGCCCTCATAGACCACGGTGCCGTCCCGAACCACGCGGACCCGGTTGTTTCGGAAGACCTCGCCGCTCGTCACGTAGCAGCCTGCTACCAAGCCCGCGTTCGGGACCCGGAACGTTTGACGCACCTCTGCTGTGCCTGTCTCGCGCTCTTCGGTCTCCGGGGCGAGCATGCCGCGCATAGCGGCCTCTATCTCCTCGAGAGCCTTATAGATCACGTCATAGGCACGTATCTCGACGCCCTCGCGCTCCGCGACCTGCTTTGCGGTGTTGGTCGGCCGGACGTTGAAGCCGAGCACGATACCGCCGCTGGCCGAGCCGAGCATTACGTCTGAGTCCGTAACCGCCCCTACACCCGAGCGCACAATGTTGACCCGCACCTCTTCGGTGGTGAGCTTCGCGAGGGCCTCTTTGAGCGCTTCGACGGAGCCCGCGACGTCCGCCTTGACGACGAGGTTGAGATCCTGGGTTCCGCCCTCGCCGAGTAACTCCTCCAAGGTACGCCGCGTGCCACCTTGAGCGAGCTCCTGGCGCCTCGCGGCCGCCTCGGACTGCTGGGCTTTATCGCGGGCGTTTCGCTCGTGCTCGACGACTTCAAAGCGTGTCCCGGCTTCGGCGACGCCGGAGAGGCCGAGTATCTCCACGGGCTCTCCGGGTCCTGCGTCTTTGATGCGCTTGCCCGTGTAATCGAGCATCGCCCGTACACGACCGTAGGCGGCCCCGGCCAGCACAACATCACCCTTGTGAAGGGTACCTCGGTTTACCAGTAGCGTAGCTACCGGCCCCCGGCCTGGATCGCGTTCGCTCTCGATCACGTACCCGCTCGCAGGAGCGTCAGGGTTCGCCTTAAGATCCTCTAGCTCCGAGACGACCAGGATATTCTCCAGCAGATCGTCTATCCCCTCGCCCGTCTTCGCAGAGACCGGCACTGTCACCGTATCACCCCCGTAAACCTCCGGGACGAGGTCTCTCTCGGAGAGCTCTCCGAGTACCCGATCCTGGTTCGCGTTCGGCACGTCTATCTTGTTGAGCGCCACGACTAGCGGAACGCCGGCGGCTTTCGCGTGCTCGATGGCCTCGTCAGTCTGGGGCATGACGCCGTCGTCGGCGGCCACGACGAGGACTACGACGTCCGTCACGCGAGCCCCGCGGGCGCGCATCTCGGTGAACGCCTCATGCCCCGGGGTGTCGATAAACGTGACCCTTCTGCCTCCGCTCTCCGCCTGATACGCGCCGATGTGCTGGGTGATGCCACCGGCCTCGCCCGACTGCACGTTCGCTTTGCGGATGCGGTCAAGGAGCGAAGTCTTGCCGTGGTCGACGTGCCCCATCACCGTCACGACGGGCGGCTTCTCGACGAGGTCCTCCGGGGCGTCGTCGGCAGCCGGGTCGATATCGAGTTCTTCTACGGCGGCAACTTCGACCTCTACGCCCATCTCCTCGGAGATCAGCTCGATCTCCTCAATGGAGAGCGTCTGAGTCATAGTCTTCATCTCGCCGAGACCCATGAGTACCTTGATGATCTGGGTCGGCGCTTCCCCCATTGCGTCGGCCAGGTCCTTGACCGTCGCGCCCGGCTCGACGCGTACCACGCTCAGCTCTTCTTGCTTCGCCTCGCTCGTGGCGGCGGCAACCTTGGGCACCGCCTCCTTCTGCGGCGTCTCGACTGCGGTCACACGTGGCGCTCTGTTCGTGGCGCTCGCGTCTATGACGACCCTGCGGCGCTTTCGCCCGCCCTTCGCTCCCTTGGGAGCCTTCGCCGGGGCTTCGGTCCGCCCATTGGTGACGCCGTCGGTAGCTACCGATACTGCTGCTTCAGCGGTTTGACCATCCCCGAAGACCCGCTCAAAAACGGGCTCTTCGACAGCGGCGAAATGATTCTTCACCTGGACGCCTGCATCGTTGAGCCGATCAATAACCTCTTTAGTATTCAACGATAGCTCTCTTGCTATCTCATAAACGCGCTTGCTCATCTAACCCCCTACGAGCCTTCTACAAGGCCTTCGAACTCCGCAGCCTGGGCCTGATGCGAAGGTATCCCACAGAACAAAGATCCCGGCAGGGCCGTGTTCGCACAGCGGCGTCCGTTTGAGAGTACCGCCCGGCAACGGTGCATCGTAGAGTCCTCATCGGGCTCCCAGCCCTCCTCCTCCTCATCATACTCCGTCGCCTGGCTCTCAGGCTTTATGTCTATCTTCCAATCCGTCAGCTTTACGGCGAGCCGAGCATTCTGCCCCTCCCGTCCGATCGCGAGCGAGAGCTGATCGTCCGGCACGATCACCTCGGCCTGCTTCTCGTCTTCGTCCAGGTAGACCTCCCGCACGCGCGCGGGACTCAAAGCCTTCGCTATAAAGCGGGCCGGATCCGGGTCCCACTGGATAATATCTATCTTCTCGTTTCGCAACTCGGAGACCACCGCGCGTACGCGGCTGCCACGCGGTCCCACACAGGCCCCGACCGGGTCTATTCCTTGCTCGTTTGACCAAACAGCGACTTTGGAGCGTAGTCCAGCCTCACGGGCAACGGCCTTAATCTCCACAAGGTTGTCGTAGATTTCCGGCACTTCAAGCTCAAAGAGCCCCTTCAAAAGGCCCTCATGACGCCGGCTAACGGTCATGCTCGGTCCTCTACCCGGTTCTCGGATCTCCAGCAGATATACCTTGATCCGCTGCCCATTCTCATACCGCTCGTTAGGAACCTGCTCGCTCGCGGGCAAAAGCGCCTCTACCCGGCCAAGGTCTACAAGCGTCATACGCCGGTGAGCCTGCTGGACGATGCCGGTCACCACCTCGCCCATGCGCCCGCCGTACTCCTGAAGGAGTTGGTCGTTGCTTATCTCGTTCAGACGCTGGTAGAAAGTCTGACGCATCACCTGCGCGGCGATGCGCGTGAAGTCATGCGGCGTAATATCGTCGCCGTCCTTTACCACCCTCAGATCCCCGGTCTCCCGGTCTAGGATCACCTCCGCCCCCTCGACGGCCTCCTCCCGGCCCTCGTAGGCAGCAAGCAAGGACTCTTCTAGCACCCCTTTGACCGTCTCAAAAGGGATGCCCTTGTCTATCTCGATCTCATGCAGCGCTGACAATAATGCCGTGTTCATGCTGTTATATGTCCTCCTTGAGGTTCGCGCGCGCGACGAAGCCAAACGGCAACTCCACCTCCGCTCCCCCCTCTAAGAGTTTTAATACGAAACTCGTCTCGTTCACGTTCTCGATCCTGCCGGTGAAGTTCCGCCGACCCTCTATAGGTTCGGCTACCTTCACCCTCGCCCCGTGCCCGACAAAACGCCGGAAGTGCTCCGGCTTGGTCAGCGGACGATCAATGCCCGGTGAGGAAACCTCTACAAGTCCGTCGTAGCCTTCCTCTTCCAGGCTGGGAGAGATTTTAGAGATCACAACCGAGGTAAACTCATGGTCAACGGGTCCGTCCTCCCGGTCCACGAGCAACGTAAGAAGAGGCCCACCGGAGGAGCGGGCCTCTACCAGCTCCGCGTTCTCCGGGAGGGCCCCCTCCACAACCTCTGCCAATCTCTCTAAACTCGCCGTTGTCGCTCCCCTTTTCGAGACGTTAAAAAAGCAACGGGTCTCTAGAGACCCCTTGCTCCAGTACAGCAAAAGGATTATACCCCAGAGTATCTAGGTTACAAGGCAGCGCCACCAACTATAGTGCGAACCCTCTTCCCCCAAAGTGGTGCGCCGAACCCTTCAGAAACACCAGAACGTACCAAGCTCAGCCGCCACGTTTGTTGTGTTGTTCGGAACGTGTTATCGGCCGTGTATCAAGTGGCGCATTACTTCCAGCCATCCTTCTGTATCTCCTTGAAGAGGGCGTCAAAGATTTTATCCCGTCCGACTTTACGCAACGGCTGGCCCTTAGAGAAGATCACTCCGTCGTCCTTACCACCGGCTACACCATAGTCCGCATCCCTTGCCTCACCAGGGCCATTGACGATGCAGCCCATGACAGCGACGGTAAAGTGATCCTCGTAGTGCTTTAGCGCATCCTCGACCTGGGCGGCCATGCCGATGACGTCGAAGCCGAGAGTACGGGCGCAGCTCGGGCAGGCGATCACGTTCGGGCCGCGGTGGCGGAGATTGAGAGAGGAGAGTATCTGGTACGCCACCGGTATCTCCTCGACGGGGTCTTCGGCGAGCGAGATGCGTATGGTGTCTCCAATACCATATGGGAGGAGCTGGCCTAGAGCAGCGGCACTCTTTATGGCGCCGGGCAGCTTGGTCCCGGCCTCGGTCACGCCTAGGTGTAAGGGGGCGTCAGAGTGCTTGCGGAACTCCCTGTTCGCCGCGACCATCTCAGGAACATGGCTGGCCTTTAGGGAGACCTTGAAGTCCTTAAAGCCCATCTCCTCGGCGATCTCTACCTTCTGCAAGGCGCTCGACACCAGAGCCTCGGCCTTCGGCAGATCCCAGTACTTCTTCTCGACGGAGCCCGAGTTGACACCGATACGCATCGCAACGCCGGTCTCGATGCACTTCTCTATAACGGCGCGATAGCGGTCGTTGCCGCCGATATTGCCGGGGTTGATGCGCACACAGGCCGCCCCGGCGTCAGCGGCGCCCAACGCCATGCGGTAGTCAAAGTGTATGTCGGCGATCAGGGGTACCGGCGTACGCCACACGACCTCCTTGAAGCCAGCGAGCGCCTTCGAGCCGTTCACCGAGACGCGCACAAGGTCGGCGCCTGCGGCGTTCAAATCATAGACCTGTTGCACGGTCGCCTCGACGTCCGAGGTGTTCGTGTTGGTCATGGATTGGACGGCCACCTGCGCGCCGCCGCCTATAGGCACCGCGCCGACCGTAATCTGACGGCTGGTGATCGGACGTTCCTGTACGACTGCCTCTGTCATGCCACTCTCAACTCTCTTCTACGGATCGGGGATAAACGGTTGCCCAGTAAAGATTTTACTAAGGTCTGCGTAAGTTGCGAAGACGAAGAGCATAAGTATCAACGCGAGTCCGAAGGCTGCGACCTTCGCGACCGTCTCCGCTTTGACCGGTCTCCCCAGCACCTTCTCGGCCGCGATAAAGAACAGGTGCCCCCCGTCGAGCGGCAGGATGGGCAGCAAGTTGAAGACAGCGAGGTTGAGGCTTATTAACGCGAGGAGGCCCGCAAAGCTCTGGGCCCCCTGCGCAGCCACGTCGCTGCTCACCCCGACCACCCCTATCGGGCTAGAAACGGAGTCGTAGAAGCTGATCCCGCCGGTCGCCAACTGCCCGATAAACCACCCGAAGAGCCCGATCGTCTGGAACGTCTTCTCTACTCCGAGCCCTAAGGCCTCAAAAGGTCCGTAAGTCTCCTCGGAGAGTTTAGGCTGTATACCTACCAGCGCGCGATCCGAGTTCCGCTCGTCGGCGGTCAACTCTCCCGAGTACTCCTCCCGTTCCCCGCCGCGCTGAACCGCGAGTTCGACCTCGTCCCCCGGGCTGCGGGCGTTAACGGTCTGCTGGAACTGTCCCCAGTCTTCGATCTCCTGCCCATCCACGGAGACGATACGGTCCCCCTTCTCCAAGCCGATCTGCTCGGCCAGAGATCCGGAAACGACCGACTCAACCTCCGTGGTTGGCGGCGACATCCCCACAAACAAAACGGCGAAGATGACGACCGCCGCTAACAGGTTTGCAAACGGCCCCGCAAAGATGATGATCGCTCGCCGCCACGCCGGCTTAGAAGGATATGCCTCAGGCCCAAACTCTCCCGTCTCTTTCTCGACGCTCGCCATACCCTCCATACCCTCCATCTTGGCGAAACCACCAAGCAGTATTATGCGAAAAGAATAGACTGTCGTGCCGATCTTCTTCTTTATAATGGCGGGACCAAAGCCGATGCCGAATTCGGGTACATGCACGCCCATAGCCTTTGCGGCGAGCATGTGGCCGAGCTCATGGATGACTATAAGGGCGATTAAGCCGAGGATGGCTGCGAGAATTGTCATCTAATCTTTCTTACCGCCTTCTCTGCCTCTTGGCGGGCCCAGCGGTCCGCATTCTCTATAGCCTGCATGTTGTCCATCGCACCGAGATCCGGCACAGCTTCGAGAACCTCCTCAACTACAACCGCTATATCCAAGAATTCTATACCCTGGTCAAGGAAGGCCTCCACGGCGACCTCGTTCGCAGCGTTCAACGCTACCGGGTACGCCCCGCCGAGCTTTCCTGCCCCTATGGCTAGCGGCAGACACCGGAAAACATCGCTTTGAGGCGCTTCGAAGGTCCACCTTGCATCCCCGAACTCGACCGGCTTCGCTTCAACATCTACCCTCTCGGGGTAGAGGATGCCGTAAGAGATCGGTAGGCGCATGTCCGGCAGCGCAGCGTGCAGCATCACCGATCCGTCCACAAACACGACGCCCCCGTGCACGATCGACTGTCTATGTACTGTGACTCGGATGTGATCGTAGGGGACGCCGAACAGATGGTGGGCCTCTATCGTTTCGAGACCCTTGTTCATCATGGTTGCGGAGTCCACCGTTATCTTTGGTCCCATCCGCCACGTCGGGTGCTTCAGCGCCGCCTCCGGTCCCGCCCCTACCAGCTCCGTTATCGTCCACCCGAAGAACGGCCCGCCCGAAGCGGTCAAAAGGATCTCGCGCACCTCCCCGTCGCTCCTGCCCGCGAGACACTGGAAGATCGCTGAGTGCTCAGAGTCTACGGGAATCAGGTTTTTGCTGGTGCTCTGCGCGAGCCGCATCACCCAATCACCGCCCGCAACGAGCGACTCCTTGTTTGCGAGGGCTACCGCGTTGTTCGCCTCCAGCGCCGCAACCGTGGCAGCAAGCCCAGCGTAGCCGACAATGCCGTTCAAGACGACGTCGGCAGGGACGGCAGCGAGCTTGGCGGCGGCGCCAGTTCCGGCGATTCTCTCAGCGGGTAGGTCTTGGAGTAAGCTGATGTCGTCCCTTTCGAGCGCGACGTAGGCAGGGTGGAACTCTTCAGCCTGCTCTCGGAGCTTCTTCGCGTCGCTATTAGCGGAGAGCCCGACGATCTCAAAGCGTTCCCGATGTGAGCGGACGACATCGAGGGCCTGCAGGCCTATGCTGCCGGTAGAGCCAAGGATGTTGATACGTCGCTTCATAATAGGGCCTCACATGAGGTAGAGGTTATAGAAGTAGTAGATGGCGGGGGCGGTAAAGAGCAAGCTGTCTATCCGATCTAAGAGACCTCCATGTCCGGGCAGCGCGCGACCGAGGTCCTTGAGGTCGAGGATACGCTTTAGGACGGACTCAAAGAGGTCGCCTGCCTGACTCAATACCGAGACCGCCGCCCCCACCAGGACCGCCACGATAGGGGTCAGGTCCAGAAAGAGATAAGCGAAGCAACCCACAGCCGCCATGGTAAGAAGCAGTCCCCCGGTCGCGCCCTCGATAGTCTTCTTCGGGCTCAAGATGGGAAAGAGCGGTCGCTGGCCAAAAAAATGCCCTGCGAAGTACGCCCCAGCGTCGGAGATCCAGGGCCCCACCACGGCGATTATAATTAGCAACCTTCCGTCGGCCACGTCCCAGATCAGACCGAGGTGCGCGAGCGGCGCACCAACCCAAAGCGCCATCAAGAGTAGGGCAAGCAGGGCCCTCAAGGTGCGGTAGTCGGGTTTCGCAGAGAGCCAGAAGAGCGACCACGGCAGGCTCAAAAAAACGCCGGCTAGAGCGCCCGTGAGACCGTAGGGGACAGAGAGCACAACCGGGAGCGCCCCCGATCCCAGAGCCGCCGGAAAAGGCAGCGGCCGGAGCGCCCGCGCCAACTCCTGGGCGGCGCGAGCAACGAGCAGAAAGACTACGACCAGTACCGCCCATTTGCCCAGCATCAGCGCAAGCACGACCAACGGCGCGAGCACCACAGCGGTGACGACGCGCCACCGGAGCACGGCTTCTCGCGCCTTCCTTCTAAGCTCCGCCGCGACGCCTGGAGCGTGCCGCGAAGGAGGCGATAGCCCGGCGAAACTCCTCCGGGGAGAAGTCCGGCCACAGCGTCTCCGTAACGTAGAACTCGGCGTACGCGATCTGCCAGAGCAGGAAGTTCGAGACCCTGAGCTCACCACTCGTCCGGATCACGAGGTCCACCTCGGGCACCTCCGGCGCGTAGAGGTAAGAGGCGAACGTAGCCTCGTCCACCTTGTCGGACGCGAGGCCATCCTCGATCATGCGCCGCGCAGCATCCACGAGCTCCGCCCGGCCTCCATAGTTGAGGGCAATGTAGACGTCGAGCTTTTCGTTCTCCCGGGTAAGATCCTCGGCCTCCCGGATTGCTCTTTGTACCTCGCGCGGAAGGCGCCACCGACGGCCCAGGAACCGTAGCCGTGCACCACGCTGGTTTAGCTCCGGCACCTTCCTCCTGGCCGTCTCTAAGAAGAGCGTCATGAGGGAATCTACCTCGTCCTCGGACCGGCTCCAATTTTCTGTCGAGAAAGCGTAGAGCGTAAGGGTCTCGACGTTAGACTCGCCCGCAGCCTCTAGGAGCGGGGTGAGCACCGTGACCCCCGCACGATGACCGGCTATGCGGGGTAGCCAGCGCTGCTTCGCCCAGCGACCGTTGCCATCCATAATAATTGCGACGTGCCGCGGCGTGTTCTGCTCGTCTACCGGGGTCAGGACCCGGTCTCTGGAGTCGCGAGCATGCTTCATTGGCGGGGAGGTATCAGTGACCTGTTTTCGGGCTGGGTTTAACAGAGCTCAGACCTCAAGGAGTTCGGCTTCCTTGTCGGCGAGCGCCGAGTCCATCCGCTTTATATACTCGTTGGTGAGCTGCTGGAGTTCGGCCTCCGCCCGGCGTTCGTCATCCTCGGAGATCTCGCCCATCTTCTTGAGCTCCTGGAGGTCACGCATCTCGTCGCGCCGAACGTTCCTGACCGAGACCCTGCCTTCCTCTGCATAGCTCCGGACCATGCGTATGAACTGCTTGCGGCGGTCCTCGGTAAGCTCTGGGATGGGAAGACGGATGATCTTACCGTCGTTCTGCGGGTTCAAGCCGATATCAGCGCGGTCTATTGCCCTCTCGATAGCCCTGAGAGTGCCGGGGTCAAACGGGGTTACCGTCAAGAGTCTCGGCTCGGGGACACCGACGTTCGCGACGCTTCTCAGGGGCATACGTGATCCGTAAGCCTCAACCTCAACACGGTCCAAGATGGCAGGTTTTGCACGCCCAGTGCGAATGGTCGAGAACTCGCGCCGGACCGAATCCAGGGCCCCTTGCATCCGGCGCTCGGCCGCCGATAGGTCAACGATGTCGGACATCACATTCTCCTCCGCCAGCTCCGTCTGCAAGCGTGTCTTCTACTAAAATCTCATAACAGTCGTATAACATTGAGATGATGTCTTGTTAAGTTCTCGTACTCCTAATCAAGATTCCTTCGAATCCCAGATGAGCGAGCCGACTCTCTCACCCCGCAGAATGCCGCCTAAGTTACCTTTCTTCAGTATATCGAAAACGACTATCGGCAGGCGCTCGCCCAGGCAAAGCGTCGCCGCCGTGTGATCCATGACGGCGAGGTTCTTCGAGAGAACGTCCATGTACGTGAGCCGGTCTATGCGAGTCGCATCGACGCTCGTGCGCGG
This sequence comes from Rubrobacteraceae bacterium, assembly GCA_035645375.1. Lineage (GTDB taxonomy): Bacteria > Actinomycetota > Rubrobacteria > Rubrobacterales > Rubrobacteraceae > Rubrobacter_F. The sequence goes on from DASQMR010000042.1 coordinate 25,828, forward strand.
GTCTTTGTCATAGACTCCGTCTACCCGGTTCTTCGCCATCAAGAGCGCATCCGCCCCGACTTCTAAAGCTCGCAGGGCCGCGCCGGTGTCGGTGGTAAAGAATGGGTTTCCGGTGCCCGAGGCAAAGATCACGACACGCCCCTTCTCCAGGTGACGCATCGCCCGCCGCCTGATGTACGCTTCCGCGACCTCCTGTATCTGTATCGCGGATTGAACACGTGTCTCGATCTTGCGCCGCTCCAACGCCGCCTGCAACGCAAGAGCGTTGATCACCGTGCCGAGCATTGCCATGTAGTCGGCGGTTGCGCTCTCGATGCCCAAAGAGTCGGCGACCTGCGAGCCGCGAAAGATGTTACCGCCGCCGACGACTATTGCTAACTCCGCTCCCGCCTGCTTCGCTTCGACGACCTGGTTCGCGGTGGCATCCAGGCTCTCGGGGTCGATCCCGTAGCCACCGTTACCGGCCAAACTCTCGCCCGAAAGCTTCAGGACCACACGTTTCACGGAGCCGAGCTCAGACCTTGCCACAGCTCTCTCTTCCCTTGCTGGTACGGCGTCCTCCACGGCCTTCTAGTCCCAGAAGCCTAGAGCTCGTAGCGGATGAACCGACGCACGACGATGTTCTCCCCGAGTTTCTGGATCGCCTCCTGTAACAAGTCACCCACGGTTTTGTCAGGATCCTTCACGTAATCCTGAGTGAGAAGCGCCCTCTCGGAGACGAACTTGTTCATCCGCCCCTCGACGATCTTCTGCACGATGTTCTCGGGTTTCCCCATCTCGGCAGCCTGCTTCTCGGCTATGGAACGTTCTTCGTCTAGAACCGCCTGCGGAATGTCCTTGGGCGATACGGCTGCAGGATTCATAGAGGCTACGTGCAACGCTACGTTCCTCGCAAACTCCCTGAACTCTGGGGTCCGGGCCACGAAATCCGTCTCGCAGTCGACCTCGACGAGCACGCCCAGCTTGCCGTTGAAATGAATATAAGCCTCGATCAGGCCCTCGTGCGTCTCCCTCGCGCTTTTCTTTGCGGCGATGGCCTGCCCGCGCTCCCTCAGCACGCGCCGCGCGCCATCCAGGTCCCCGTCGGACTCCTCCAGCGCCCTCTTTACGTCCATCATACCCGCGGCCGTCTCCTCCCGGAGCTGCCTTATCTTCTCGATGGTGCTTGCCAAAGCTCTTAACTCTCCTCGTTCTGTTCGCTCTCGTTCCTCCCGGTGTCCCCGGACGGTTCATCTTGCGGCTGCTCCGCGGGTCCCTCGCCA
>DASQMR010000043.1:0-2159 GCA_035645375.1 Rubrobacteraceae bacterium
GCCCGTCGGACCAGGCTGGACGCCCTTCCCCCGGTCCGAGGCATTGAAGTCAATGCTACACGTTGTGATGCTGGATAGGTAGGCACGTTTCTGGTTAAAAATCCTTGCAAAGTGCCCTAAGGTCTCGCTCGATGATCAGGGAGGGACCTAATCGTATTGATTGGTAGGAGGGCTCTCAGGAGGCGATTCAAGCGGGGACTGCTTAGTAGGCACCGGGTCAGTAGGTGACTTGTCCGTAGGTGACTCCTTAGTAGGCGACTCGTCAGTAGAGGACTTGTTCGTAGGGGACTGCTCAGGCGGGGACTGCTCAGTAAGCGACTTGTCAGGTGGCGATTTGTCAGTAGGTGACTGCTCGGTAGGTGACTGCTCAGTAGACGACTTGTCAGTAGACGACTTGTCAGTAGACGACTCGTCCGTTGGTAACCGCTCAGTAGGTGAGTCGGGCGGTGAATAAGCAATAAAGGGTACGCCCTCGATAGACGGCGAGGAGTTGGTTGCCATGGGCGTCTTGGTGAGGTAGTAGCCGAAGTAAAAGAAGACGTTGATGGCCACGAGGACCACCCCCACGACGAGCACGACAGACGGCTTGTTGAGCGCATCCGATACCCTCTTCACTTAGTCTTAGTCACCTCCCTTCTTTGAACCTCCGAGTGTGAACCTCCAAGTGCAACAATATAACGTAAACAGCGGAGTCTCGCTCGAGAAGGGCCGTTGTTGCACCACGAACTTCCGATAACGTCCCTACCACGCGCTTCGGTGTATAAGGAAGAACCGGCGCGGAAGGGAGGCAATCTCTCTGCACCGAGCAACGATCGCCTCCCCTCCGCCTAGACAGAATGTAGTTTCCTATTTACCTACTTGATCTTGCTCAGGGGGCCTAGTTGTTTGAAGTTTTGGGTGCTTAGCGCCTGGATGCCTGCCTCGTGGTCCCCGTCAAACGGCGTGACGGTATTCGAGCAGCCCGCCTTCTTGGCTTGCGCTGGCTCAGAGAACCACACCCCAACATGGAAGGTGTGCACCGGGTCGAACACTGGTACCTTCGCAGCGTCCTGGTCGTCCACCTGCGGCGCTGGCACGCGGCCTGGGGAGAACGCGAAGGTTTCCTCGCTGAAGATCCCTATGACCTGCGTCCTGCCTGTGCCTTGGCTGTCGGTGTCTATATCTCCCTGGTACCAGGAGACGCCGAAGGGCGCGTTGGGGTTCTGCAGGACGAACAGGGCGAACGCGTTGTTCTTGGGCATGCCACTCAGGGCGACGTTCATTACCTGTATGCCCCCCACCGTGCGGATGCTCACGTTAGCGCGGGCATTTTCTAGACATTTGTTTTTGATCGCTTGGGCCCCTTGGGAGGGCACCATACTGAAGGAGGTGTTAGTCACCGCAAAGGCTGCCGCTGCGAACAAGGCGGCCATCAGCAGCGCAGCGCCAACGGCGAGCACCGCGCGCGAGATTGTTCTGTTTGTGTTCACCATGGTTCCTTTCTTCACCTCATGCTCTGATTTATCGTTTGGCTTGATAGGTCGATCGCCGCTGCTCTAGCGAGACCCTCGGAAGATGCCCTCTGCCCGTCTCCTTATGCACCCCCCTCCCGCCTCGGGCTTGCTTACAGCAACTAGTGGGCATCATAACCGGGCGTATGTTCTAGCTGCATCCTCCAAATGAGTGAATTTTGCTTTCGTTGTAAAGTTGCTAGCGGTAGCGAACCGGAGGCTACCTACCCCGTATGGCCCCGGCTCATCGGACCAGGACGCCGAAGGGTAGGGGGCTATTGCGGGGTACAATTGGAAAGGAGCACCACTCTAAAGCTGTGGAATGCATACCGCACAGGGCCAGGGATATCGGCCTTTTCGCCCCTGAATGAATAAAGGTGCAGGTATAGCCGACGCGCTTCGAGCGGATTGCGTCTACCTAATGCAGAACATCGCGGGATCTAGCCACCTTCAGAACAACATGGACCACCTGCTCAGGCCGTTTCTGTACACCATCTCCACCACATACTGCATGACGGTCTCCCTGGCACAGGACGGTGCGGGCTTGGGCACGATGTGGGGCGAGGAGAAAGCTGTGGAGATACTCAAAGAGGCTGGGTTTGAGGAGGTGGAGCTCAAGCAGCTGCCCCACGATTTCGTCAACAGCCACTACATCGCCAAGAAGGCTTA
>DASQMR010000044.1:0-12778 GCA_035645375.1 Rubrobacteraceae bacterium
TGCCCATGCCGGCGATTAGATCATCTCCCTCGCTGATGCGCTCCACTACCGCTTCCGGCGACTGGCGCTTCTTGGCGAGCGCTCTCCCGATCGTCGGCGGCTTCATTACGGTCATATCCTCAGCGGCCATCCTTCAATCCCTCATGAAAGAAGAGTTTACGAAAGATATTTGCTCACCCTTCAGCTAGCGTACTACTTGCTAGCTTACCCGACTTCAGGTAATGCTGCGAAACAGTGCTTTTGCATGAGACCACTTTTTACGAGTGGGTGGTGCTGGTTTCGAACAAGAAGGCGATACCTGCCGAGCAAGAAGCTTCCCTATTCCCGCACGGACCCGAAGAGGGCTCCAAAACGTAGATAGAGCACCGCCCAATGAGGATCCAGCAGTTTTCCGCAAAGACAGAATCTAACCGAATTCGAGACCGGTAAGGGTACAACCTGAGGTTAAATTTCCTATTGCCGGAGAGCATAAAACTGCTTTTCTCCTGCAATTCTTAAGTTCGGGCCGCCCCGTAAGCCGGATTCTGCTCTATCCCGCCATCCATCTCCGGAAGACCAACTCCCGGGCTCCCCTGTGGGAAGCTGCGCCTACCCGTCCTGAGGCCTCCTCGGAGGCCTCAGCACAATTTGACTTGCTCGCACCGGTGGTTTACCTGGCCGGTCCCTCGCGGGATACCGCCGGTGGGCTCTTACCCCACCCTTTCACCCATCACCTGTACCCGGGGATACGCCCTTGCGGAGCGCCTCCTTCGGGCCATCGGCTGGTCTTCTCTCTGTTGCACTTGACGTGACGGGGGGCTTGCGCCGCCTAGCTTCGCTAGGCTCTCCCCGCCCCTCGGGTTCTTGGCCCGAGCGGCCTCTGCTACGAGTCCGGACTTTGCTCTACGCCCGGTCGCGAGACCGGACGCAGCGACGGGTCGGACGGCCCGAACCGAATACTGATTATACCGTAGGCTGGCGGGAGGATCTTACATTTCCGTTTGTAGAGTTACGATCTATGCTGCGGGGGAAGAGTACGATTCTTGTGGGACTCATGTGCACCTCTACCCTATCTACCGCTCCCCAGCGGCTCTGCCAGCGAGGGCCATCCGAGATGCAAGGATCGAACCACGCTCCAGGAGAATCCTCAGGGCCACCGCCAGTATCGAGCACCCCCTCGTAGGCCTCGTAGTCCGATGTATCTTCGACCTCTAAGTCGTGAGACTTGCGGTAGATGCCGTTGCGCGAGCGGAAAGACTGCACAGACGATGAGCTTGTCCCCAAAGCGCTAGCTATCCACTCGTCGCTCCGGCCCTCATCCACCCAACGCCTGATATCGCGAACGAACTTCCTGAGCGGGATCCTCTGATTGATACCCATGCCTGCCACAGCCTCCGATATGTTCATTAGATTGTATAAGTACACTAGCGTACATGGGAATGCATGTCCAGAGGTTCGGGTACGACGCGAGACGCGTAGTAGACTAAGGCAATGGAGACTTTCTTAGGCTTTACAGTCGAGGCTCTGCGCCTCATACCCCTGATCCTCGCCTTCTACATACCGGCCCTTATAGGGATGGCCCTCATTAGAGAACGTGGAGAGGGCTACAGGGTCAAGGCCGCACTGGTATTTCTCGCTGGCTTTGGCGGTATTGTTGCGCTGCAACTCCTACTACGCAGCGGCTCTACGCTCCAGGCCGTCGAGACAATAGGGCTCTCGCTAGTTCAGGTCGCCGTGGCTCTCCTCTGCGCGGCGTTCACCGTCTACAAGCTGGCCGATTAGGAGACTGCGAGCGCGGCCTTGACCTCCTCGCGGTCGCGGGCGAGGGAGTAGAAGATCATATCGGCTTTGGCCTTCTCGTAGGGCTTCGTACGAGTAGGCGCGAGGTACCCTGCTTCCAACATCGCCTCTATGACTTCCCGTATCTCCTCTCGCGACAGCTCCAACTCTCCCCGCTCGTCCAGATTTCTGATGCTGCCGAAGATCTCTACAAAGGATGCCGGTTCCTCAAGGTCCGCCACACTCTTGCAGATGGTCCTCAGCTCGTAGGGCGTGAGGTCCTCCAAGAGATCAAACTCCGCCTCGGCCGACGTCTCCGGCCCCTGCTCGGCTGATTCCTCGGCCTCCGCCGCCGATGCTTGCTGGGGCTGTCCATCCACACTGCCGTCCGTCTGGACAGCGGCTGTGGACTCGTTCGGTTCCTCGGCGGCCAGGTCTGACTCGGGGGACTCTGGAATCTCTTCATCTGGGAGGTAGACCTGAAGCTCCAAATCCTGGTCCACCGTATTCACCAGGCCGCGGCGCTCCGCCTCGACCACGAAGTCTTTGAACTTCTTAAAGCCCTCGTTACGCTCGTCGAACGAACCGAGCTGTACGATCATCTGCTGCTTGACCTGCCCCAGAACCCGCGTCTTGCCACCTTTCTTGAGAGCCTCTACCGCGCTCACCAACTCCTTGTAAGGGTCGGCGGTCTTTTTCTTCGGCTGCCGGTCGCGGGCGCGCGCGGCTCGCTCCTCCTCCAACAGCGAGGCGTAGGAGATAAAGTAGTCGGCGGACTCTATGAGATGGTAGGAGGTCGCCTCCGAAACCCCGATCACCACTACGTTCTTCCCCCGACTGCGGAGCAGGCTCACGAGCGGGATGAAGTCCCCGTCGCCGGTTACGAGCACGTAGGTGTCGACCTGCGGATGGTAGTGCAGAAAGTCCGCGCACTCCACCGCCAGCATAACGTCTATAGAGTTGGTCCGACGCTTCTGCGAGCGGCCGCCAGGAAAATATCTGGCGGAGATGTAGCGAGGAGAGATACCGTTTGAGTATAGGGTAGGCGGAGCCTGGCGGAAGTCACCGTCCGTCCAGTCCGCATAAGCGGTTGCGGAGACGATACGCCCGTACTCACGGGACTTCTCAAGGATAGCCGAAACGTTCGGTTTCGCGCCGTACTCCGTGACCGTGGAGATATAGATGTTCTCCCAGTCGATGAATATTGCCAGATCTTCGGGCATTTGATCAGTTCCTTAACCATAGTGAGAGAGGCCTGAAATCCCGAGCCTCTCTGTGTCGTCTACACGTTGTATCGTTCGCGCAGGGGTATAGCTGTCTGCGCCAGGGTCTCTTCGTCGAGCTCCGCCTCGACCCAAAGCAGCGTATCCTCGGTCTCCATATCTCCCGGCAAGTCAAAGGCCGCCACGATAGTCGCCGGGCTCTCCTCGCCGCTCAACCAGACGGAGTACTCGGCCGACTCCTCGAGAACGTCACCCTCCTCATCAGTGATCAGGATGCGCGCCCGACGCTCGCCTCCGTCAGCGTGCTCGCACCCCTCGAACTTGGCGTAAATTACGAAGGAGTACCCGCCATCGGTGCCTTTGGGCCTCAGCTCATCCAGTATCCCAAAGAGGGTAAGCCGTCCGTCAAGCTCCGCGCAACTCTCAGCCAGTACGAGCGCCGTGCACTCGACCACGCCGTCGCAGGTACTCTCGTTATCCAAGCGCCACCCCTCCGTTCGGGCTCGAACCGTTGCCGGTCACACCCTCTACACTTTCCTCGTGCTCTCCGACGATCTCCTCTAGCATGAGCTCCTCTCCGCCCGCATCTTCGGCGGCTCCCCTGCTGGAGACGACCTTGGCTATGGCGCTCACCGAGTCGCCTGAACGCAAGTTCATCACCTTGACGCCCTGGGCGGAGCGCCCCTGGCGCGAAACCGACCCGGCGTCTATCCGGATCGTAGTTCCGAAGTTCGATACTATAACTAACTCGTGCAGGTCCGGCCTCACGACTCTTACGCCTGCCAAGCGCCCTCGCTCGCCGTCGGTCTTCATCGCGATGACGCCCTGACCGCCCCGGCTCTGCGCCCTGAACTGCGAGAGTTCGGTGCGCTTACCGAAGCCCTTCTCGGTGATGAGGAAGAGGTCGGCGGTATCGTGAACGACGTCCATGCTAAGCACGTTGTCTGCGCCCTTTAGCGTAATCCCCTTGACCCCGGCGGTCGCCCGGCCCATCGGGCGCGCGTCTTTGTGCGAGAAGCGGATACCCATGCCGTTCTGGGTCACGAGCACGATATCCTCTCCATCGGAAACCTGACGCACAGCTATAAGCTCGTCTTCCTCGACCAGGTTAATCGCAATAATCCCGTCACTCTTCAGAGGCGTGTTGTAGTCCAGGAACGCAGTCTTCTTGACGATACCCTTCTTGGTAGCGAACAAGAGATGCTCAGCCTCCTTGAAGTCCTTCGTCGCGATGACCGTTGCGATTCGCTCTCCCTGCGCGAGCGGCAGCAGGTTCGCAATATGACGCCCCTTCGCCGTACGTCCCATCCTCGGTAGTTGATGTACCTTCAGACGATATACCTTACCCCTGTTTGTAAAGAAGAGCATGTAGTGATGCGTCGTGGTAATAAAGAGATGCTCGATAAAGTCGCCCTCTTTTAACTCCATGCCGGCTACACCTACGCCGCCGCGGCCCTGCTTGCGGAACGTGTTTACGGGGACGCTCTTGAGGTAGCCGCCGTTGGAGATGGAGATAACCATCTCTTCCTCAGCTATCAAGTCCTCGATCTCAAAGTCCACGCTCTCGTCGACCGTAATCGCCGTCCGCCGCTCGTCGGCGTACGCCGCCCTGACCTCAAGCAACTCCTCCTTGATGATCCCGTACACCTTAGAGTCGTCTGCCAGCACGCTCTCCAGGTATTCGATCTTCTCGCGCAGGTCCCGGTGCTCCTGCTCGACCTTCTGGCGCTCCAGCGCTGTGAGACGCTGCAACCTCAGGTCTAGAATCGCCTGCGCCTGCCGCTCGGAGAGCTTGAACTTCTTCATCAGGTTGTTGCGCGCGGTCTCTACGCTGCGCGACTTGCGAATGGTCGCCACAACCTCGTCGAGGTTGGAGAGCGCGATCAAAAGCCCCTCGAGTATGTGCGCCCGCGCCTGTGCTCGGTTGAGTTCGTAACGCGTCCGGCGCGCTACGACCTCGAACTGGTGCGCGACGTAGTGCTTTAAGACCTGCTTGTAGGAGAGCGTCTTCGGAACATTGTCCACGAGCGCCACGAGGTTTACCCCGAAGCTCTGCTGGAGTTGGGTATGCTTGTAAAGGTTGTTCAGGACGACCTTCGGCACTGCCTCGCGCTTGAGCTCAATGACAATACGCATCCCGTTACGGTCAGACTCGTCTCGCAGGTCGCTGATTCCGTCCAGCTTGCGTTCCTTGACGAGCTCGGCGATCTTCTGGAGGAGGTAGCTCTTGTTGACCTGGTAAGGTATCTCCGTCACCACAATCTGGGTCCGGTTGCCCTTCATCTGCTCCGTGTGCGCCTTGGCCTGCACCCGGACAGAACCGCGCCCGGTCAGGATCGCGTCCCGAATACCTGAGAGCCCGACGATAATCCCCCCCGTCGGGAAGTCCGGCCCCTTTATATGCTCCGCAAGCTCCACGTCACCCATCTCGGGGTTATCGATGAGAGCAACCGTCGCGTCCACGACCTCGCCCAGGTTGTGCGGCGGTATCTTCGTCGCCATCCCGACCGCGATGCCGTCGCTCCCGTTAACGAGCAGGTTGGGGAACCTCGCCGGCATAACGACCGGCTCCCGCTGACTCTCGTCGAAGTTAGGCGCGAAGTCGACCGTGTCAGAGCTTATGTCCCGCAACATCTCAGTCGCCATCCGCGTGAGCCGCGCTTCTGTATACCTCATGGCTGCCGGCGGGTCTCCGTCTACGCTCCCGAAGTTACCCTGGCCGTCCACGAGCGGGGCTCGCAGCGAGAAGTCCTGCGCCATGCGCGTGAGCGTATCGTAGACCGCCGAGTCGCCATGCGGATGGTACTTACCGATGACCTCGCCGACGACCGTCGCGCTCTTGCGGTACGGCCGGTTCGGCTGCAACCCGAGGTCGTGCATCGCGTACAGCACGCGCCGGTGGACTGGCTTGAGGCCGTCGCGTACATCCGGTAGGGCGCGCGATACGATCACGCTCATCGCATAAGAGAGGAAAGAGTCCTTGATCTCGTCCTCTATAGAATGGGGCTGAATATTCCCCGAGAAAGTATCAAGCATCCAGGTTCTTCACCTTTCTCGCGTTCGCTTCTATAAATAGCTTGCGCGGCTCGACCTTGTCACCCATGAGCGCCGTGAACAACTCGTCCGCGACCGCCGCAGAATCTACCGCCACCTGCAACAGGGTACGGTGCTGCGGGTCCATCGTCGTGTCCCACAGCTGGTTCGGGTTCATCTCCCCTAGGCCTTTGAAGCGGCCTATATTCGCGTTTCCGTTCGCCCCAATACGGCTCAGGGTCTCCCGCAGCTCACGATCGTTATAGACGTAGTGGTCCTTGCGTTGGTACGTGATCTTATACAGTGGCGGCTGCGCGATATATACGTAGCCGGCTTCGATCAGCTCAGGCATATTCCTGAACAAGAAAGTCAACACGAGCGTACGAATGTGACTTCCGTCCACGTCGGCGTCCGTCATTAGAACGACTTTGTTGTATCGACACTGACTGAGATCGAAGCTCTCCCCTACGTTGGCCCCGATAGCGCTGATCATAGCCTGTATTTCCACGTTCGAGAGGACCTTATTCATGTTGGCCTTCTCGACGTTCAAGATCTTGCCGCGAAGCGGCAGTATCGCCTGGAAGTTTCGGTCCCGCCCCTGCTTAGCCGACCCTCCCGCCGAGTCGCCCTCGACGATGTACAGCTCGCTCCGCGCCGGGTCCTTCGAAGAACAGTCAGCGAGCTTACCCGGCAGGGTCGAGCTTTCCAGGTAGCCCTTGCGGATCGTGTCGCGCACCTTGCGGGCCGCCTGCCGCGCCCTGGCAGCCTGTAGCGCCTTGTTGATAATCGCCTTTGCCTCGCCCGGCCGCTCCTCCAGGAACTCAGCGAGAAATCGATTCGTGGAACTCTCGACAAGACCCTTGATCTCGGTGTTTCCGAGCTTGGTCTTTGTCTGTCCTTCAAACTGCGGCTCACGCAGCTTTACGGAGATGACGGCCGCCAGGCCCTCCCGGATATCGTCTCCGGTGAGGTTCTCCTCCTTCTCCTTGAGGATGCCCTTCTGCCGAGCATAGGCGTTGATCGTGCGCGAGAGTGCAGATCGGAAACCGGAGAGGTGTGCCCCGCCTTCGTGCGTGTTGATGTTGTTGGCGAAGGTAAAAACGGAGTCTTGAAAGCCGCTGTTCCACTGCAGCGCGACCTCCACGTCCCCCGCCTCATCCTCGCGCTCGAGGTAGAAGACCGTCTTGTGAACCGGGTCCTTCGCCTCGTTGATGTGCGCCACGAAGTCCCGAATACCACCCTCGTACTGGTATGTTACTTCCCGGTCCTCCTCCCTCTCATCCGCGAGTGAAATCTTGAGCCCCTTGTTCAAGAACGCTGACTCCCGGAACCTTCGCGAAAGAGTGTCGAAGGAGATCTCCTGCGTCTCAGTAAAGACTTCAGGGTCGGGCAGGAAGCGGATCGTCGTACCGTTACCCTCGCCCTTCTTGAGCTTGCGTCCCTTTGTCAGATTCCCCTGCGGGAATCCACGCTGGTAACGCTGCGTAAAGACATGGCCTTCGCGACGAATCTCGATCTCCAGCCACTCGGACAGCGCGTTGACTACAGAGGCACCCACGCCGTGCAGTCCGCCGGAGACCTTATAACCCTGCCCGTCGAATTTCCCGCCGGCGTGCAGCGTGGTCATGATTACCTCGGTCGCGGACTTGCCGTACTTCTCCATCCTGCCGACCGGCATACCGCGCCCGTCGTCGGAGACCGAGACTGAGTTGTCCGGGTGGACGACGACCTGAATCTCCGAGCAGTATCCCGCAAGCGCCTCGTCTATGGAGTTGTCTACAATCTCCCACACGAGGTGATGTAATCCTCTCGGCCCGGTCGAGCCGATGTACATTCCAGGCCTTCGTTTGACGGCCTCTAAACCCTCAAGAACCTGTATGGAACTTGCATCGTAGTCGCTTTTAGCATTCTTAGAAGCAGGACTAGTCGCCAAAGGTTAAAACCCTCCCCGTAAAAGCTCCGGAGGTACTGCCAGAACCAATCTCTCTAACACAGTTTCGCACCGATAGATTGTAACACACCTTGTACGTTTTCCCAACGGGCGTTTCGGCGCTTTGGGGCTTATTTAAGCGGTTTTCAGCTTGTAGTATCGGCCTTGATACTATCACTGGTGGCGGTATGGATAGTACCCCCAGATATGCGGACAACTCGCGCTCTCTTGAGGATTTTATCGGCGAAGTAATCCAGGTTCGTCGTAGAGATTACCGCCTGCGTACTATCCAGAAAGTACTCGGAGAGGTACCCTCGCCGGCGCTCGTCGAGCTCACTCATCACGTCGTCGAAGAGCAGCAGAGGGTCCTGCCCCGTCTCCTCTCTCAAATACTCCCTCGCCGCGAACTTCAGCGCCAGTGTCGCCAGCCGCTGCTGCCCTTGAGAGCCGTATGTAGTCATGCTCACCCCTCCAAAGAGCACGGCGAAGTCGTCCCTGTGAGGCCCGACCGAGGTAGTACCGCGCTCCACGTCGGCGCTACGAGCCTCTCTAAGAGCCTCGTAGTACCCGTCGAGGGGTGCGCTATAGGAATAGCGTAGCGCGGCCTTCTCGGGTCCGTACAGGGCCGTTACAGCGCCTTCAAAGAGAGCTCCGAGAGGTCTCACCGTTAGCGTGCGACCTTCGAGAACCTGGGTACCAAAGTCTACAACCTTTTTGTCCCAGGTCGAGAGGGTTCGTTCGGAGGAGAAGCCGTCCCGAATGCGCCGCAGGAGTTGATTGCGTTGCTGGACCGCTTTGGCGTACTCGGCGACGGCCCGCGCATAGGACGGGCGTAAGGAGGAGAGCAAGGTGTCGAGGAACTCGCGGCGGTCGGAGGGTGCTCCCTTAATTACGCGTATGTCGTCAGGAAAGAAAGTAACTACCCTGGCTCCTGCGCCGCCGGCTGCATAGGCGTTGAGCGAGGACGCAGGCGCCCCGTCCACGGTGAGACGCTTCTTTTGACCTGGAGCGTAGCCGACCGCGACCTTGCGCTCCTCGCCCTCATCGAGGCTGACGCGCATCTCAACCCGGGCGAAGTCCTGTCTCCAACGAACGACCTCCTGGTCGTTGGCGGTACGCGGTGTGGAGCCGGTAACGGCGAAGGCTATAGCTTCGAGGAGGTTGGTCTTGCCTTGGGCGTTGCCTCCAACGAGGACGTTCAGGCCGGGGGCGAGGAGGACGGTTTCATCCGTGTAGTTGCGGAAGTTGACCGCCCGAAGGGCGCGGACGTAGGAGCTCAAGGGCGCACCTCCAGCCTCTCGTCGCCGATCTCTATCACGTCTCCCTCTATCAGCCTGCGACCGCGCCGAGTCTCGACCTCGCCGTTCACAAGGACCTCACCGGACTGAATGACTACTTTCGCCTCTCCACCGGTCCCGACGATTGCTGAGACCTTCAAAGCTTGACCTAGGGTAGTGCCGGGGGAGACCTCCAAAGATCTACTAGCCTCTGGACGGGTCGCGCATCGGCATGATCAGGTACAGGAAATCTGACTTCTCCCCATTCTCGTCAGTGGAGATATCGGGCACAATAAGCCCCGGCTTCAAGGACTCGTTGAGCTTAAAGAGGACTTTTTCGGAGTCTACAGCAGAGACGCCATCGAGCAGATAGCTCGGGTTGAAGGAGATGTGGAACTCATCTTCGCTGGTGGCAGGGAGCTTCTCGCGAGCCTCCCCAACCTCACCGTTCCTCACCGATACTTCGACCGCCCCCTCGGAGAAGGCTAGGCTCACGGGCACCGGCGGCGTTTGGCGCTGGGCGAAGAGGTTCACCCGTCGCAGTGAGTCGACGAGGTCCTCGCGGTTTACGGAGATCTCACGCTCGAACGCATCCGGCAACAAGCGCCTGTACTCAGGGAAGTTTCCCTCGATTAAACGGGTGCCGAAGAGAACCTCTCCTATCCTGAAGAGAGCTTGATTCTCCGAGAGCGCGACATCCACCTGCTCTTCGTCGGAGCCGGAAAAGATTCGCCCCACCTCCTGCATAGCCCGGGCCGGGATGATCGCCTCTCTAGAACCGTGAAACGTAGTCGCAAGCTCGGTCTCCTTGATGCTGAGCCGGTACGAGTCCGTAGTCACCATCTTGACCTGTGACTCCTCGAAGGAGATTAAGATACCCGTCAGAACCGGCCGTGTCTCGTCACGAGAGTACGACCTTGAGACCTTCTCGACGGTATCAACGAGCGCCTCGCCGCTCATCTTGAACGCCTCAGCCTCGTCGAATCTCGGCAACTGCGGGAAGTCTTCGGCTGCGTAAGCCCTAATGCGGTATTCATTCTCCCGCGCTGAGAGCCGCACCACGCCCTCTGAACGGTCATGTACAAGGCTGAACTCTCCCTTCGGTAGAGAGCGCACTACATCGTTGAAGATGCGAGCCGGTATTACTACTCGTCCCTCTTCCTCCACCTCCGCCGGCGAAGAACTCTGAATGGAGATCTCCATGTCCGTCGCTGAGAGTCGCGCCAAGCCCTCAGGCGTCGCCTCCAAAAGGATCCCTCCCAGGAGCTGTATCGTCGAGCGAGCTGACACCCCCCGCGAGACCAACGCAAGCTTTCTTCCGAATGAGTCAGTGTTGCAAACGGCCCTCATCGCTCCTCCTTCCTCTACTATTAGTAATTAAACCCTTAAGTTCTTATATTAATAGTAATAATAAGGTCTGTGGATAGTGTGGATAAACTCAGAATCCGCTTTACATATGCTCGAAAGGCCCCTTCGCCCCTGTGGACGAAGTTGTGGGCAACTAGCCACTGCCTGTGGATGGGATGTGGATAAGCCTAAACTTATCCACAGGTGAAAGTTATCCACATAATCATCCACAAGTTTATCCACAGGTTTATCCCCTTTTATCCACAGGTTTATCCACAGGTTGTATGTAGTATTTCGTATGCGATAGCTCTGTTTAACGTTGAACTCTCGCAGTTATCCACAGACTATGCTAGTTATCCACAATAATTGTGGATAAGCGTACGTTTTGGTTCCTAGATCGGAGGAGCTTATCCACTTTAGCAATGTATGTTGTGGATAAGTTGGGGATAACTTACGACTCCTATGTCTGGCTAGCGTTACAAACACCCACCCCTAGTGGAGGGGGGTGAAGCACGCGAAGGGTAGAAGAACAAAGGTCTGGCGAACCTTGCTGTAAGACGTTAGCGCTTGCTTTTGACGTGGTAAGTGATCTCGTGGATCTGGTTAAAGACATCTCGGTCGCTGTTAATAAGGTTGGAGATTTTGCTATTCGCGTGCATGACCGTGGAGTGATCGCGGCCGCCGAAGGCGCGTCCTATCTTCGGCAGAGACTCATCAGTCAGCTCCCGGCAGAGATACATGGCGACCTGTCTGGGGTAGGCGAAACCTTTGGAGCGACTAGAGCCGACAAGGTCTCCCTTGGAGATGCCAAAGTAGCGACAGACCTCGTGCTGGATAAGCTCGACGGGTATCTCTCTGTAGGCTGCGTCGAGCAAGATGTCCTTTAGGACCTCTTCGGCCAAGGCAACGCTCACCGTACGCCCGTAGAGCGAGGCGTACGCCAGGATGCGCACCAGCGCCCCTTCGAGTTCTCGGATGTTCGTCGAAACTTTCGAGGCGATAAACGTTAAGACCTCGTCGTCCACCTCCAAACGGTCCATCAGCGCCTTTTTACGCAGGATCGCGATTCTCGTCTCCAAGTCAGGCGGCTGAATATCTGTAACGAGTCCCCACTCGAAGCGCGAGACCAACCTGTCTTCAAGGGTCGGGATGTACTTCGGGTGCCGATCCGACGTTATAACTATCTGCTTGTTCTCTTCATAAAGGGCGTTGAAGGTGTGAAAGAACGCCTCCTGCGTCTCGATCTTGCCTTCTAAGAACTGGATATCGTCGATTAGAAGAACATCATTCTCCCGGTAGCGCTTCTGAAACTCCAATGGAGCATTGTCCCTTACGGAGTTGATAAAGTCGTTAGTGAAGTTCTCGCAGGTAACGTAACGCATTCTCATACCTGGATCCTCTTCTTCAACATACTGACCAACCGCGCGCAGGAGGTGTGTCTTACCCAGCCCGACTCCCCCGTAAATAAAGAGCGGGTTGTAGACAACTCCTGGCGTCTCGGCCACAGCTAGGGCAGCTGCATGAGCAAACCGGTTTCCGGCTCCGATAACAAAGGTATCAAAAGTATACTTGGCCTTGAACGGGCGTGGCGGACGCGCATTCTTCATGTAGTGGGCGCCGTTTGAGCCCCGTTCGTTGTCGACCTCTCGCCGGCGTGCGCCTTCGATGCTCACCAAAAGGCTCGTGTCCTGCTTCTCTAAAGTGGAGTCGAGCGCCTCCTCCAAAAGCGGCTTGAACCGACTCTCGATGTACTCCTTGGCGAGGTCGTTGGGGACGGAGATCTCCAACTGGTTCTCACGCAAGTCCACCGGCCTCGTGCCCTCGAACCAAACCCTCAAAGAAGGCGTATTTATATGCTCAGAGACTCTGTCGAGTACCTCTATCCATACCTCTTCGACCGGGCGATACACAGCTTACTTCACCCAAGAGTCGACAATTGTTTCGATCAGGTCGTGTCCTAGTAGCGTTATCTCCCGCTTCCCCGACTCAGCTCCAGCGACGAGACCGTGCTCCTCAAGAACCGAAAGGTCTCTATACGCTGTACTAACGCTGATCTCCAATCTATCGGCGACCGTTGAAGGGCCCACCTCACCACTTTCGAGAACCGTAATCAACACCTTCTGCTGCCTCTCGGAGATATTCATTCTGGGCACAGCATCCGGATACTTTCTCGGCATCCGTACCGTAGTGACGTCCTGCTCCGCCGCTTC
>DASQMR010000045.1:0-7879 GCA_035645375.1 Rubrobacteraceae bacterium
CCAGAGGATGCGCCGAAGCGTGCCTCGAGTGTGGGATAGCTGCGGGGCCAGGTACAGAACCCCGGCCTCTGGAAGGTCCCGCATACGCATAACCTCGCATTGGCTGCATCCGCTCATCCCACAATCTCCGCTCTCGCCGAAGTAGTACGTTAGACCTTTATCGGCAAGGTCGGCGAATAGCTTTAATCGAGGCTCAGAACATCTTGCCGCCCAATGGCACCTTTCGATCCGGGGTGAGCAGGACGACGGCACCCTCCGAGTCCGGTACGCCTAACACCAGCACCTCACTCTTGAAGCCCGCGATACGCTTTGAGGGGAAGTTGACCACCGCAACCACTTGCCTGCCCAGGAGTTCTTCGGGAGCGTAGTGGACGGTAAGCTGCGCGCTCGTATTTCTCGCACCTACACCCGGGCCGAAGTCTACCGTAAGCTTTATGGAGGGCTTGCGGGCCTCCGGGAAGGGCTCGGCCTCTATTACCTTCCCGACCCTGATATCTACCTTCTCAAAGTCTTCCCAGCTTATCTCCTGCATACTGCCTCCCGGTGCGTGAGCGATCCGCAAGCCAGGTTACAGGATGTGGAGGAGGGAAAGCGTCATGCGCAGCCCCCTTTGTTCACCTGACACGCTTAGGTGCCGACTCTCTGCTAGCTTCGCTAAGCGGGCCATCCTCAGGCATGAGCAAGGCAGATCGAGATCTGACGTCATGAGCGTTGCACGAAAGTCGTACTCGATCCACAACAGCTCGTCATAGGTCTTCGCCGGTGCGAACGTGCAAGTTGTCGTGGGGACGCCAGGAGACGAGCAGTCGAAGTGCAAGAACCGTAGTGCCGAAGCCGAAGGTGAGAGCCTCGGCGGCAGAGAGAACGAGGAGGAAGGGGAGCTGTCGTTCGGCTTGTTTGCGCGCTCTGGGGGAGGCTAAATGACCTGTCCGAGTACCATCGCCGGGGCGGCGAAGAGCACGGCGACGAGAAAACTTCGACCCAGTTCAACACTACGTTTGCTACCTCCGGCGTATCTAAGCAAACGGGCGGCGGTCCGTTGGTCGAGGGAGCGCTGCCCATTACCTAGAGAGGACATATGCAGGATCTCGGGGAGACGTAGCGTGCTTGTAGAGTTTATGGGAGGGGTGAGCTTGTGTTTTAGAATCCCCAAGCCGTGTCCCTTACTTAGGAGGTATTAGAGAGCTGGCGGGCGTGGTCGAGGAGATCTACGTGACCGGAAGAGGCAGCGAGCCGATGAAACGGGTCGAGGAGGTGCGCGCCGCGATTGGCGGTCTGGAGGGGGACCGCTACAGGGAGGGAACCGGATATTGGACCGTCTACGGCGATGTATGCGAGGTGACGCTCATAGAGGGTGAGGACCACAACGAGACAGAGCGTGTAGATGGTATCAGCGTCAAGAAAGGCGAGCACCGGCGCAACATCATTACCCGGGGCGTGAGCCTGAGAGCCTGCGCGGGACGCGCTTTAGGATCGGAGAGGCGATTCTGGAGTACGATCGGCCCCGCCCGCCCTGCAAGCACGTCCAGGATGTGACCGAGCCGGGTATGACGCGCGCCTTGGGGAGACGCGGCGGCATCTGCGCCCGGGTCGTCGAGGGTGGGCGCATCCGCGCACGAGACGAGATCGTCGCGCTGTAAGACCGTGCGGACGGAGCGTTGGTATCCCTCATGCGTTATAGTGCGTACTTGCCCGGTGAAGGCTGCGGGAGAGAGTCGCCAAGCTACCAGAGGCGGCCGCCGAAGGTGAAAGGTCCGGGTAACGGGCCGAATCTCTCAGGCAAAAGGATCGTGGCCGGAGGGCGTCCTGGAGAGTCCGGCTCGTTGTCGCGGTAGCGACCGTGGGGCCGGCGCCGAAGGGGTAATACTCTCAGGTTTAGGACAGGGCGATGCTTATAGAAAGCTCACCTGACAAGGGGGTATTGCCGCGTGGCAAGGTTTACACCGCACACCGAGGACGACATCCGGGAGATGCTGGAGGCGATCGGGGTCGAAACCCTCGACGACCTCTTCTCCGACGTCTCGCCCAAGTTCGAGGGGGAGTTGGACCTCCCGCGCGCACTTTCCGAGTTCGAGGCGCTCTCGGATGTCAACAAGCTCGCGAGTAAGAACGTCGCAGGGCTGCCGATGTTCCTAGGAGCCGGGGCCTACGACAGGATCACGCCGTCCGCTATCGGAGCAATCATATCTCGCGGGGAGTTCCTGACCTCATACACCCCATACCAGCCGGAGATCAGCCAGGGCACGCTACAGGCGATCTTCGAGTTCCAATCTGTGATCTCCGAGCTTACCGGGCTGGAGATCTCCAACGCCTCGGTCTACGATGGCGCCTCCGCCGTTGCCGAAGCAGCCCTAATGACCGCCCGCCAGACGAAGCGGGAGCCTAAAGTAGCCGTCTCGGCCGGTCTGAACCCTCGCTACCGCGAGGTGATCGAGACTTACAAGGTCGAGATCGTAGAGCTACCACTGGTCGGCGGAGAGACGGACTTCTCGAACGTCCCCAACGACGTCTCCGGCGTCTTCGTTCAGAACCCTAACTACCTGGGGATCGTGGAGGATGTCGAGGCGGCGTCGGAGGCGGCCCACGGTGTCGGGGCGCTTTGCGTAGCGGTTTGCGACCCGGTCTCTCTGGCAGTGCTCGAGGCGCCGGGAACCCTCGGAGCGGACGTGGCGGTCGGGGAGGCCCAGGCTCTCGGGATGCCTTTACTCTTCGGCGGACCGTACGCCGGGTACATGGCGACAAAGCAGGAGTTCGTCCGCCAGCTACCGGGACGCATCTGCGGGGAGACGGTGGATAAGGAGGGCAAGCTCGCCTACGTCCTCACGCTCCGCGCCAGAGAGCAGGACATCCGGCGCGCCCGCGCCAACTCGAACATCTGCACGAACCAGGCCCTGACCGCTCTCGCCGCGACCGTGTATGCGGCGCTTATGGGGCCGGAGGGCCTGCGCGAGGTAGCGGAGCTCTCGATCTCCAAGGCTCACTACCTGGCCGGGGAGCTGCAAGACGCCGGCCTGAAGCTGCGCCATCCCGAAGCCCCGTTCTTGTGGGAGTTTGCTGTAGAGATGCCGGATGTCGGACAAGCGAACGAGGCGTTGTTGGAGAACGGGATCGTCGGCGGTCTGGACCTCGGGGACGGGGCGATGCTCGTCGCGGTGACGGAGAAGAGGGCGAAAGAAGAGCTCGACGCTTTCGTGGAGGTGGTTGCGAATGCTGGATAACCTGATCCGGGACAAAGGTCGCGAGGGGCGTAGAGGCTACACTCTTCCCCGCCTCGACGTAGACAACGTGAGCCTGGAGAAGATCCTGCCGAAGAAGGCGCTCCGCAAGGAGAAGCCCAAGCTCGCGGAGGTGGACGAGCCAACCGTGGTCCGTCACTACACCAACCTCTCACGCGAGAACTGGGGTATAGACACGAACTTCTACCCTTTAGGCTCCTGCACGATGAAACACAACCCGCGCGCCAACGAGACCGCCGCGGCCACGCCAGGCTTCGCTGGGCTTCATCCGCTCCAGCCCGAATCGCAGGCGCAGGGCGCGTTGCAGGTGATGCACGAGCTCCAGTGCTTCCTCTCGGCGGTCTCCGGTTTCCCGACGGTCTCGTTGCAGCCTCTCGCTGGGGCGCAGGGCGAGTTGACCAGCGTGCTCATGATCAAGAAGTACTTCGAGGACGCGGAGGACGAAGCGCGTACCACGGTGCTCGTGCCTTCTACGGCGCACGGGACCAACCCGGCGACGGCCACGATGGCCGGGTTCGGATCGAAGGAGATCGGCCTCGACGAGCATGGCTGCGTGGACGTCGAGGAGCTTCGGGAGATGGTGGACGAGACTACCGCGGCGCTCATGATCACCAACCCCAACACCTGCGGCGTCTACGAGCGGAACATTGTCGAGATAGCGGAGATCCTGCACGAGGCCGGCGCCTTTCTTTACATGGACGGCGCGAACATGAACGCCAATCTGGGCCGGATGCGCCCCGCTGACAAGGGCGTGGACGTCATGCACTTCAACTTGCACAAGACCTTCTCCACCCCCCACGGCGGCGGCGGTCCCGGATCCGGAGCCATCGCCTGCTCCGAAGCGCTCGCCCCGTTCCGCCCGGACCCGGTCGCAAAGAAGAGCGGAGGCGGCTACGTCTTCATGCGTCCCGACAAGAGCATTGGGCGTGTAGCAGGCTTCCACGGCAACTTCGGCCAGGTCCTACGCGCCTGGAACTACATAAAGATGCACGGCCCCGAGCTTAGGGACGTCACGGATATGGCCGTCCTGAACGCAAACTATGTACGGGCGAGGCTGCGTGGCACCTACCGAATCCCCTACGACGAGCTGTGCAAGCACGAGGTCGTCGTCCAGCCGCCGAAGGGCAAGAGGGCTCTCGACGTAGCCAAGGGCCTCATAGACCACGGCTACCATCCGCCGACCATCTACTTCCCGCTCGTCGTCAAGGAGGCCATGCTCATAGAGCCGACGGAGACAGAGTCAAAAGAGACCCTCGACGACTTCGTCGGGACCATGCTGGAGCTAGCCGAGAGGACCTCCGAGGAGCTCGAGGAGGCCCCGGTTAGCGCCCCGACCAGGCGTCTTGACGAGGCTCGAGCTGCCCGCCAACTCAAGGCCCGGTGGTAGCACGATGGCTACGGGGGCGCTCCGCCGGACCCCGCTCTACGAGGAACACAAAGCTTCCGGGGCGCGGATCGTGGACTTCGCCGGCTGGGAGATGCCGGTTCAGTACGAGGGCATAAAGGCCGAGCACGAAGCGGTCCGCACGGCGGTCGGCCTCTTCGACGTCTCCCACATGGGCGAGGTCTTCTTCCGTGGTCCGCAGGCCGAGGAGGCGGTTCAGAGGCTCGTTACACGGGACGTCTCACGTCTGGCGGTCGGACAGGCTGGCTACGCGGCTGTCTGCTACGAGAGCGGCGGGACAGTGGACGACGTGCTCGTCTACCGCAGGCCGGACGACTTTCTCATCGTCGTCAACGCCTCGAACCGCGAGAAGGACCTCGAACACTTCCGCGAGAACACCAAGGACCTCGACGTCGAGGTCACGGACGAGTCGGATGACTGGGCGCTGCTCGCCTTGCAGGGGCCGGAGGCTGTGGGACTACTGGAGGGCTTTACGGAGACAGATCTCTCCTCCATTAAGTACTACCGATTTGTGGAGGGAGAGGTCGGGGGCATGGCTGCCATCCTCTCGCGCACCGGCTACACGGGGGAGGATGGGTTCGAGATCTTCGTCCGGCCCGACGACGCGCCGCGCGTGTGGCGCGCTCTGGTCGGAGCCGGAGCCGTCCCGGTCGGGCTCGGAGCGCGGGACACCCTGCGACTGGAGGCGGGGATGTGCCTCTACGGTAATGAGCTCGACGCCGAGACTACCCCTCTTGAGGCCGGGATCGGCTTCGCGGTCCACCTGAACAAGGAGGAATTTCTGGGACAGCAGGCGCTCCGCAAAGAGAGCGAGGATGGGCTAAAGAAGAAGCTCGTTGGCTTCAAGGTGGAGGGGCGGGGTATCGCACGTCACGACTACCCGGTTTCTCTGAACGGCGAGACGGTCGGACGCGTCACGAGCGGTACTCAGTCCCCGACGCTCGGTGAAGCCATAGGGCTTGCGCTCGTGGCGCCGGGAGTGGAAGATGAGTTCGAGGTAGTGATACGTAACCGGCCCGTCGCGGCCCGCGCCGTGCCGCTGCCGTTCTACAAACGTGAGAACAAGTAAAGGGAGGAAACGTTGAGCGTACCCGGGGAACTCTCCTACGCGAAGACCCACGAGTGGATGAGACGAGACGAGGACGTGGCGACCATCGGCATCACCGAGCACGCCCAGGACGAGCTCGGCGACGTCGTCTTCGTCGAACTGCCGGAGAAGGGCGCGACCTACGGGGCGGGGGACGCCTTCGGCGCGATAGAGTCGGTCAAGGCCGTCTCTGACCTCTATGCACCGGTCGGCGGCGAGGTTGTCGAGGTGAACGAGACGCTCAACGACGCCCCGGAGAAGGTGAACGAGGACCCTTACGGGGATGGCTGGATCATCAAGCTGCGCGTCTCGGACGAGGGAGACCTCCTCTCCGCCGAGGAGTACGAGACGCTACTCGAGGAAGAGTCTGGGTAAACGTTGAGGTAACCCTACCAGGCCGGGAGCGGACCTCCGAACCGACCACAATGTAAAATGCTTGTTACTTGAAAGTAACAATCTGGTAACGTTTTGTTCCTGGCCCCTTCGGGGGCCTTTTTGTATGCGTATGAGCGTGTTAGTTTCGGGGTGTTGGCGTGGTGAGCGCGGGTAGTTTCCTCTTCGAGGAGGTGAGATGTTCGATAGTTTGCGTATGGTTGTAGCGGAGAGCGGGGCTCGCGGGTTTGTGGGTTCAGTACCTGGGTGGGTTCTTATCTGCGGTTGGGTCTGGAGGCTACAGCACCGCTTGAGCTTAGGTGCTCGGCAGGTCAAGGGTAGTCTGTGGCCGATTCTGCAGACGGCTGTTGCTGCGAGCGCGGCGTGGTATCTGGCGACCTTGATCCTCGGGCACGAGCAGCCGTTCGTGGCGCCCATAGCGGCGGTCATCTCGCTCGGGGCGACGGCCGGACGGACGGGTCGGCGGGCGGTCGAGTGGTTCTTCGGGCTGTCTTTCGGGCTCGCGGTCGCTGACCTCGTCATGTCCGTAATAGGGACGGGTACAGTGCAGGTCGGGGTGGTCGTCGCCCTGGCGATGGCGGCGGCGATCTTCCTCGGCGCGGGACCGCTCGTGATCACCGAGGCCGGGGTTACGGCCTTGCTGGTGGTCACTCTCGATCCCTCGACTGCGGGGCCGGCGCCCGACCGCTTCCTCGATGCGCTGGTGGGCAGTTGCGTGGCGTTCGCCGTGCACTCGCTCTTCCCGGTAGATCCGAAGCTGCTCGTGAAGCAAGCGGCGCGTCCGATCTTTGACGATTTGAGGGCCGCACTCGAGGTGGTGGCCTCCGCGCTGGCGAGCGGGGAGCCGGACCGGGCCGAGGCGGCGCTCCGTCGGGCGCGCGAGGTCGACGCGCGGGTAGCAGGGTTCAGGGAGGCGTTGGACACCGGCTTCGAGACCGCCAGGTTCTCCCCATCTTGCCGGGGCTCCCTCAGGCATCTGGCTCCCTATGCGGAGGCGGCGGATTCACTGGACCTCGCCGTACGTAACACCCGCGTACTGGCGCGCGACGCTGTGGGCCTTGTGCGCAGGCGAGAGCCTGCCCCGGCCCTGCTCGGTGAGGCCGTTCTTGACCTCGCCCGGGCGGTTGGAGACCTCGCCGGATACCTGGATGAGCCCGGGCGCGTACCCGAGGCGCTCGAGAGGCCGGGGAACCGTTTCGCCCTCAAGGCAGCCGAAGAGGCGACCGCAGCCCTTGGCGAGCGCAGTGATCTACCGACCAGCATGATCGTGGGACAGATCCGCTCGACGGCCGTTGACCTGTTGAGAGCCTCCGGAATACACCTCGATGAGGCCGCCGGAGAGCTTGACGGCGCGGTGCGTGACGTCTCGATGCGCAACGAACGATACGCAGCCTGAAAATCTTCAGACGGCCCTAAGGTGCTTGTTTAAGCACCTGGTGGGTTCGTCGTATCTACAAGAAGCGCCGCCGGACGGAGACGATGCCCGCCGATAGCTCGATTCTGGCGCGCCGGTCCTTGGAGGATCAGGGACTGCGTCCGTAAACACGGTGACTAATCTTGGGAGCCGCGCCAGAATCGAGCGGGTGCGGCGCACCTGTGTATGGCAGATGCATCCGCACGGAGGCCGGGTTAGCGCCGCCCCGCGAAGGCAGGTAGTGTCAACACCACCGTCGCCGCCGGAGGTACGAAAGAAGCGTTTCATTGTGCCACGCCCTCTCTCCGTTCTCGCAGCATAACTCTACTCCCCAGATCACGTGA
>DASQMR010000046.1:0-5883 GCA_035645375.1 Rubrobacteraceae bacterium
CCTCAGCAGGAGCGGCTTCCGCAGCAAACCCACTACCGCTTGCCGAACCGCCACCGCTAGCCGAACCACCCTGCGCCAGAACCGGAGCCTCGGCCAGAGCCATCATCACCAGCATGGCCACTATCACCAGTATCTTCTTCAACTTCCAGCCTACCTTCTCGGATCCTCTACGGTATCCGAACGTTTACAAGCAGGCGCACCCTATTTGAAATTGAAAATCATTGTCATTGTCAAATAACGACCGAGCTGAGATGATCTCTGTCGCATAAGAGGAGGCTTCACCACCGGCTCGTATAAGGTAGCTCAGGCGGGATGGACATAGTGGTCTTGATCTTTCTCACACTTGAGTCCCCCATCGCTTGACCTGCCCCAGAGGTTAGAGTAAGTTGGAGTTAATGCAAATGATTATCATTTGTTGCAGGAGGCCAACCGGAGACAACATAAGGCGGGCTGCCGCAGGCTATGCAGCAGCGTTCGAGTCGAGAGGAGCATTTTGGTTCTGACCTGGATGAGATTGTTCGGGATACTGACGCTGCTCGCCGCGAGCTTGCTCGTGCTCGCAGGGTGCGGGCAAGAGAGTTCGCAGTCGGGGGGAGGATCGGGCGAAGGTTCCGCCTCCGGCGGGGAGACCACCTCTAGCGGCAACTCCGCGTCAGGCGGTGGAACTACAGCCGGTGGAGGTTCGGCTTCAGGAGGCGGGTCCGCTTCAAGCGGCGGCTCCGCCACGCCGGCAGGCGGTGAAGGATCCTTGGTGATCTACTCTGGGCGCAACGAGGAGCTGGTCGGCCCGATCATCGAGACCTTTGAGGAAGAGAGCGGGATAGACGTCGAGGTTCGCTACGGGGACACGGCGGAGCTAGCCGCGACTATTCTGGAGGAAGGAGAGAACAGTCCGGCCGACGTCTTCTTCGCCCAGGATGCCGGGGCACTAGGGGCGGTCTCCGATGAGGGGCTCCTGAGCCCGCTTCCCGAAGAAGATCTGAACAGGGTCGAGGAGCGGTTCAGAGACCCGAACGGCGGTTGGGTCGGCGTCTCGGGACGGGCGCGGGTAGTGGCGTACAACACCGAGACGCTGAGCGAGCAGGATCTCCCGGAATCCATTCTCGACTTCACCGATCCCGAGTGGGAAGGCAGGATCGGTTGGGCTCCGACTAACGGCTCGTTTCAGGCCTTCGTCACCGCCCTCAGGCTTATAGAGGGTGAGGACACGGCACGTGATTGGCTCGAGGGTATAGAGGCTAACGATCCTCGGGTCTATGACAACAACCTCGCCATTTTGGAGGGTGTGGCCTCCGGTGAGATTGAGGTCGGATTCGTGAACCATTACTATCTGTTCCCCAAGCTCCAAGAAGAAGGGGAAGGTTTCCCAGTCCGCAACTACTACCTCAAAAACGGAGATCCTGGGGCGCTGATCAACGTAGCTGGGATCGGTATCCTGAACACGGCCGGCAACTCTCCCGAGGCCGAGGAGTTCCTTAAATTCATGCTCTCCGAGGAAGCCCAGCAATATTTCGCGGACGAGACGTTCGAGTATCCGCTTATCGAAGGCGTGGCCCCCGGCGCAGAGCTCGTCCCGCTTTCAGAGATAGAGGCGCCGGAGATCAACCTCGGCAACCTCGACGACCTTCAGGGAACGCTCGATCTGCTAAGAGAGACGGGAGTTCTCTAGCTTGATCTCCACCCGCGAGAAAGCCCGCCCGGGGACGAAGCCTCGGCGCCCGCCCCGGCGCTCGTCTCGGGCTCCCGCGGTAGTGTGGGTCCCTGCCTTCCTCGTGGGAGCGGCGATGGTCTTGCCGCTCGCCTACCTGGTCCTGAGGGCGTTAGAGAGCGGCTGGACGAAGGTAATCGAGGTGGCTCTGCGCGACAAGACCCTCGTGGTACTCCTGGACAGCGTGCTCCTGGCCGCGCTGGTTACCGCGGCCTCGGTCGCTATAGCGGTGCCTCTGGCGTGGCTTACAGGGCGTACCGACCTGCCCGGACGACGGGTTTGGGCGGTGCTCGCGGCGCTGCCGCTCGTGATTCCCTCCTACGTCGGAGGGCTGGTGCTGGTAAGCATGTTGGGCCCGAAGGGCTTTCTGCAAGAGGCTCTTGAACCTTTGGGCGTCGAGAGGCTGCCGGAGATTTACGGCCTCCCCGGCGCAGCCCTCGCCCTGACCCTGTTCTCATACCCCTACGTCTTCCTGACGGTACGGGGCGCTCTGCGCGGCATGGACCTAGCGTTGGAAGAGGCGTCCCGCGCTCTCGGGAGTGGAGGATTTTCGACCTTCTTTCGCGTCACGCTGCCGCAGTTAAAGCCGGCCATCGTCGCGGGGGCTCTGCTGGTGGCGCTGTATGCTCTGAGCGACTTCGGGGCCGTCTCTTTGTTGCAGTTTGACTCTTTCTCGCGCGAGATCTACACGCAGTACCGCTCAGCTTTCGATCGGACCCCGGCGGCGATACTCGGCTTGATGCTCGTAGCCCTGACCGCGACGATCCTCGTGCTGGAGGCACGCACCCGCGGCAGGACACGCTACCATAAGAGCACCGTCGGATCGGTCCGGCCTCAGGGCAGCAAGGTAGTCCAACTCGGCCGCTGGCGGTGGCCCGCGCTGCTCTTCTGCGGGAGCATAGTCCTGCTCTCGCTCATCGTGCCCGTCGGAGTGCTCGTGTTCTGGCTCGCGCGGGGGCTGGCCTCGGGCGAACCGCTGCGCCTGTTGTGGGGGGCAGCGTTCAACTCAGTCTACGTCTCCGCCCTGGCAGCGGCGGTCGCGGCGCTCGCCGCCCTGCCGGTAGCGGTGCTCGCGGTGCGGTTCCCTGGACGGGTGGCGGGCTTTATCGAACGTCTCTCTTATCTCGGGTACGCGCTGCCGGGGGTCGTGCTGGCGCTCGCGCTGGTCTTCTTCGGAGCGAACTACGCACCAGGATTGTACGGTACGTTAGCGTTGCTTATCTTCGCCTACGCGATCCATTTTCTGCCGCAGGCCGTGGGCGCCACCAGAGCGGCCCTGCTGCAGGTGCGCCCGAGCGTGGAGGAGGCTGCGCGCGGGCTCGGGCGCGGGCCAGCCGGGGTCGTGGCAACTATCACCGCACCCCTGATCTCCTCGGGCATCCTCGCCGGGACCGCGCTCGTCTTCCTGACGACGATGAAGGAGTTGCCCGCGACCCTGCTCCTCTCCCCTCTCGGGTTCGACACCTTAGCGACCAGCATCTGGACATCCGCGTCGGAGGCGTTCTTCGCGCGCGCGGCGGCCCCTGCGCTGCTCCTGATCCTGGTCTCCGCCCTGCCGATGTACCTCCTCGTTATAAAGGATCGGGCGAAGTGACAATGATCCGTCTCTCCAGCATAAACAAGAGCTTCGGTCAGGTCTACGCCGTGCGAGGCCTGGACCTGAGGCTCGAACGAGGCAAGCTCCTCGCCCTGCTCGGTCCCTCTGGATGCGGTAAGACGACCACCCTGCGACTGCTGGCTGGCTTCGAGTTCCCGGATGCGGGTGAGATAGAGATAGACGGTGTTCTGGTCGCCGGACGCGGCACGAACGTCCCGCCTGAAAAGCGGCGTGTCGGCGTGGTATTTCAAGACTACGCCCTCTTCCCCCACCTCTCGGTAGCGAAGAACGTCGCCTATGGCCTAAAGGGCGTGATGCGGGGCAAGAGAAAGGATGCGCGGGTAGCGGAGGTGCTCTCGCTCGCCCGCCTCACGGGGATGGAGGACCGGATGCCCCATGAGCTCTCTGGCGGGCAGCAGCAGAGGGTCGCCCTCGCTCGCGCCCTGGCGCCAGAGCCGGCGGTGATCCTTCTCGACGAACCGTTCAGCAACCTCGACGCGGCCTTGAGAGCAGAGGTGCGCGCCGAGATGCGTGAGATCCTAACCGCCGCGCAAGCGACAGCTGTCTTCGTCACCCACGACCAGGCTGAGGCCTTAAGCGTCGCTGACGACGTCGCCGTGATGTTCGACGGGACCGTAGTCCAGGTCGCCCCGCCCGAAGTGCTCTACCATAGCCCATCCACCCGCGCCGTCGCCGAGTTCGTCGGCGAGGCTAACTTCGTGCCAGGCACCGCTGAAGACGGCCGTCTCCATTGCGTTTTCGGCGAGGTCCCTGCGTGTGGAACGTGTGTGGGCACCGTCGAGGCTATGCTCCGCCCCGAGGCGCTGCGTCTCAGGGCTCTGGCCAACGAGCAATCTCCTCCGTCCGGAGTCATAGCCACGGTACTCGCACGAGAGTTTTACGGCCACGACCAGCTAATAAAGCTGCGCCTGGATTCTGGTCCGGTTCTTTGCTCGCGTCTAGGCGGCGGACCAGGCTTCAGGCCCGGCGAACGCGTCAGCGTGGAGGTCCAGGGCCCCGCGCTCGTCTTCCCGAAGCCTTAGCGCGCCGCTAGAGGGAGGAACCGCCCCGGGAGATAAGGGTGAGCACCTCCGCCCTGCGCCCAGCATCCTCCTCGAAGATACCCCGCGCCGCCGAGGTCACAGCAAGGCTGCCGGTTGTCTCCGCATGGCGCATGGTCATGCACGACTGCATGGCCTCTACGACTACGATGGCACCCTGGGCCTCCAGAGATTCGTATACTGTGTCGGCGACTTGGGCGGTAAGGCGCTCCTGAAGTTGGGGCCTGCGCGCGTATGCGTTCACCACGCGCGCGAGCTCCGAGAAGCCCGCCACCCTGCCATTCGGGAGGTACCCTACGTGAACTCTACCCGTGAAAGGGAGGAGATGATGTTCGCACATCGAGGATACCCGCAGGTCACGGACGAGGATCAAATCGCGCGCCTCTTCGGCGAAGCTAGCTTCGAGGTAACGAGCAGGGTCTTCTCGAAGGCCAGAGAAAAGCAATGTATAGGCGTCGGCGACACGCTCCGGCGTCTCCAGCAGGCCCTCTCGATTTGGGTCCTCGCCGATGGCGATCAGTATCTCTCGCACCGCCCGCGCGACGCGATGGTGCGCGCCGCCCTGTTGCTCACCGTGCTGTTCGCTTGCCACGTCTGCCTCTAACCTTGCACGAGCGGCGGCACCCCGCATAGGTCCGGCAGGATCTCGACCGCCTTCGGGGCCTCGATGCCGCCCTCACGATCTATTAGTATGGCATCGATTCCTGCGGCGGCGGCGCCCTGGATGTCCGAGATCGGGTCGTTGCCGACGTGTACCACACGGCCGCGGGGAAGCCCGGCGGCCCTTAGAGCTTCCTCGAAGATAGTATCATCAGGTTTCTCAGAGCCTATCTTTGCTGAAGCTACGATACCGCTCATGTAACGCGTCCATCCTAGGTCATCGAGCACCGTGGCCAGCGCCACGTCCCAGTTAGAGACCACGTACAGCGGTATACCTATCTCCTTCAGCTCCTCCATCACCGCCTCGGCCTCGGGATAAGGATTGTAGAGGATATGTCTGTTCATAACCTCATCGAGCACTTCGGCCGGAGCGTCGAGGCCTAGAAAGTCGGCGACTCCTCGGGCATTCTCTCGGCGAAAAGCGGCCAACTCCTCCTCGGTCGGATAGTTAATGTTCTCGTTGATGTGCCTCCGCAGGCTCTCCCAGATTGGGCCTTCCGCCTGCTTGACGGTCAGAGAGCCGTTCGTCGCGTAAGGTTTCAAGTCTCTGACATAACCCTCGATGTCCAGGTCAACCCAAAGAAGCGTCCCATCCACATCCAGGAACACAGCATCGTAGCGTCTCAAACCCTAGGGCCTCCGGTCGGAGCTTAGCCACCGTACCAGACCCGCAGGCGGAAACAGCTTTACGGGGCAGCGGCGCGTGTTCCGCAGATCTACCTTACAGCCTGCCCCGGAGATGGTCGGCACGAGCAAGCACGAGTTGCGGGCACCCGGGAGCGCACGCCGAAGCCGCGCCAGGCTCGGGAGCATGACATCGTAGGGCGCGATCTCTACGATTTTGCCGTGGGATGCGG
>DASQMR010000047.1:0-43618 GCA_035645375.1 Rubrobacteraceae bacterium
GAGGGCGCCGCTCTCGAAGCCCGACCCGAGATGGCCCGCTATGATCTACCCGATCCACTACGTAGAGAAGATCCTGAAGCCCCTCGTTCAGAACTCAGAGCGGGCCTACTCGAAGCTCGAACGGCAACTCGCCACGGCCAGTTCGTTGGCGAACGGGAGGAACTAGATGCTGCACGACGATTTCCTAGACCTGACCTCGGGGCCCATCGGCCGGGTTGTCACCAGCGAGGATCAGCCGGCGACCGCCCACGAGTTCTACTTCTGGACCGCCGAGACCGACGCGGCCCAGAATTTGGACATCGGGCACATCGTCGCCGCCGAGGCCGAGGATGCCACGGCGATCGCCGTGCTAGACGATCCCAGGCGCTACTCCGACCTCCAGAGCTTCCTCGACGACTTCTACGCTTTCGACGGCGACCCGGCGCTGGAAGCGCTCTCGGAGCGGGTCGAGATCCTGGTCTTCCGCGCCCGCGTCCTCGCCACCAAGCACCGGAACGAGCGAAAGAAGTCCAAGCGCCCGGTCCGCACCGGCCCCGTCTTCTTCGCCACGAGCGCGGCAATCGAGTACGCCCTCGGCACAGACGACTTCGCCGGACACAAGATACCGATGCTCCTGCACGAGAACGGCAACGAAGGTGGAGCTAGCGGCTCGCCGCAGCGCACACCCCTGTACGTGGACGGCGACTACCTCCTCGGCCCCGAGGCCGGTCACCTGAACATTACCGGCATGAGCGGCCTCTCGACCAAGACCAGCCACGCTCTCTTCACCATCTCAAGCACCTTCCAGACCGTGAAGGACAAGAAGGTCGCCGCCCTGATGTTCAACGTCAAGGGCGCCGACCTGCTCTTTCTGGACAAGCCGGTCGAGGTAGACCCGGAGGATGACCCAGAGCTGGCCGAGCGCTACGAGAGAGCCGGGCAGCGGGGGCTGCCACGCGAGGATCGGGAGATGTACGCCTCGCTCGGGCTGGAGATAAAGCCGTTCGAGAACCTGCGCATCTTCGCGCCGCTCGCCTTCGGCAAGGACCGCGGCGAGAGGACGGTTCACGCGCAGGACCTGCGAGTAAAGGACCTGAACACCCTGCGCCACGCACGCGGGGAGGACTCTTGCGTCTACCCGATCGTGTGGGACCTCGAAGATGTGCTGCCGCACGCGGGACGCATCTTCGACCCGACGGACATGGATGACAAGTTCAAGGGCTTCGTCGAGTTCCTGCGCGACCGGCAGGTGAGGACCATGAACGGGTTCCACGCGGAGTTGGACGAGGCGTTCGAGTACTTCGAGGAGAGCGAGAGCTCCTACTGGAACGGGCACCACCAGGCTACGGTTGCCAAGGTCCGCAACCGCTTCGGGATACTGCCGAGCAAGTGCGCCGGGCTCCTCGTGCACGGCAGGGTCGAGTATGGCGACTCCCCAGAGGTAGACGGCCCCTTCGGAGACCGGGAGATGCGCGTCGTGGACATTTCGCATCTCTCTGGCGTACCGCAGGACCTCGTCGTCACCAAGGTCATAAACAGCGTATGGGAGATGGCCGAGCAGGGCAGGCTCGGCGTGGACAAGCTCGTGATCTTTGTCGACGAGCTGAACAAGTACGCGCCCTCCGGCTCCCGCACCTCATCCCTCAAGGACACCCTCGTTGACATCTCCGCCCGCGGACGACACCTGAACCTCACGCTCTTCGGGGCGCAGCAGTTCCGCAGCAAGGTAGACGACGAGGTCGTCGGCAACGCCGCCACCAGCCTCTACGGCCGTATCGGCGACGAGGAGCTGACCAACTCCAGCTACCGTTCCTTCTCACAAACCACCCGAGAGGAGCTGCTGCAACTGGAGAAGGGCCGCCTCCTCCTGCGCCACGCCCACTACGCCGTCCCGGTCTTTGGCACCTTCCCGCGTCCGATGGTCCTCATGGGCAAGCAGGGCACCGACATCTTCGGCAGCAGCACCCGGGATGCCGCGACCTCCGTCCTCTCCGTAATGAGGAACCTCACCGGCAAGCCGCCTAAGATCACCGCCATAAGGAGCGATATAGAAGGCGTCCCGGAGGAGCAGATCTTCGAGGCCCTCGACGCCATACAGGCCGCCCACCGCACCGGCCACGGCGCCGCCGACCCCTACAAGAACTTCCGCTGGAACCTCACGCGCGGCAACCGGCCAGCGAGGAGGCGCGAGACCTCGCAGATACTCTCTGGCCTAGATCGGATGAGGGACTGAGCACATGACTGGGTTCGCTACACTGTTGTCGCAATGTTCGGATGTAGTGGAATGCGGAAAGGGAGGACAGAAGACTGTCTACAAAGCTCATCATTCCACCTTTGGAGCAGTAGCGATCAAGCGTGGCAAGTACAACTCTGACGCATCACTTGAGCGCATTACTCGTGAAGTTGAGTTGCTGAAGTCACTAGACTCTGATTACTTCGCAAAGAATTTCGAGTTTCTTGTCGATCCTACTGAGAGGGAATTTTTGATCCTTGAAGAATTTCTTGATGCAGAGCCACTTTCTGTAGCGGCGCCGCGATTCTTGGCAGAAGTTGATAGTACCGCAGATTCTTCTGAGCCTAATTGCATACCTTCTCTTGCATTCTCCCGAACCACACGTGGAAGCAGCTATCTTCAGAAAGCCGTCTAATATATCAACCGAGACGAACACGGATCAAACGTGTTTCCCGATGTTAAATTTACGACTCAGAAGTGTAATTTGATCGGGCTTAGCCTAAATTCTAAAGTGTAGAAAGGATCACGGCCACATAGTACGCATAGCCCACATCTCGGATACGCACCTGGGATACACTCGGTACGCGAAGCTAGACTCGCTTACTAACCGCAACCAGCGCGAGGTGGACGTGCAGGAGGCGTACGGGAGGGCGGTTGACGAGATCTTGGAGCGGGACGTGGATCTGGTGATCCACTCTGGCGACGTCTTCGACTCGGTTCGTCCAGCGACGCACGTGATCATCGGCTTCCTGAAACAGACCGCCCGCATTACGGCACACGCCGGTATCCCCTACCTCGTCGCCGCCGGAAACCACGAGACGCCGCGCCTGCGGACCACGACGGCGGCCTTGGAGTACGCGAACCTTGTAAACGTCATCTCCGCACACGGCTTCGATCTCGACTACGAGCAGATCGAGGCCGGAGACGTCAGAGTGGGCGTTACGCTGCTGCCGCACGGGGCGGTCTTCGGCACCGGAGCAGTAACACCGGCGCGAGGCGCGGACGTGAACGTCCTGGTGACACACGGGATGGTACCGGGGCTTGAGGCTCGCCAGCACGAGATGGGCGAGGCGAACCTGCAGTCCGGGATGTTGGAGGGCGGATTCGACTACGTGGCGCTCGGACACTACCACGAGTTCCACGAGCACAAGCCGAACGCCTACTACGCCGGGGCAACGGAGCGGTTCGGGTTCGGGGAGGTCGAGTCGAAGCCGGGGTTCGCGATCGTGGAGTTCGACGATGGCGGGCTCAGAAGCGTCGAGCACGTCGAGATAGAAACGCGTCCGATGCTGGACCTGCCGAAGATAAGCGCCCGCGAGATGGACTCCTCGGAGCTTACGGAGGCGATCAGGGAGCGGATCTCCGGGGTAGACCTGGACGGAGCCATCGTGCGGCTGCGAGCCTACGATGTGCGGCGCGGGGTTGCCAGCGGGATCGAGCGCGAGTTGCTACGCGACCCCCAGCGGCGGTGCCTGAACTTCAGCCTGGAGATCCACCCGGAGGAGCGCCCCGAAGACTTCGAGAGAGACGGCTCGCCGACGGCGATCTTCGGACCGCTCGGCGAGGAGTTTGCCTCGTTCGTCGCGGCGCGGCGGGAGCGCGGGGAGTTGGAGGCGAAGTTCGCCGAGGAGTTCCTGGAGAAGGGGCGCGAGTATCTCGCGCGGGCGGCGAGCGAAGAACCGGAGAGCGCCGCGTGATCTTGGAGCGCCTCTACATCGAGAACTACAAGCAGCTGCGCGATCCGCTGGAGCTGTATCCTCCCGAGGGAGCCATCGGCATCGTCGGGGCGAACGGCACGGGGAAGTCTACCCTCTTCGAGAGCATCCTGTGGGCCTTCTTCGGCTCGCGCGGGGGCGGGCCGCGCTTCGCCAACGAGTCGATCCCCTGGAGCGGCGGCTCGACTAGGGACCCCACGACCGTCGAGATCACGCTGGCGACCGACGGCGGGTCCTATACGGTACGGCGCCGGCTTCGCAGCGGCTCGACGACTGCCGAGGCACTTGACGCCACGGGCAAGACTATAGTGAGCGGGACCGCCGACGTATCGCGCTGGGTCGAGGAGAACTTGCTCGGGATGGACCGAACCGCTTTCGAGGCGACCTTCTACGCCCGGCAGAAGGAGCTGCGTTTCTTCGCGCACGACGACGGAATAAGCCGGGTCCGCAAGATCAGCAAGCTCCTCGGCATCAGCGGCGTCGAGACCGCCCAGACCCTTCTACGCGAGGACCGGAACGTTCTACGCTCAGAGGCAAGGCTCCTCGAATCCCGCCTCACCGAGGCCGACCTCGACTCCCTCCAGACCGAGATGCAAGAGGCGGGCAACGAGTGTACACGTCTCGAAGCCGAGCTCGGCAGGATCTCTGAAGAGTACGCCGGCGCCGAGGAAGCCCTCGACGACGCCCGCAAGACCCGCGCCGCTATGGAGACCGCCTACCGTGAGCACTCGCGTCTGACAGGCGACCTGCGCGAGGCCGAGGCAGAACGGCGCCGGGCCGCCGACCGC
Organism: Rubrobacteraceae bacterium; assembly: GCA_035645375.1. GTDB lineage: Bacteria > Actinomycetota > Rubrobacteria > Rubrobacterales > Rubrobacteraceae > Rubrobacter_F. The sequence continues at coordinate 4,716 of DASQMR010000047.1, forward strand.
GCCGCCGAGGCGGAGAAGGATCTCGCCGACCTCGCCGCCGCGGAGGAGGAGCTAAAACGTCTGAAGCCGGATAAGGCGCGGCTCCCGCAAGTAGCAGTTGAGCTGGAGCGTCTGGACGAGGACCGCCGCCGCTCCGAGCAGCGCGACCGCGACTGGCGCGAGTGCCTCCAGGGACAGCGGCGCATCTCCGACATAGAGGCCGAAGTCTCGGACGCTCTGGAAGAGTTAGACGGAGACGACGGCGAACCTTTGCCGGGCTGGTACGCGCTCTTCGAGCTCGAAGGCTCGGATCTCCTCTCCAACACCCTCGCGATTCTGGATCAGTCTACTGAAGAGCTGAAGGCCGCCGAGACCCGCTACGAAGAGCTGCACAGGCTCGCCGCAGATCACGAGGCGTACAGGCTCGCGGAGAACGCCGTACGCGAGGCGCGCGAGGGATACGAGACGGCTCGGGCGGAGGTCGGACGGCTCGCGGGGGAGATCGAGGACCTCTCCGGCGGCGACGACCTCGAGCGGGCGGAACGCGACTTGCGCGAGCAGGAGGAGACGCTGCGAGAGGTCGCTGCCATACACCGGGGCCGGGCCAACGCTGACGAGCGCGAGGCGAAGAACGTGGACAAGGCCCGGGAGGCTATCGACAGCGGCGCGGAGGAGCACTGCCCCACCTGCCACCGGGGCTTCGAGGACGGGGAGCAATACGAGATCTCCGACACTCTCAGACGCCAGGCGGCCGCCATCCGGCGCCGCGCGGCGCGCGAGACCGAAGAGGCCGAGAAGCTCGCCGCCTCCGCCGGGAAGACCGCTGAGAAGCTGGAGAGGATCACGGCGAAGCTTGGGAGCTGGCGCGGCCTGCGCGAGTCCCTCCTCCGCGCCGAGGACCGCGCCGCGGACCGCCTCGAAAACCTGGAAAAAGCCCAAGCAAACCTCAAGGAACTGGAAGTCCGCATCGCTGATACCGACGCCCCCACCGAAGTAGACCTCGAAGTAACTCGTACTCAACGCGAACGCCTGCGAGACCTGCGCGACGCCCGTCCGGCGATAAAGAGCCTGGCCGCCGAGCACTCGAAGCTAACCGAACGTGTTGTGGCGCTCGTGGAGGAGCTAGAGGAGTTGGCCGGCGTCTCCTACGATGCGGCGAACCATAAGGAGAAGCGTGAAGAGAAGGCCCGGCTGGAGAGGGCGCTGGGCCGAGTCGAGGAGCTGGAGCGGCGGCTGACTACTCAACCGGAGGTCGAGCAGGCGCTGCGGGAGGCTCGCAACCGGGGAGAAGCTGCGAAGACGACGGCGGAGGAGTTGCGCGGGAAGATCTCCGCCCTAAACTTCGACGAATCGGCCTACGAGGCGGCGATGGAGAAGGTGTCGGCGGTCGAGGAGAGGGTAGTGACCCTGCGGAACGCGCGGGAGCAGCTCGGAGGCGATTGGAAGGACGCTGACCACCGCATCGAGCGGGCGCGTACGGAGCTAAAGCGCCTCGACGACGACCGCAAGCTCGCTAACGAGAAGGCAGCAGCCGCCTCGCGTATGGACGAGATGGACGGCCTCTTCACGGAGTTCTTCCGCAGCCTCACCGCGAGGGCGCGACCTATGCTAGAGGCCGAGGCGTCCAACCTCGTGCGGGAACTCACCGACGGCCGCTACGAGCGGATGGAGTTCGACGAGAACTACCGCGTACGGCTCCTAGACCGCTTCGACGACTCCTATGCCATCGAGCGCTTCTCCGGCGGGGAGGCCGACGTGGCGAGCCTCTCGGCGAGGGTGGCGCTCTCAAGGATCGTAGCCTCCCGCGGCGGCAACACCCTGGGCTTCCTGGTCCTGGACGAGGTCTTCGGGAGCCTGGATGCCGGGCGACGCAACAACGTGCTGCTCGCGCTCGAGCGGCTCAAGCGGTCGTTCGGACAGATCTTCATCATCTCCCACGTCGCCGAGGTGCAGGAGTCGGCCCTGGTGGACGAGGTCTGGATGCTGGAGGAGGACGAGGACGGCAAGAGCACCGTCCGGCGTATGGATACGGGTCTAGGCGAGCCGGTGGAGTTACTCGGCAACGTCCCGGGCTCGTAAGAACGGCAAGCCTGATGCAGGAGAAGGGCAGCGCCCCCGAGTCGTGGCGCGCCGAGTTCCCGCTTAAGGGACCGGCGGGCGAGCCGATCGAACTTTCGAGAACCTTCCGCTCGCACGGCCTCACCTCCCTTCCGCCCATGCGTCCCGTTCAGAACGTACTGGAGATCACCCTCCCCGCCGAACCTTGCCCGCGCATCGTTTGTATCTCGGGGGGCAGGCCCGGATACGGAAAGGTTAGCACGGTCGGGCCGCCACCGGAGAGAGAGGAGGGTGAGAAGCTTCTCGCCGCGGTGAGGCACGCGCTGCGCCTGGACGAGGATCTCTCCCCCTTCTACGAGATGGCCGCCACCGACCCCGAGTTACGCTGGGTCACGATGGGGGCGGGGCGCATGATCCGGGGCGCTACCGTCTTCGAGGACGTGATAAAGACGCTGTGCACCACCAACTGCGCGTGGTCGGCCACTACACGGATGGTGAACGCGCTGGTCGAGCACCTGGGCGCTGAGGCCCCTGGCGCCCCCGGGACCGGACCATGGGGACGCGCCTTCCCCACACCCAAGGCGATGGCCGGGGCTGAAGAAGACTTCTATAAGGACGTCGTCCGGGCAGGATACCGGGGAAGGTACATGATGGCCCTGGCCCGCTCGGTCGCGGAGAGCGCGATAGACGTAGAGTCGTTCGACGCGCCCCGCGAGAAGCTCCCCGACGAGGAGTTGGAACGCAGTCTACTTGCGCTGCCGGGGATAGGTCCGTATGCGGCGGCGCACGTAATGATGCTCCTTGGTAGGTACTCCAGGCTCATCCTCGATTCTTGGACGCGGCCGACCTACGCCCGGCTCACCGGACATCCGGCGACGGATGCACAGATCATCGAACGCTTCGCGCCTTATGGACGCTACGCGGGGCTCGCCTTCTGGCTCTACCTGACGCGAAGTTGGATAAGAGATACGGAATAGACGCAGCATGCAGAGCTCTTGGAACCATAGGCTGCCACGCCCTTGTGAGAGCCGACGCTTGGCTACTTAGAGCGTTCTCGAACGGCTGTGTAGGCCTACGCCGAGAGTACCTCCATCGCCGCCTCGACTGCTCCCGCTTCCATATCAACGAGCCGGAAGGCTGCCCCGGAAGAACCGGAGGCCACTTCGACCTTTAGGGTGGCGAGCTTTCGGCGCCTCTGGAACGGAGAGACAGAGTAGCTGCGGGCCTGCAGCCTCGTCCGCGTAACGACGACCGTCGTACGCGCCAGGCGCCTGAAGCGGAGCACGATCCGCTCTCTGTCAAAGCCATACCCCCCTGTCCGATACTTGGCGAACCCGTAGAGGGCGGCGGGGAGCAGAATCAAGAGCGCGAGAAGGCCCCAAGGGAAGAACAACGCCGCAAAGAACCCGGCGGCCAGGAGCGCCGGTAGGGCTGCACGTATGACGTAGCGCAGCCGGGCTCGGGTCGGCAGGGGTTCCAGGCTGCTCAACGGCGCGGCGAACCGGGGGACCGCCACGCGCAGTAGCTCCTCCGCCTCTCTCCGGGACAAGAGCGGGAAGAGGATCGCCGAGACGCCTCTCTCCTCGGCAAATCCCGCGCTGTCTACCCGGATCGCCGCGAGGCCAAAAGGCTGGCGCAGGACGCCCTCGACTATCCTCACGGCCTGTATACGCGCGAGCGGCACGGTCGTCTCGTACCGCTTGAGCAAGCCGCGCTTTATGTAGAGGTACTCGCCGTCCGCCGAACGCGAGAGGACGAAACCGGCGTGGGCCAGGACCGTGCCGAGCACGGCGAGCGTCCAGGCGAAGAAGGCGACGGCGAGAGCGAGGAAGAGGATTGGAGAGATAGAGTATTCGGATATTAGGGCCTCGGCGAACCGGCCCGCTAGGTCTCCGGGGAGCAGATCGTCCACGGCCTGCGAGGCTCCGACGACGATCGAGGCCGCAACCCCTATCTGTCCGCTCGTGAACCCCGCTATAAGGAGATCTCTACCGGAGAGCCTCCGCAGGACCGCCGGGCTGGACTCCTCGGCCGCGTCCGGGGAAACCCGACGCGCGCTCGTCAACTCCTCGCGCAACGCCTCGGCCTCGGCGCGGGAGAGAGCGGGAAGGGAGATCTCGGGCTCCCCCCCGCCCCCCGCAGCCTCGACCCGAACCTCGACCACCCCGAAGAGGCGCTGTACGAGGCCCTGCACCGTATTAACGCTCTGGACGTGCTCCAGCGGCAGCGAACGCTCGCTCTTTTGCAAGACCCCCTGCTTGAAGCGGAACGTCCCGCCCGCCACCCGGTAGGTCGTCGCCCGCCACGAGAGCACGCCCCATACTGCGCTCAAGGCTCCCAGCAGCGCGAGGCCGGCGAGGATGAGAAACAACGTCCGCGTTCCATACTCGCCGCCCAGGAGCGCGGCGACCCCGGGCAAGGCAGCGGCCCCGAGCCAGCGCCGCACGGTGGTGAGCGCCGCGAGCAGCATCCCGACCGGGTGTAGACGGCGCTCTACCGAGCCTCCGCTCCCGGTACCTCCGCTACAGTTCATCCGCCTCCCGGGTCAACTCGGCTATACGGTCGCGTACCTCGTCGGCGGTTTCCGAGGCGAGCTGAGGAATCTCGTTCGGCCCTGCGGCCGTATAGAAGACGACCGTCGAGAGCCCCAGCCTCCGCTGCAACGGACCGCGCCTTGTATCTACGTGCTGCACCCGCGCCATCGGCACCAGCGTACGCGTCATGCGCACGAGCCCTCGCTGGAGATCTATCTCAAGGGGACGTATCTCGTAGCGCCACCGCCGCCACAGTAGGGGCGGCAGCACGAAGACGAGCAGGACCGCAAGCACGAGCGCCCCGAGCAAGGGCAGGACCGCCAGAGAGAATAGTGCTTCCGCCCTCCAGAAGAATGTATAGCTGCCGAACGCGCCAGCGATGAGGATCGGGACTGCCTGCAGAGCGCCCGTGAGGCGCCACAACAGCTTCGCCCGCGGGTCGAGACGGTCCGCGGGTTCGGTCTTCAAGCAGCTTTCAGGTCCGGGTCAGGGGTATGGTAGCGCGCTGAGGGCGAAGGTCTCTGGCGGCGAGCTGCCCGCAGGCGGCGTCTATGTCCTGGCCGCGGCTGGGCCGCAGGGTCGCTGACAGGCCGAGCTCCCGGGCGTAGCTCAAGAACTTCTTCGCCTCCGGCTTCGGGGTCGCCGCGTAGCCGGTGTCGGTCCAGTTAAACCGGAGGAGGTTCAGGTGGTAGAGCGGATGGTTGAGCAGCTCGGCCAGGGCCTCGACATGGCGCGGCTGATCGTTTACGCCAGCAAGCAGAGTGTACTCGAAGAATAGCTTGCGGCGGGTCGTCTCGACGTAGTAGCGGGCGGCATCCATCAACTCCGGGATAGAGTGGCGGGAGGCTACCGGCATGATCTCCTTGCGCTCCTCCTCAAACGGAGTGTGCAGGCTAATCGCCAGGTGAAACTGCTCCGGTTCGTCGGTGAAGCGCCGTATCTTATCGACCAGCCCGCTCGTTGAGACAGCGATGTGCCGCGCCGCGAGGCCGAACCCCTCTTTATCGTTGAGAACCTTCAACGCGAGCATAAGCTCCTTGTAGTTCAACATTGGCTCGCCCATCCCCATGACGACGACGTTAGAGATGCGCTCGGGGGCAACGTCGCGGGCGGCGACGAAGACCTGCTCGGCGATCTCGCGCGCCTTTAAGTTCCGCTTGATACCAAGAAGGCCCGTAGCACAGAACTTGCAGGCCATCGGACAGCCGACTTGAGTCGAGATACACACGGTACGCCGGTCTCTCTCCGGGATCATGACAGTCTCGATGAGGTGTCCATCGTGCGTTTTGAAGAGGTACTTGCGCGTTCCGTCGGTCGCCCTGGAGAGATGCGTGAGCTCGAGAACGGCGGCCGGGACCTCTTCCTGAAGGGCGGCTCGCAGGCTCTTCGGCAGGCTCGTAGCCTCCTCCCAGTCGCGCGCCAGCCCAGAACAGAGGGCGTTGTAGACCTGACCAAGCCGGTATGCAGGCTCTCCCCTACTCTTTAGGACCTGCTCTATCTCTGGTACGAACTCTTTAGCCCTCGACAACTCTTCTCCTCTTCTGTGGATGCGGGCAGATTATACAAACGTCATGCTGAGACGGTAAAAAATCACGGGCGGCGGTACAATTTGCCGGTGAACTTCCTCGACCTCTCTATATTTCTGTTCGTAGTCTTCCTCGTGTGGCGTGGTACGCGCACCGGCTTTCTTGCGGGCGCTCTCTCGCTGGTCGGGGTGATCCTGGGCGCCACGTTAGGCTCGAGGATCGTACCCGCGATTCTCGAGGGCGAGAACGACCTCGTCTTCGGCTCCGTTGTAACGCTCGCGAGCATCGTGGCGTTCGCGGTGCTCGGGGACGTCCTGGCGCGCGCGGCGGGCGGTTTCTTGAAGGAGAGGATCAACAGCCCCGTCTCCGAGGCTCTTGACCGCGCAGGCGGAGCTGCCCTGGGCGCGGCGCTCTCGCTGACCATCGTGTGGATAGCCGCGACGTTCGCGCTCATGGCGCCGCTCTTCTCGCCCTTGCATCCGTCCATGCAGGAGTCCGGCGTGCTCCGGGCGTTGAACCAGGGGATACCCTCCCGGCTCCTCGCGCAGGCCGTGAGCAAGCTAGATCCGCTCCCCCGCTTCCAGGGCCCCGAGGTCGACGTTGCGGATCCGGATGCAGACGTAGTCAGGGACCCGGAGGTCATCGAGGCTGCTGCGGGCGTCGTGCGCGTCAGCGGGGTAGCCTGCGGGTACGGCGTAGAGGGCACCGGCTGGGTCGCCGATGAAAACCTCGTCGTCACCAACGCCCACGTGGTGGCCGGTCAGATCAACACGCAGGTCCAGCCCGGCGGGACGGGCTTCCCTCTGCCCGCGAAGGTCGTGGTCTTCGACGAGAAGAACGACATCGCCGTCCTGCGAGTCCGAGACCTGCGCCTGCCGCCCCTCCCCCTCGCCGAGCCTAGTGAGAACCAGTCTGTGGCTATCCTGGGCTTCCCCGGGAACGGTCCCTACGACGTAAGGGCCGGCAGAACCGGCCAGACGCAGCGTGTTATCTCCAACGACGCCTACAATCGCGGTCCCGTCGAGCGGACCGTAACCAGCTTCAGAGGCTTCGTCCGCCCCGGCAACTCCGGCGGTCCGGCGGTCAACACCGGCGGCGAGGTCGTCGCCACCGTCTTCGCCAGCCGAGCCGACACGGAGAACGCCGGCTACGGCATCCCCTCTACACTGGTACAGGAGCTGGTGGACGTCGCGAGGACGCGCCAGAACTCCGTAGATACGAAGGAGTGCGCGACTTAACCTTTTGCCGCCGACTCTTGCTCCGTGGCGTCATGACTTCGCGGAGAACGATTCTGGTAAGTGGTTGGAGAAGCTGCTGGCAGCACGCGAAGCGAGGCGGCGCACAACAAGGCGCCAGTAACGCACAGCGGGTTTCCTACCTCGCGCATGGCTGAACACTAACAGCCGAAGACTATCCAGTCTGTTCCTGAATGATCTTTTCTAGGGTGAGGCGACTGCGCCTTAGTTCAGCCTCGACGGTGGCGAGACGAGAGAGAGCCGTCTCAGCGAGGCGGTCGCGCTCGACCTCGCGTGCGACTGCGGAAGAGGCTTCTTCAATAGCGGTTATCGCGCTCTCCAGGAGGAGCAGGTCCCGTTCTTCCATAATCTGGATACTATCCGATTACGGAAGACTCGTCGTTCCTCTTCTGTGTAAGATATGCAGATACGGTAGTACACAAGCTGACGATGATCACCGAGACGAACTCAGTACGACTATGCGTCTCGCGGCGAGAGTAGTTGCGCTATGCACGAACGGTATAGAACGTTAACCTTCAACTACCCCTTGAGGTAAACCACAGGCTACGGCAGGTTCAGCCTGGTACAAGTTGTGACCGGCGTAGAGATGTGCGACCTTGAAGGCGCAGGGCGAAAGAAGAGTAGGAGGGGGTTAATATGCAGCCTGATTCAAATTCGGATCAATTCGTTGTTTGTTCGGGGCGCACCATTCTGGGGTGTCGCTGCGGGGAGAGGATAATACTCATCGGCCTCGAAGAGGACTGGTATCTTGAGGGACACACGGTCTTCGAATGCGAGTGCGGGAAGGAGATCACCCTTGCGGACAGCCTCTACGAAGATCCCGTCTCCGACGAGGATCTCGACGAGGAAGCCCTCGGCGTGAGAGAGTTGCTACGCAGCCTCAGAACCTCGGGTACCTGAACTAAACGTCTCCACAGAGATGCCCGCCGCGGTAGAGCTTCTCTACGCGGCGGGTTCTCCCGTGTCGCGTCGCTCTAGGAGTTGCGGCGTTTATGCTCTTCCTTGAGCCTCAGATACTCCTCGTCCCCGGCGACAGCGCGCCACTTTTCGTAGAAGATGCTGGCCGCCCGACTCTTCTCGGGGTCCGGCTCTTCTAGCGGCTTGCTCTTGTTTCCGCCCGCGTACCTGGCGTAACGCTGTGCCCTGGTGTAGCCCATCTGGAGGTACTTGCGCGCGACATCCATCCCTACGAAGTCTCCTTGAGCTCTGTACTCAAGAAAGCGGGCATGAATAGCCTCGGCCGAAGCATGCGCGGTCTCGACATCCCTGAAGCCCCATAGCGGCAGTAGCTCGCCCTTGTACGGCTCGGCGTGGAAGACGCCCTGCTCGCCGCGTCCGATCCGGTACGCCTCAGGATGCTCGCGTAGGTCTATGCCGTCGTACGGGTACCTACTCATGCCACCGATGCTCGACGCGCGCCTCTGCATGACGGCTTCAGAGGCGCTCTTCCTTCAGAGGCCGCTCCTCTAGCTCGCGGCGCCACCGGCTTCCCGTAAGACTCGTTCAAGTGAACGCGGCCGCCGATGAGGGTTCTTCAGAACAAAACATACCGCTCACATAATAGCCTCCCTGAGGCGTGAGCGAGACCTCGAGGCGCAGCATACAGTGAACCCTAGCGCGCTCATCCCCAGTTAGGTTGTCTAAATCCCCCGGTACACGCCCTGAGAGGGTCTCTAGCAAAGCATCCCGATCTTCCTTCAGTTCTTCTATACGCCCTCTTAGTTTCCGAGAATTAAGTTCAGCGGAAGCTCAGTTTTCCGAGAAGACACCTTAGCGGCAGTTAAGTGAATATGGGGTTAGGAAGGAGGCCGACGCAGGTGCGGCGGCGTCTCGGTCCTCAGGTATTCGAGCTCCTCCGGGGTGGACTCCCGGCCGAGTATCTCGTTGCGGTGCGGGTGGCGACCAAAGCGCGCTATTACGTCGCGGGCAGCCTTGGCCTGAGAAACGCCGAACTCTACCCCCGCCCTAAGATGAGACGGCGCGTTGGCCGCTTTCTCCTCGGCGTGGCCAACGCTGCGCTCGTGGAGGTCGAGGTCCTCAGAGTGACCAAGCGGAAGCCAGAAGAACATCCGCTCCATGGCCCCCAGCTCACGGTCCATCCCCAACTCGATGCCTTCGAGGGCCAGCTGAAGGGCCTTCTCGTCCTGGGCGTAGGAAAGGGGCGATCCCCGGTAGACGTGGCGTGAGAACTGGTCCAGCACGATGATGAGCGCTAGCCTTCCTCGTGGCGTCTTAGCCCAATAATGGTCGAGTTCGCCCCTTCGGGCTCGCTCCAGTACGTCCCCGAAGCGCTCGGTTATCTCCCTATCGACCTCGGGGACTCCTCCCATCCACCGCTGTCCCTGACCCCGGAGCGTCTCTGGATCGGCATTGTCGATGTTCTCGGGGAACCAGTACGAGAGGACTTCCTCGGGAGAGCTCACCACATCTTCTCCCAGCGGGGCGGCGCCGAACGATGGTAGAGGCAACACGCCCCATAGTAGAAGGTCAGCTCGCCCAGCACCCACGTCAGCACCCCGGTTGGTGGTGCCTCGCTAAGCCGGGGTCGTCCCTGGCAGGGCCACTCGTCGGAGTAAGCCGCGTCGAAGTCGTCGGCGGCCGGAAGGGACCGTATCGAAAGAGAACCCGGTCGCCGGCGCGGCTCCGGGTTCTCGGTAATGACGCTAGCTGGGCTTCCCATGCCCCTGCTCCTTCCGTCCCGCTTTCCCCGGCGGTATTGTAGCTTATGATTCAAGACTATCCGCCAATCGACATTAGCGCAAGAGTGTGGGGCAGAACGATGGAAGGATTGGTGTCTGGAGGGGGTGGGTTTCCGAGAAATCATGCACTGAAAACCTAGTAATTTTCGAGAATGCCGAGTAGACCTCTTCTCGGCATTCCGGTGGATAGCGTTTAGCTGCGGTCGGGGCCATCGGGCAAACTAAAGGCCGGAGCCTCACTCTAGGCTTCTATAGGCAGTGGTAGAGAAGTGAATCTTGAGGCCCTTCTCTAACGATCGCAATAGTTAGAGAAATAGTAACTGACACTAGTTTTGACAATAACCCAGAGCAACATCGCGAAACATCGGGCAACGAGCTAGATGTGGATTCGGCTTACTTAAGCGGACGCTGCAACTGCCAGCAACCGCTAGAACTATATCGCTATAGACACTTAATCTCTAGGTTCCAGGTTCGAGTCCTGGGCGGCTCACTCCTAATGTTTCTGCAAACAGCGGTAAAATTAGAAAGCCTAGATGTTCTCCTCTTTGTCGGCGACCCAGCGCCTCAGGACTTCGCCCAGCTCGTCAAGCCCTACCGGCTTTGAGACGTAGTCGTCCATCCCGGCCTCTAGCGCCTTCTTCCTATCACCCTGCATAGCGTTTCCCGTCATCGCTATGATCGGCGTATGACGGCCTCCGCCTTCGTCTCTCCTTATCTGTTTAGTGACCTTATAACCGTCCATCCCTGGCATTCGAACGTCCATAAGTACCGCATCGTAGGAGGAGGTGCGCGAGAGGGCTTCGATGGCTTCGGCTCCATTCTTCACAGTGTCTACGTAGTACCCAAGCCTCTCCAACATCCTCGCGGTTACATCGCGGATCGCTGCGTTGTCTTCGGCAAGCAGGACGTGAGCTTGACGCTCATACACGTCCTTACCTGCGCTCTCACTAGAGGGTGCTGCAGGCTCCGAGGACGCAGACAGAGACCTATCGGACGGTCCTAGCACCGTCGTCAAGCAGTTAAAGAGTTGCGCCTGACGAACAGGCTTGGTCAAGACAGCCTCAACCCCTGCTTGGTACGTATTCTCGACCATGTTGTACTGACTTAGAGAGGTCAGCAGTAACAAGCGGGTAGAGGTTAATGTAGGGTCGGTTTTTATCCGCTGGGCCAGCTCCAAACCGTCCATGCCGGGCATCTGAAAGTCAAGTACCGCTACATGGTAGGGCTCGCTGCGCTCTACAGCAGAGCGCAGCTCTTCAAGGGCGTGCAAACCGCCCTCCGCGCTTCCGACATGCATCCCCCAGGAAGCCATCTGCTGGTGCAGTATTTTACGATTGGCCGCGTTGTCATCGACTATAAAAGCCCGCAGGCCACGGATACGGGTGCGCTGAGCAGACACTGCAACCTGTCGTGCGTCTTCTTCTCCCTTCTCGAACTCGGCGGTAAACCAGAAGGTGCTGCCTCTGCCCTGCTCGCTTTCTACCTCTATCCGCCCCCCCATGAGTTCTACCAGCCGCTTGGAGATGATAAGCCCCAAGCCTGTGCCGCCATACCTGCGAGTGGTTGTAGAGCTTGCCTGAGAAAACGCCTTGAACAGCCGCTCCTGCTCTTGGGGCGTCATGCCGATACCAGTGTCCTGCACCTCGAAGCGGACGGTTGCCCTATCGCTCGTCTCTTCTATCAGCCGGGCGAAGAGAGTAATCTCTCCCTGCTCGGTGAACTTAATCGCGTTACCGACCAGGTTTGTTAGGACCTGCCGCAGACGAAACGGATCGCCTTGCAGCGCGGTAGGTACGGCGGGGTCGACAAAGTCGACCAGCTCGAGCCCTTTGCTCTGGGCACCCTCTGCCAGCAATTGAGCTACCTCCTCCACTTCTGAGCGCAGATCAAAGTTTAGGTTCTCGAGCTGCACTTGGCGTGCCTCTATCTTAGAGAAGTCTAGGATGTCGTTCAGTACGCGTAGCAGGGTTCCGCCCGAGCTGCGCACCATCTGAGCGTAATCTCGCTGCTTGAGCGTAAGCTGGGTATCCAGCAACAATTCCGCCGTGCCAAGCACGCCGTTCAGGGGCGTACGGATTTCGTGGCTCATGCTTGCCAGGAACTCACTCTTGGCCCGGTCGGCAGCTTCGGCCACCTCTCTTGCCACTCGCTGCTCCTCGGCCTGCTCGCGTTCAATCTCGGCGTTCACTATGCTCACCAACGTATTGCGCAGTTCGTAAACAGAATCCAATTCGTGCTTGGCCCAGGGTAGTGAGCGTAGACGAACCGTTTGTTTCCAGGCTTCGAAGGATTTCCGCGGGTTGATGCGCCCCGTCTGCTCGTCAACGTCGATGGCTTTATTCGGGTTACCCCCCCAGGTCACCGTCCTGATTATTTCGGGCCTGAACCACATTACGTAGCAGCCGCGCTCCCGCAGGACCTCCAGCGCCAGCAGCCCGCTTGCCACCTCCTTCCACTCCGCGGCCGACTCGTACACCGATGGCAAGGAATCGGTCCAGTAGAGCGATCCTGAGATCCTGGATCTGACCCACTCGCGAAGTCGTTCGAGGGTACTCTCATCGGGCGTTTCCCCGACGGTGGTGCACTGGTCCTCCCAGAACACGGCGGCGCCCAAAGCCTCGATGAAGTCGAGCAGGTTTGGGCGAAACCCTGTCAGGCCTTCGGCAAAATGCTGCACACCCGCAATATGCTCGATGAACTTGGCCCGTATACTCGTCCGCTCCGTATGGTAGGAGTAGTTGCTCGTCGCCTCCTGCACTCTGACCTGTGAAGAGGCAGCCTGCCCGATAAGCTGGCAGTTCTGTCGTATCGCATAGGGTAGGTACCTGGGCGAGCGATGATGGCAAGCCACAAGTCCCCACAACCTGCCATCTTGCAGCAGAGAGAGGGACATTGAGGCGGCTACCCCCATATTCTTCAGGTATTCGAGATGGATCGGAGAGACGCTGCGTAATACCGAGAAGGACATGTCGAGTGGCTCCGCAAGGTCAGCGGTACCCAGCAGTCCAGCGGGCTGGTAATCCACGGTAGGTATAAGGCGGAGCCAGTTCAGAGTATAGAGCTTGCGAGCTTGTGGAGGTATGTCCGATGCCGGAAAACGGTGATGTAGGTAGCTGCCGGTGTCTTCGGCCTTCGCCTCAGCGATGACCTCGCCGTTCCACTCGTGATCGAACTTGTAGATCATTACTCTGTCAAAGTCCGTAATCCGCCGCACTTCTTCTGCGGTCGTCTCGCATAAGGTTTGGATATCTGGAGTACCCTGGAGAAATTCTAGGGCTCCTCCGATATTACTGACGGCGCTCTGTACGGACCGCTGTCCTCTTGTCCTGCGCGGCTCCAGCTCGAAGATGAGGGTACCGCTGTGTCTATGAAGAATTCCGTCGAAACTAGGTCTCTGATCGTTGCGGAGTTCTACACGAACAGGATTAGCAACAGCAACGTTCTTGAGACTCAACGCCTCACGAAGATCGTTCATACACTCATCATCTATGAATTGCATCAGAGGTTGCTGGAGCAGGTTTTTAGCATCAACGCCAAGAACATCGAGTGCGTTGACACTAACCTGAGTGATCGCCAGATCCGATTCTCTTAGATTAAGTAGTACCCCATGAGGTTGTATGGCTCCGGGTACGTGTATGGGTTCCCGCTCGCATTCTGCCAGGTCCTCGACCCTAACTACTGGTTCTTCGTCAGGCACTCTGCAAGCCCTTCTTCGAATAGCCAGTAGTCCAACGAGACGAATGTCTCGCACGCGGATTTTACGAGCTGCTCTTCCTCGGTTCTTCCATGCTTAGAGCAGTGAGAGCTTAGCGTCTCCCGAAAAGAATTCCACATCAGTCCAACCTCGTCCCCGTAGCTGCAGAAGAATGCGCAGCCTCGATCTTCGTCAAGGGCAAGGTTTTTCTTTAGGTGCCGGCCGATAATCTGACCGCCAAGGGTTGCCCCTTCTAGCACGTACAAACAGCCGAGGGCCTCGGTGATGCTTTTGACCTCGGGCAAGTGCTCGCACCGTGGCAGCTGGCTGAGTTGAGGCTGGGTCACTTTCAGCCAGAGCAGGTCCCTTGCCAAGAGAGGAGCTTTTTGCCGCCGGCAAAGATCGATTGGTAGATTGTGCCAGCCAGGGAGCGCGGCGATCCGCTCCTCAAGAGGCTTGTAGAAACCAAACAGCTTCTGGACCAGGGCTGTGTAGGTGTGGATAGATAAAGTGCTCAGCAGAGGGGCCATCTTGCGTTCCAGCGCATCATGGTAAATTCTGGTCCCCTGCTTTAATGTCAGCAAACAGTCGACTTTCTTTACCGAAGTTGCCTAGTGTCAGCCGGCGAGGAAACGCTAAGTTCCTCCTCGAGCCCTACCATCCGGATACTCCTGGACTCTCGGATAAGGCCCGCTATTTGCTGCTGTCGCTGCTCTAGGGTCATGTTCGTTCTTGCTATTTCGTAATCTACTGCGCAATCTTCTTAGAATTGCTCAAATCTCTCCGCCACTTAGTCACAACGGTAACAGGAGCCGTATACTGCCGCAAGGGGCAAACGGGACCCAATGTAAGGGGACTCTAGGCTTGGCTGGAGCAGGCAGGGTCGGGTTGACGATCACTTCTGCCAGCGTATCCCATTCGAACTTATGCGAATAGGTCCTAAGAATAGGTCCTAATTTAGACTTAGATGGGCCTTCCGGTGTCCCCAACCTCTTGATATAATTGTAGCAAGAACGGGCTACAAACTACACACGCCCAGGGAAGCGGAAGGAGAGTGGGCATGTACGACGCGATCGTGGTTGGCGCCCGTTGTGCTGGTTCACCGACGGCCATGCTGCTCGCCCGCAAGGGCTATCAAGTTTTGCTTGTGGACCGGGCCACCTTCCCGAGTGACACCATGTCCACCCACCCTCCAGGCATAGCCCGAATAAAGCGTTGGGGGCTGCTAGGACAGCTCGCCGCCTCAAACTGCCCGCCCTTCTACAAGATGACCTTTGATTTAGGCCCCTTCGCCCTCACCGGTTCTCCTCCACCGGCCGACGGCGGCGTCGCCGAACACTATTGCCCCCGACGCACAGTGCTTGACAAGATTCTGGTCGACGCGGCCGTAGAGGCCGGTGCCGAGTTGCGCGAGGGCTTCTTAGTGCAGGAGATCCTTATGGAAGTCGACCGCGTAAACGGCATCCGCGGTCGAGCTGCGGGTGGGGCAATGGTGACAGAGGAGGCCCGCGTCGTGATCGGCGCCGACGGCATGCGCTCGCTCGTCGCCCGCACCGTCCAAGCCCCCGAATACAACGCCAAGCCCGCGCTCGCCTGCGCCTACTACACGTACTGGAGCGGCGTCGATATCGAGGGGGCTGAGATATACCCACGAGAACGCTGGATCACCATCACCTTCCCTACCAACGATGACCTGGTCTGCACCTTTATCGAGTGGCCACGCGAGGAATTCCACGCGGTGCGGACCGACGTCGAAGGAAACTTCCTCAAGAAGCTCGACACGGCCCCTGGGCTCGCTGAGCGCATACATAGCGGCAACCGCGAGGCGAACTTTGTCGGCACGGGCGTCCTACCCAACTTCTTCCGCAAGCCCTACGGCCCGGGCTGGGCGCTGGTGGGCGACGCCGGCTACCACAAGGATCCCTACATGGCGCAAGGGATAACCGATGCCTTCCGCGACGCCGAGCTGTTAGCCAAAGCGGTCGATGCGGGCCTCTCCGAGCGCCGGACGCTTGATGAAGCGCTGGCCGACTACGAGCGGCGGCATAACGAGGCGGCGATGCCCGGCTACGAGCTCAACAGCCAGCTCGCCAGCCTGGAGCCGCCCCCGCCCGAGATGCAGCAGCTCTTCGGTGCACTGCAAGGGAACCAAACAGAGACGGACCGCTTATTCGGCGCCTTAGAAGGTACGGTGCCCATCCCGGAATTCTTCTCACCCGAGAACGTCCAACGCATAATAAGAGCCGCATAGCCGCACAGCGCTCGTACAGTAAGGTAAGAAGGCCGGGGCTTTTAGACTTAGGTGGGTTGCAACTAGCTTTAACTTAACTGGGTTGGGCAGCAGTAGATATAGGACATGTGTACTATTGCATTCACTTCCCCGAGACGCTATAGGCGCAGGCATAGGCCCGGTCGCACAGCCTATATCGATCGGGGTTACGCAGTGGAAGTCCTAGAAGAAGTCTTTTCTCGGAAAACCGCAAGGCACATTACCGTTCTCGGAAGGGCATCACTTTCCCCCATAATGCTTCGATTCGGCTCCTTAGGTCCTATTCACCTCAACTGCCTACGGACTGGACTGCTCGAAGCTCACCACGGTCTGATCGAGGGGCATGGCTTCGGTGACCATCCCAGGCGGATCGACTAGGATGATCTTTAGAGGTGTGCCCTCGGCCTCTGCCTCGTCGAACGCGTCGGTACCGGGAGTCCGGCCGGTGACCGTGAACGAGTCGACCACATAGGGCAAGCCGTTCGACGCCAGCGATAGCGGTACGCTCATCACGTGGAAGTGCAGGTGTGGCGCCAGGCTGTTGCCGGAGTTACCGACCAGCGCCAGTACATCGCCCCGGCTAACCCGGTCTCCCTCATTCACGAGGATGCTGTTCGGCTGGAAGTGGGCGTAGGTCGCGTAGTTGCCGCCGCCGATGTCGAGGATCACCGAGTTGCCATCGGCCTCCTCGAGGCTGATGCCCTGAGGGAATTCTCCAAGTACCTGCTCGGGGAGCCCGTCAACGACTTTGACCACTGTGCCTTCGGCGGCTGGGCGGTGGTAGGTTGGGGAAGCGCGCTGCAGTCACGCGCGCCAAGGAGCAGAGTTACGAGCAGTACGAGGAAGGGCCTGGCGCGGGGCCTGTTCCACGGGCCCTGCCTTATTCGCGACCCTCGGCGGGAGTGAGGCGGTCTATCCACTCGTCAGCCTCGGCGCGGGTGAGTGCTCCCAAAGACTTGCCGATGCGGCTCTCGAGACGGGCGACCCCGTTCTCGCCCCGAAGCTCCTCGGCGAGGGTTCTCAAAAGATCGATCTGGCTCTTCCGCGCCTTCTGCGAGCCTCCTCTGCCTCCGCGCCGTGGAGCCTCTTGCGGAGCGTCCTCCGTGTTTTCGGGCTCGGCGCCAGCCCGTCCATTACTAGGGGCGGGATCGCTACCCGGTGCGTTCCTCTGCGGGACGCTCTGGAGGTTGCGCGGTGGCGGGTAGCTGGTCGGCGTAGCCCCGCTCTCGTCACCGTCGGAGAGCTCTTCC
The DNA here is from genome assembly GCA_035645375.1 of Rubrobacteraceae bacterium. Classification (GTDB taxonomy): domain Bacteria; phylum Actinomycetota; class Rubrobacteria; order Rubrobacterales; family Rubrobacteraceae; genus Rubrobacter_F. The sequence goes on from DASQMR010000047.1 coordinate 21,981, forward strand.
AGAGCGGTTGCGCCGACGTTCACCGCGTCTCTCAAGGCCCTAGCCTTAGCGCGCGTCTCGGCCATGCGGATGATGTGCGGGACGATGTTGCGGCCCACGTTCTCCGGGGAGGCATCACCGATACCCGAGAACGTACGACCGTCCTCCATCTCCACGGTTGCCTTGACCACGGCAACGTTGCCGTTCTCGGCTGTTGGCACCTGAACAAGCTCAGTGTCTATGCCGCGCAGGCCCCGATTATGGGCCTCGTCCAGAAGCCCCGCAAACAGTACGTATTGCTTACCCTGGCGCATTATGAGGAACTCGTCACGCACGGTCTGTTAGCGCCCCTCCTTGGCGGCGGTCTCGCGATAGTCGTCGCCTTCTATCTCCACACCTTCGCACATCGCGATGATGCGGCTCGCTGTTCGACCGCTTAGCTGGGCCGGCAGTTCTTCAGGGCCTATGTTAGAGGTGAAGACGGTCGGCAGCGCCTCCCGATAACGGTGGTTGACTATTACAAAGATCCGCTCGCGCACCCACTCGGTTGGTCGCTCGCTCCCGAGATCGTCGAGGACCAAAAACTCCGCATTCTGAACGGCGTCCATCCACTCGTCGAGGTTCCGGCCCGGCTTGTTATAAGTCTCGCGCAGGTTGTCCAGAAGTTCCGGCACGGTTACAAAGAGGGATGGGACCCTCTTCTTTCGAACGAGCTCGTTCAAGATCGCAACCGCAAGATGCGTCTTCCCGGTCCCGACTCCGCCGCAAAGGTACAGGCCCCGACCTTCCTCACGGTTCTCTTCCCAGTTCGCTAGGTACTCCTCAACCCTTATAAGGGCGCGTCCAGCGCCGTTGCTCGCCATAGGCCTGAAGTTGGCGAAGGTGTAGCGTCTGAAACGCCTGCTAAGACCACTCTTCTCCATAAGAGTCTCCACACGGGCGTCGCGGCGCGCGAGTTCCCACTCCCGCCGCTCGTTCTTCTGCTCGCATTCGGTGGTGCAAGGGTGGTAGTACCACTCGCCGTTCCTCCCGTACTTGCGTTGCAGGGCGGGCGGAAACTCGAAGAACTCAGCCTCCAACTCCCGGCCGCAATGAGGGCAGATCTGATCGTCCAACCGCAGCGCAGGGCCGGTCGATGAGGTCTTCCTACTTGCCGAAGAACCAGTCGTAATCCTCCCGGCTTCTGGCAGCAGATCCCCGATACGCTCCATCCTTCACCCCCCCTCCCGCTTTCGACTCCCCGACCTTCAACGCCCCGCCGCGTACGGCCCCGCTCTCCTCTACGAGCCGCAGCTTACGATCCTTCTCGAAGCGCTCTACGTCGGCTACGGTCTTGACGCCTCGCTCGACCCATCGCTCCAGGATGCTCCTGACATACCCTACTTTGCGGGCGTCCCGCTCGCTGGCGATCTTCAACGCCTCTAGTACTACCGCCGGCTCGAGCCCGTCCCGATCACAGTATCCGTTGAGGAACTCCAGGATATGCGGCGCCGGGAGCGATCCCATAAACCTAAAGTAATCGTCCGGTGAGACCCCCTCCGGCTCCGCCCGCACCACCTCTATCTCACGCACCGGGGCATGAGAGGGGGCAGACTCGATTGGCTCTATCTTCCCCCGGACCACGGGCGGGCGCTCCAGGACCTCGAGCCAGCCGTCATGCTCTACCACAAAGCCGTGCTCCGTCAGGGTACGCAGGGAATCTTCGACGCTCTCCAGGGTGGAACGCAGCAGCTCGCAGAGCTCCTCAAGCTCAACACTATCTTGCCCAACGTCAGGAAGGATACGCAGTAGCTCGTATAGTGCGACAGCCTCGGCGCCGAGGTGAGGCATCCACCGGACGTAGAGACGCGCCTTCGAACCCCGTGTTCCGCCGTTCTCCCCTGGGGGTGTAAGCCTCACCTGCTCCAACATGCGGCCAGTATAACGGTAGCGGACCGGGCTCTCTACACCGAATCAGGTCGTGTGGTCCCGTAGAGAAAATTACTGCTAACCCCTGCTCAGCATCCGGTAGACTACTCTTGTGATGCTGGCTCCTCCTCTGGGAGTCCGCGATCGTAATCCTCGAAACCGGGGATAATACCCTGGCTGGCGGCGAGGCCAAAGAAGATGGCTACTATCGAGGGTGTTATCGTAGCTACAGCTAGCCTGCGCGCGCCCATAAAGTACCCCACTATGCCGAACACCACACCGATGGGTCCCGCCGACACGTTCGAGGCGGAGCCCGCTCCCCCCACGAGAACGCTTCAAGAATCCCACCTGCGGCGAAGAGCAGGCCCAGGACGCATAAGACCAACCCTAGAAAAGACCTTATAGACCTCACGCGGCTTACATCTTCGCCCGGGTCCTTGGGTCTATCCCTCGAAGAGTTGTTCTCGCTCAACTGAATGCTCCCCACGACGGAGTTTCTTGGAGAAAGCGTATACCCACGGCGCGCCTGTATAATCTCCGGTCTGTGAGATCTATTCTATTTGAACGCGGACTACCGGGAGCGAGCGAGGTCTATGGACCGGGCGGAGAGCCGCGTCCCATCTACGCTCCTATCTTAGAGGAGCTTGAGAAGACCGGGCCCGAGCGTTGGGAAGAGAACCTGCGTCGGGCGCACGGTCTTCTGTTAGACGAGCAGCGCGCCTTCGGTATCCGGGAGGGCGATAAGACCCACCCGACCGACTGGTTCCCGCGCGTCGTTCCCGCCGCCGAATGGGAGCGTCTGGAGCGCGGCCTCATCCAGAGAATGCGGGCGGTGAACGAGTTTTTGCGCAGCCTGGAGGCGGGCGTCCAGGAGATCGTCCCGGAAGAGGTCATAGAGACGAGCATCCTCTACGATCCAGACCTCCCGAACCGCTTCGGTCCGGTGCCGGTCCGGCAGATCGCGTTCGACATCGTGGCGGTCGAAAGTGAAGGGAGCGATCAGACCGGGGGCTGGGAGTACGTGATCCTCGAAGAGAACGCCAAGATGCCCGTGGGGCTCGCAGCCCTGACAAGGCGCCGGAGGATGAGCCGGGAGGTCTTCTTCCCCGACGCTTCCACTCGTCTTCCGGTCCGATCTCTGGACGGGTGGCTTGGGCGGCTAGGGGACTCTCTGCGAGCGGCGTCGCCCAAGGGGCAGGATGCGACGCTGGCGGTAGTTTCAAGCGGGCCGGACGACCAATTCTACCTGGACCACAACATCTACGCCGAGGAGATGGGGGCCATCCTGGTGGAGACCAAAGACCTGGGATTCGACGGAGGCGGCTACCTCGTACACAAACCGACAGGCAGTAGGATCGACGTCGTCTACGAGCGGGTAGACGAGGACACGCTCTACGCGGAGTTACCGGAGCTTTTAGACTGCCACGTGGGGGGCCGGGTACACGTCCTCTTCGCGCCGAACTCGGAGGTAGTAGACGATAAGGGTGTTGAGGTCTTCATACCGGAGATGGTAAGAGCGTATCTTGGCGAGGAGCCGATTATACGGAACGCGAGGACATGGTCGCTGGCTATCCCGGAGGAGCGCCGGTACGTGATGGAGCACTTCGGGGAACTCGTCGTCAAGAGCCGGGGAGGTTACGGCGGCAAGGAGGTCATGATCGGACCGGAGGAGACTAAAGAGTCGATGGAGAGGTTCCGCAGGGTTGTCGAGAGCAACCCGGTCGAGTATATCGCTCAGGAGATGGTCGACTTTTCGACCCACGTCCTCTGCAGGGCCGACGTCGAGAGAGGTGGGTTCAACCTCGTGGATTCTTACGCCGACTACCGGATGCTCGCGCTCGCTCCCGACCCTGAGGACCCGGGGGTAGTAGAGATCGTGCCCGGATCGCTCGCGCGCGTTGCCGCGCCCGGCAGCCATCTGACCAACATCTCTAGCGGCGGCAAGATGAAGGATACCTGGGTACTGGAACGGTGAATCGTAGAGCTTCGATATCCAAGTCTTTCTTACTCACCCTACGCCTCCCATGAAGCCCTACTAGTCACCTGAGTTAGAGTAAGATAGACGGCCCGGACATGCTCCGGTAGTCGATATCAACATCAGGAAAGGCTTACGCATGGCGAAACTCGACGGTAAGGTTGCGGTTATCACAGGCGCTTCGAGCGGCATTGGGGAGGCGACGGCGGAGGCGCTGGCAGCGGAGGGGGCGGCGGTCGTGGTCGCGGCCCGCAGGGAGGACCGGCTAAACAACCTCGTGGACAGGATAGAGGGTGACGGCGGCAGGGTGTTACCGGTCGCCTGCGACGTAACCGACGAAGAGCAGGCGCATGCCCTGATCCAGCGTGCAAAAGACGAGCTCGGAAGCGTTGACATCCTGGTCAACAACGCCGGGGTAATGCAACTCTCGAAGATCGAGAAAGGCCTCTCCGACGAGTGGCGCACGATGTTCGATGTGAACGTCATGGGCCTTCTCTACGTCACCGACGCGGCTGTGCAGGCGATGAAGGAGCAGGGCTCGGGGTATGTGGTGAACATAAGCAGCGTGGCCGGACGCAAGACTCGACCGGGTGTTGGAGTCTACTCCGGGACGAAGTTCGCCGTCAATGCTATCTCCGAGGCGTTGCGTCAGGAGTTGATCGAAGACAACGTCCGGGTGACGATGATCGAGCCGGGGGCGGTCGAGACTGAGCTCCCCAACCACATCACCGATGAGGAAGCCAAAGAAGGCATAGACGCCCTCTACCAGCTCGACGATATCCTCCAGGCTGAGGACATAGCAAACGCTATCGTCTATTGTGTCACCCAGCCCGCGCGGGTGAGCATCAACGAGCTCCTCATCCGTCCCACCCAGCAGGCTAATTAGTTTCTTCGCCGTTCGCCAGGCAGCGTATCTGCTCTCCAGATACGCTGCCTTCTGATCCTTCCATCAAGTAGTCTCGGTAGGAGATGGCATTTCGGGGGAAAGGGCTCTCTTGAACGGCTTGGGTGCCGGTTGGCAGCAACTACCTTCTCTAAGAGGATCATGCTTGCTTAGAGGTAGAAACGGCGGTCGAACGTTCTGCGCCACGGAGGGAGCCGGAACACGAATGCATTCTATCGGAAGGGTCTACTTTATCTTGCGCTTGTTTTAGGCAGGATCCCTACGCTCATCGCGCGCCCTCCGCCGCTGCCGTTTCGACATGGATCGGGTTAGAACCTCACTAGATACTTGATTCGATAGGAGCACGACTCAGATCGCTCGCAGCCGCCCCGGCTGAGATGAAAATGTGCCTATAGCTACGGGTTCGTTTCCGTGTCTAGCTCTCCGAAGGGTAAGCTGATAGAGAAGACCTAACGTATAAGAACTACTAGCAGCCAGAAGCTGAAGCGCTGACTAGGTTGGCGTCGAAACTCCAATCAATACCGTGGCGAGACGAGAACCGGCTCCTCGGCAGCGCCACGCTCCCCTCTCTCTGCATCAAGGAGCTCCCTGAGGGACTCGGTGGCGACCTCTAACTCCTTGCGTCCGGGCTCTGAGGTCGTGAAGAACTTTTGCATGAAGTTGCCGATGGCGATAGACCACTTTGTCTTGCCGAAGATGAACCAGGCCTCGCTTATAAGGATGAATTGAAGTACTGCGTAAGGAGCCCAGTCAATAAAAGGGTCGAGCAGGGCGGCGCCGATGATATAGATGAGGATGTTGGTGCCACAGCGGGGATGAATGCGGCTCATTCGCTGCGCTCCTTCGAGGGTTACTTCACCATACTTCTCGTAGGCGGCGACGGCCTTATGCTCCGCGCCGTGGTAGCGGCCGATAGAGGAAAATTTCATAAAGGCGAAGAAGAGGAGGAGTATAGGGAGTATCGGGAAGGCGGCGAAAAAGGCGAAGACGGCACCTAAGGGGCCGCCAATAGACTCCGTCCCGGACTCCATTAGTACTATGAAGAGGTAGAGGACAGCCATAACGCCGACAAAGAAGACTAGAGCCCAGACTGACCCGAGCATCTGCAACAGCACGCGACCCCAGAGGAAGATCGAACGCACGATGGGCCACTTAGAGATGCGCTCAATCATGCCTTTGGGCTGCCAGAGGTTCGAGGGGTCTATCCATATGTGGATCTTGCCATCCCGCAGTTCAGCGGAACTGCTGTAGGTGGGGCCGAAAAAATCCACCCCGCCCAGACGAGCCATTCCGCCAAACAGGATCCTCGCCTCCCTATTGACCTCTCCCGCCAAATCTCTCCTTAATACACACGGCTAGCCGAACCCGCAACGAATAATAAACGATAGCGTGCTGAAGGGCGGGACCGGTGACGCCCTTCAGCACGCGTGCCCGGGTAACGATGTGTAGTAATATCGCTCCAACACAGGACCGGGCGAGAGAGAGGCATCATTTGGAAATCAGCTCGGGACAAACGCAGCGGCGCAACGTCTACATCGGGATCGGGCTGACCTTCGCGCTCTTTCTAGCGACTTACTTCGTCTACCAAATCCGGGCGATAGTTCTAGTCTTGCTCCTGACGCTACTCTTCTCAGTCCTGGTAAGCGGTCCCGTGGACTACCTGGCCCGCAGAGGAGTAGGACGGGGTATCGGGACCGTTCTAGTCCTGGCGGTCCTCGGCACGGTGCTCACCTTGATCGGCTCATCGCTTGGCTCGGTGGTAGTGAGTCAGGTACGGGAGCTCGCTGAGCAGACACCGGCGCTCATCTCAGACGTGCAAATCCAGCTTGAGCAGCTAGGAAACAGGCTAGGGTTAGAGACCGGGTTCTTCCAACCGGACCCGCAGCAGATCCTCGACTCCGCACGGAGCTTCCTCTCCGGCGGCACTTTCTCGACCTTCGTGAGCGTAGGCGCGAGCGTCGCTAACCTTCTCTCCTTCGGTGTGGTTATCCTGATCGCGACGATCTACTCCGTCGCGCGTCCGTCGGCGCTGGTGAACGGGTTCGTAGCGCTCTTCCCGGCGGGCAATAGGCCTCGGGTGCGGGAGATCCTGTTCGAGATGTACAAGTCGGTCCAGAGGTGGTTCCTGGGCCAGCTCGTCTCCATGACTATAATCGGACTGCTCTTCACTATCGGTCTCTCTATAATCGGGGTGCCCTTCGCTCTCCTTTTGGGGCTCTTGAGCGGGCTTCTCGCCTTCGTACCGTTTGTGGGACCGCTGATCTCCGTGATCCCGCCGGTCTTCCTGGCCTTGGTAGACGACCCGATTAAGGCGCTGTGGGTTCTCGCCGCGTACGGCGTAGTGCAGTTCATCGAAGGAAACATTGTCCAGCCGGTGGTGATGAGCCGGGCTGTCTCCCTGCATCCAGCTGTGATCGTCTTCGCGATCCTGATAATGGGCACCCTCTTCGGGTTTGTAGGGGTGTTCTTCGCTATACCGCTCGTCGCCGCCCTGCACGTCCTGGTGAGTGAGCTGTGGATCAAACAGATGAACCACCTGGGCACCGACCCTAACCCGCCGAGGGATGAGCCGGAGGAGGAAGAGACGACTAGTCAGAAGATTGGCCGGCTGCGACGAGTCGTAAAAGCCCTCTCCCGTCGCTCTTGAGCTCGCGCTCTGCGAGGAAACTCGTCGAGACCTCGCCCCGCCGGAACGCCTCATCCTCCAGGATCGCCAGGTGCAACGGTTGTGTAGTCTCCAGGCCAACCAGGGCGAACTCGTCCAGAGCCCGCGCCCCGCGTCTTATAGCCGCGTCCCTCGTCTTCGCGTGGACAATGAGCTTCGCGAGCAGCGAATCATAGTACGGGGTCACCTTGAAGCCAGCGTAGAGGTGCGAGTCCACCCGCACGCCGGGGCCACCGGGCGGGTTGTAGAATTCCACAGGCCCAGTCTGGGGGAGAAAGCCTCGCCGAGGATCTTCGGCGTTGATCCTGAACTCCATCGCGTGCCCCCGCGACGAGACCTCACCCGAAACGGAGAGACCGTCCCCCGAGGCTACGCCTAGCTGCTCGGCGACGAGGTCTAGTCCGGTCACCATCTCCGTAACCGGGTGCTCGACCTGCAACCGGGTGTTCATCTCGATAAAGTAGAACTCGCCCCCCGCGTAGACGAACTCGACCGTCCCCGCCCCTTCGTAGCCGAGGTGCTCGACGAGCGTAGCGGCGGCGGCTTTCATACCATCGCGGGCGTCCTCCGGGAGCCCTGGCGCCGGGGATTCCTCGACGAGCTTCTGGTATCGGCGCTGAATCGAGCAGTCTCTCTCGGGGAAGGTCGCCGTACCCCCGCGCCCGTCCGCGAGGACCTGCACCTCTATGTGACGCAGCTCCTGGAGATAGCGCTCGACGTAGACCGAGCCGTCGCCGAAGGCCGCCCCTGCCTCCCGGCTCGCCGAGGAGTAGGCAGCCTCAATCTCGTCCCTGGAGTGGACCACCCGCATACCCTTGCCGCCGCCGCCAGCGCTCGCCTTTATGACTATCGGGTACCCGATCTCCGCCCCTACACGCTCGACCTCCTTGGAGCTCCGGCACAGACCGTCGCTGCCGGGAGTAACGGGGACGCCTGCCACTACCGCCACCTTACGCGCCGAGGCCTTGTCGCCCATCAGGGCTATAGTTCGGGAGGAAGGCCCAACAAACTTTATGTTGCACGCCTCGCAGATCTCCGCGAACCGCGCGTTCTCGGCGAGAAAGCCGTAACCGGGGTGGATCGCGTCAGCGCCCGTAAGCTCCGCGGCTGAGATGATCGCCGGGATGTTGAGGTAGCTGCTCGCGGGTGATGACGGCCCGATGCAGACCGCCTCATCCGCCAACAGCCGGTGCAGGGAGTCGGCGTCGGCCGTCGAGTAGACCGCTACACTCCGGATACCTAGCTCACGGCACGCTCGTATCACACGCAGCGCGACCTCGCCCCTGTTAGCGACGAGAACTTTACCGATCATGGTTTGGCACTAACTCTCGGGCCGGATATTGAAGAGCGGCTGATCGTACTCGACGCCCTTAGCGTTCTCGGCGAGGATCTCGACGATCTCGCCGGAAGAATCCGCAGGGATCTCGTTCATCAGCTTCATGGCTTCCACAATGCACAGCGTCTGTCCTACCTCGACCCGGTCTCCAACCTCGACGTAGGCTCCTTCGCCGGGGGCCGGGGCTCGGTAGAACGTCCCTACCACCGGCGAGCGCACTAGGTGCAACTCTCCGTTACGCTCCGCCGATCGCTCGACCGGAAGACCAACTTCCGGTATTGTCTCGACGTTGAGGGCAGCCGGAGGGGCGGGCTGCTCGACGGGAATTTCAGCTTTGGCCTTCACGGTGATCTCCAGATCCCCCTGCCGGATCCGTATCTCCCCAACCCCGCTCTCGGCCAGCAGCTCTACGAGCCTGCCGACATCGTCGAGGGGCAGCTCGGCCCTCGAATGTTCCCGAGAAGTCGCACCGTCGCTCATCTTAAACACTTCTTCATCATAGGGCAGGATTGTACACGTACCGTAGACCGTCCGGGAAGTCGTAAGTAGACCGTGGGAAAAGCCGCTCCGCCGTGTAGAATCCGTAACGAGTTATGGTTGTCGAGAACCTCTTTATCACGTGAGCATTCGCATCCTTGACCCCACGGTTGCCCAGCAAGTGGCTGCGGGCGAGATCGTGGACCGGCCCGCCTCCGTGGTCAAGGAGTTGGTGGAGAACTCGCTGGACGCGGGGGCTACGAGGGTCGAGGTAGAGCTCGGCGACGGCGGCACGTCGCACATCCTCGTCCGAGACGACGGCTCGGGGATGTCCCGGGAGGACGCATCCCTCTCCATCTTGAGGCACGCGACCAGTAAGATCCGGGCCGTCCAAGACCTCGAATCCGTGGCTACTTTAGGCTTTCGAGGCGAGGCTTTGCCCTCTGTGGCGAGCGTCTCGGCCTTCTGCCTAACCACCTCGACCGGTGAAGGCACGGGAACTAAGGTCGTGGTCGACGGCGGGACGCAGGCTGAGGTCTCCCCCGCCTCGCACCCGAAGGGTACGACCATCCTCGTCGACAGGCTCTTCTACAATGTTCCGGCACGTCGGGCGTTCCTGAAGGGAGCGCGAGCCGAGAGAGCGGCGATAGTCGAGATTCTCACGCACCTTGGGGTTGCCCACCCGCCGGTGGCCTTCCGCCTAACCGAGAAGGGCCGAGACTACCTCTCGCTGCCTCACGCAGGCGACCTTCTCGAACGCCTCGCCCAGGTAAACGGCGTCGCCAAGGCCCGGTCGATGCGACGGGTTGAGTACGAGTCCGGGGCTTTCAAAGTCTCTGGGTACGCGGCGCTCCCTAGCGTGACAGAGAGCAGCCGGGCGAGCCAGACGATCTCCGTGAACGGACGCTGGGTGCGGGCCGAGAACCTGGCTCGCGGCATAGACGACGCCTACCGGGCGACGCTCCCCTCAGGCCGTTATCCGCCGGTGGCGCTGCGTATCGAAGTGGACCCGCGGCGGGTGGACGTGAACGTCCACCCGACAAAGCAGATCGTGCGCTTCTCCGAGGAGCGAACCGCCCGGGCCGCCGTCGCCGCCGCGATCCGCGAGGCTATAGAGTGGCGTCCTGCCCCGCCCTCCTCCGCCCCGCGCCAGACCGAGGGTGCCTACGAACAAGAGCGCTTCCCTGCTCCCCGAACGCCGGCCTTTGACTACGCCCGCGTTGCGGAACACCGCTCAGACTACTCCCCGCCAACCCGTCCTCTGGAAGAGGTGCGTGAACGTCTCGCCGAGGCGTCCAAACCACTCTCCGAGATGGTTGCCGAGACGAAGCCGGAGCGGTTTAACGAGTCGGCCGAGTTGCCGGAGCGCGGGGCGTTGCCCTCCCTGGAGCATCTACGGGTCATCGGACAGTTCGCGGCAGGATATATCCTCGTCGAGGAGCCGGGGTCGTTGTGGATAGTGGACCAGCACGTCGCCCACGAACGGGCCATCCTCGACCGCCTCACCGACGCCGAGGACGGATCGGCCTTGCCCACTACACAGGCTCTGCTCGTCCCGGAGGTCATGGAGCTCGCCCCCGGCGAGGCGGCTAACGTCGCGGAATACCTTGAGGAGCTCGCCGTTTATGGCTTCGAGGTTGAACCTTTCGGGCCAAGTTCCGTAAGGATCACCGGCGTTATCTCCACCCTTGCCGGTCGTGATGTAGCTGGCGCTTTCAAAGAGGCCCTCGCCGCAGCAAAGGGAACCGGCCCGGGCCGCCGCCGCGAGGACCACATTCTCGCCACCATCGCCTGCCACTCTGCCGTAAAGCTCGGCGACAAGCTCTCCCACCCGGAGACGGAGGCGCTCATAGAGAGCTGGCTGAACAGCCGGCTCCCCGCCACCTGTCCGCACGGCCGCTCTATCTGCTTTCGGCTGGGCACGAACGAGGTCGCCCGCAAGCTCGACCGTCATTAACTCCCTCGCCTGCTGTCAGTGATGGGCTATTGACGGACGGCTTGCAGAAAGCATACAAGAGAACGGGCGCAGCACTGTGACCCCTACAGGAACCCCGACTTCCAGGGATCTGCTTATAGGTCTCCTTACCGTCGGGGCTGCAGCCTCTATCTGGGGCACGCTCGGGTTCTTCGCGAAACTCCTGTACGCTGAGGGCGTCTCCTTTGAGGCCTTGGTAGCGGTGCGGGCGTCGGTGGGGTGGACGGCGATGCTGCTGTTCCTGTTGTTGACGCGGGGATTGAGGAGCCTGCAAATCGCCCGGCGAGACCTCCTCTTTCTCGTGCCTTTAGGGTTAGTAGGGGTGGGAGCTTTCTATCTCTTGTACTTCTTCACGGTGCGCGAGAGTACGATCGGGACAGCGGCGATACTTCTGTATAGTTCGCCGGCGTTCGTGGTGGTTCTTGCCTGGATCTTCTTGAAGGAGCCGCTCGGCTTCTCACGCATACTGGCGCTCGGGTTGACCTTCGGGGGTATCTTCCTGGTCGTCGGAGGGTATGACCCGTCCACGCTGGAGGTTGGCCCCCTGGTGCTTGCGACGGGCCTCCTGAGCGGTCTCACCTATGGCCTCTACTCGATCTTCGGCAAGCCTGTAGCCGGGCGGCTACAACCCGCCGTGATCCTGAGCTACGCTTTGGGCATCGGAGCCGTGCTGCTCGTGCTCGCCGCCCTACCGACCCTATACACGATTGCCGGGCTCTCTTTGGGATCCTACGCCCTGCTCCTCATTCTGGCGGTAGTGCATACCGCGCTCGCGTTCGGTCTCTACACGGCGGGGCTTCGAAGACTGGACGCAGGACAGGCAGCGATAGTAGCGAGCGTCGAGCCGGTGGTAGCGGGGGCGGCCGGCGCCGCGCTGCTAGGGGAGGACTTGACGGCCCCGAAGCTCGCGGGGGCCGCCCTAGTGCTGGCCGGAGCGGCGCTCGCCCAGGTAAGGCTAAGGAAAATTTTCTGAAATGGCGACCTACCCTGAACAAACCTCCCTTGCACGATCAAGCAGCTCTGTAAGGACTAGTTTGGTGTACCGGAGGCGGAACGGCTACTATACGGTCGCTAATCGCTAGAGGGACGTCGCGGAGGGCGTTAAGATGCTCGCCTGACCGTCCGTGTTCGAGGAGGCTTGATGCCGATAGAGTTCAAGGGTAGCAGAGGCTATACCTTGGGAGTCGAGGAGGAGATGCACATCGTGGACGCGACCACGGGTGAACTCGTCCCGAGGATAGAGGAGATCATGGCGCGCCTGCCGGAGGACCTCAAGGAGCCCGTCTCCTACGAGCTCTTCCAGTCGGTTCTGGAGATAAAAACCCCGCCTTGCGCATCGGTTGCAGAAGCCGAGGGGATCTTGCGGGAACTCAGGAGCCGGGTGGGATCTTGGGCGGCAGCTTGTAACTCCTCGCTCGCCTCCGCTGGCACTCATCCTTTCTCGCTGTACAAGGACCAGAAGATCACCGCGCAAGATCGCTACAAGCGGGTCATAGAGACGCTCCGCTGGGTCGCCGAGCGCGAGGTGATCTTCGGTCAGCACGTTCACGTGGGCGTCCCGGACGAGGAAGCAGCCATAGAGGCTCACAACCGCCTCTCCGAGCAGGTGCCGCTCCTTTTGGCCCTCTCGGCTAACTCCCCCTACTGGCAAGGGATGGACACCGGCTACGACTCCACGCGCGTCAAGATCTTCGAAACCTTCCCTCGCTCCGGCCTGCCCCCCGCCTTCCCGGACTACCAAGCATTCGAGCGGTACGTGGACCTGATGGTCGACTCGGGCGCTATCGACGACTACACCTTCTGCTGGTGGGACGTTCGGCCCCACCCAAGGATTGGGACCATAGAGTTGCGCGTCCTTGACTCTCAGACCAGCCTGAGTTCCGCTATGTCCCTCGCCGCTCTAACCCAGTGCCTCGTTGCCAGCTTCCTCACTAAAGACCCCAAAGGTTCTTACGACCGCGAGCTAGCCATCGAGAACAAATGGCGCGCCTCCCGCCACGGCCTCGAAGCAGCCTTCTACGATGCCGCGGAAGGAAGCTCGATCTCCGCCAGAACACTCGCTCGTAACCTCGTAAACGAGTTGCATCCAGTAAGCCAGGATCTGGGTTGTGAGAACGAGCTCGAAGGCGTCTTGGAGATAGTCGAGAACGGTACCGGAAGCCAGCATCAGCGCAACGTCTACGAGAACAGTGGTGACTTCCTCGACGTCGTAGCGCATCTTATCGAGAACACCCGTCCCGCGATGGTGGAGACCCCCGGTGAAAGCCAGGGTGAGGAGCAAGGCTAACTCAGCCGGGCAGTGCTTCCAGGCGTTAAGCTCATCAGCTTCTAGTAAGAAGCCCACTCCTCGCGGCCGACGTCGTACCAGTCCACGTCGAAGCCTCTCCACCGAGTCTCGCCCCTGAAGGCCATTCCTGATTTTTCCATCACGCGGCGTGAAGCCAAGTTCTCCGGGAGCGTGATGCTGATTATGCGCTCCAGTCCTAACTCGTCGAACCCGCAGCGAAGGCTCGCAAGAGCGCCTTCGGTGGCGAGACCTCGCCCCCAGTAGGAGCGGGCGAGCCGCCAGCCCACCTCGGTTTTGTGCTCGCCCTCCGGCCAGTCTTCGCTGTACTGCAGGCCAACACAGCCGATGAATGCCTCCGTCTCCCGGATCTCCACCGCCCACAACCCGAAGTCGTGCTCCTTCCAGTGGCGCACGAACCTCGCGATCTGCTCCTCGCTCTGCTCACGAGACATCGTGCCGGGCAAGTACCGCATGACCTCCGAGTCTGCACATATCTGAGAGTAAAGATCCAGGTCATCATCTCTCCATTGACGTAAGAGGAGCCTGGTAGTCTCGATTTCGAAGATGCTTGCCCCCCGCGAGTTCACAGTGCCCTCTATTCAAACCCCTGAGACCAGATGCGGTCGAGATCGTAGTTAGAGTACATGCGGAAGGCCACCATAGTTTCGGTGCGGGCGACGCCGGGGGTCTGGGCAAGCTTTTCGGGGACTATCTCGGCGAGCCTCTCGAAGTTCGGTATCCGCACCATGACGACGAGGTCGTATGGCCCGGTAACCGAGTAGACCTCGGTTACGCCTTCGATCCCGAGCATGGCCTGCGCGGCCTCCTGCACCCTTTCTCGCTCCGTTCTGACGAGGACGACCGCCGTCACCATACCCTCATCGCCTCCTTCTCTGTCCTAGATCCCGAAAGTAACCGTGCCCGCGAGGGTGTTGTCTTCTTTTCTCTGCTCGTACTCTACCGGTCCGGCCTCGATGCTGACAGGCGCGGTCTCGTTGAACTCGCCGGGTTTGAAACCCCTGACCTCCACGGTCGTCACGCCTCCGGGCTCTATGCGCTCGACGGCGAACGGGATGGCCTGGCGCTCTGCCCTGGTGTTCAGAACGGCCTCGACCTGCAATCCGGTCTCAGCGGCCTCGCCAGCGTTGGCGACGGTTATGGAGAAGACCAACTCGTCACTACCGGTTAGCACTACGTTTCCGCCGGGAAGCAGGGGTTGACCGGCGAGCTTAACCTCTACGACGCGCACGTCGCGCAAGGCGTTGGGATCCTCCGGCATGCCCGCTTCCCGAGCGGAGCTGCTCCCGAGGCCGAGCGCCTCGTAGTCCATGAACGGCTTTGGCTCGTACAGGTAGCCCTGGTCTCCTCGCTGGCCAGACTCCTTCAGGGCATCCTCGGAGGCGGGAGCGTAGTGGTCGCGGACGACGGCATCGCTGAGCTTGTAATCCTCGACGGCGGAGGAGGCGGCCTCCTCAAACTCCTCACTATCGCCCTGCGCGACGGCGGCTAGGCTCTCCGTGGCGGCAGCCCGGATGCCCAAAGCCGTAACCATGTAGTGATGGGCGTCCTCGAACTTTGTCGGTACCTCCTCGTTGCGTAGAGAACCCAAATAATATTTCTGGCTCTCATCCGCCGCTCCCTTGATAGCCACAGCGTCGAGGTTAGCTGGGTCTTCGAGACCGGCGGAAATGGTGCCCTGTAACTGTTCGTTGCCCAGGTTTGCTGAGTCACTCAGGACACTATCTGCACCGGTGACATATTTGCGTATCTGACTAGACTCCTGAGTCGCTACGCAACTCTTGGCGACGAAGAAGATGAAGGCGAAGCAGAGAAGGAGGAAAACTATACTCCCGAAAAGCGTGAGCCAAGGCGGCAGGGCACGCACGCGACGAGACTGCGTGGGACGCTTACGAACCCCGCCCTCCTGGCCCCTAGGCCTGGCGCGGCGGACCGACGGTGCGGACCTGTGGGACCTGCGCTCCATGAACAACTCCCTACGCGGAGATCAAAGACCACCTCCCGCACGGGCGGGGCTGACGATATAGTCATGGTGGGCGAGGGGGGACTCGAACCCCCACGTCCTCTCGGACACTAGACCCTGAACCTAGCGCGTCTACCTATTCCGCCACTCGCCCGATCCGGCTTGCTCCTGGCGATCACGGTACCGGAGAAACCTCGCGAATTGTATCAATACAGAACACGAAAGATCAACGAGGCGATCCTGGCTAGCCTCCAAGAGACCTAGTAACAAACGTCCCGCCTTTCCATAAAAGTTCCTATAGAATAGTTATCCGTGGCCGAGACGCGTTACATTGGTGGCCAGGGTCCGGGCCAGGGCTGCTACGCGCTCGCGGAGATGGTCGGGCGTGGCGGCTTCGGAACCGTGTGGCGGGCGCGCCCGGTGGACGACTCTTCTCCCAAGGGGTTCCTCAGGGGTCTCGGGGTGGGAGCGCGGGAGGTAGCCGTAAAGGTTATCCCGGTCTACAGTATGAAGGAGCGCTCTAGGGCGTTGCGGGAGGGCCAGATCGCCCGAGCCCTCAAGCACCCGAACATCGTCGAGACCAGGGAGGTGATCCCTGGCGATTTGGAAGTCTACCTAGTAACTGAGTTCGTCCGGGGAGTGCCGCTCGACGCTGCGGCCAGACACTACGACATCCAAGAGGTTATCGACGCTCTCGCCCAGATCCTCGAAGCCCTCTCCTACGCCCACTCACAGGGAATCATCCACAGGGACATAAAGCCTCAGAACGCCCTCGTGGACGACCGAGGCCGCGTGAAGCTGACGGATTTCGGTGTAGCCTACAGAGCCGGAGACACCCGTCTGACTCAGATCGGCTACGCGGTCGGCACTCCGGGCTACATAGCGCCGGAGATCATGGAAGGCGAAGACCCCACGGAGCTTACAGATATCTACGCGGTCGGGGCGACCGCCCGAGCCCTCCTGGCCTACCAACCGGAAGAGCCGCCACAGCGCCTCCTAGAGTTCATAAACCGTGCGACCTCACCGAACCCAGCCCACCGCCCGCGTAGCGCAGGCGCCGCCCTTAAGCTCCTCACCGGCCAGCGCGAGAGCACCGGGGCAACAAAGGAGATCTCTAAGAAGAGTAATAAGCTCCTCTCCAGGAGCTACGCGGACCAGACCCTCAGAATCGTGAACGGTGTCGTGGCCGGCTGGCTTGGTTATCTAGGGGCCGGGCTCGTCCTCGGCGGCGCCGAGTCTTTAGGTATCGCAGCAGGCTTCGGGGTTCTCGGCTACCTACTGCCTCGCCTGGGCGCTCTGGGGGTGATCATCGCCCTCGCCGTTGCGCTCGCCAGAAGCCAGCAGGCGGGCGTCGGAGCCGCACTGCTCCTGCCGGCAGTGGGGGGTTTGTGGGTTGCAACGGGATCGGTGAGCGAGAGCGTACGCCGCCTGCCTTTGGGACCTTTGCTCGCCATCCCCCTGGCCGCTTACGGGCTTGGAGCTGGGTTACCGCTCCTCCTTGGGGCGTTGATGCGGCCTTTGGGAGCCGCCCTCTCTGCAGCCGCGGGCGCGTTCTCGCTAATCGTTTACGATCTCGTGCGCGAGGACGGAGTTATCCTCTATATCGGACTCGAACTCGGCAATCTTCCCTCCTCTGCGGGTCCTCTGGCGCTCCTTGAGCAGGGTGAGGCGCTGTTCCGAGCATACCCGGCGCTCACCCTCTTGGCCGCGTTGTGGGGGGCAATGGCGGTAGTGATATCAGCTGCCGAGTGGATCGGGTTTCCCTTTGCGGGGCTAGTGATCGCGGTCGTCGGAGGGGTGTCGGGCTACGCGCTCGTAGTCTCGGCCACTCCAGATTCCCTCTCTCAGGCTATGACTTCCCTCGGGTTCGCGGCTATAATATACGGGTTCGTGAAGTATCTCGGGTCCGGCGTCGTTGGGTAGGTGTCTTTGGGTTTTCTCCGATCTATAGAGAAGCGGATGCAGTCCCTCGTGGAGGGAGCATTCGGTCGCGCCTTTAGAAAACAGGTTCACCCGGTCGAGATTGCCAAAGGTCTCACCAAGCAGATGGACGAGAATCGCATGATCAGCGTCTCCAGGACATACGCTCCCAACGACTTCACCGTCCACTTGTCGAAAGCCGACGCCGAGTCTATACAGGCCTACCAGAGTGCGCTGCGGGACGAACTTATCCAGTACGTCTCAAGTCACGCCCAGTCGAATAGCTATCATATGATGACCCCGCCCCGGATCCGGTTCACCACCGAGGACTCCCTGCGGTTCGGCGAGTTCGGGGTGACCGCCAAGCTCACCGGTGGCGAAGGACCAAGGGAGAAGGGCGCCCCGGAGGACACCTCGGGGCAGACCAAAATCTTTCGCACCGAGAAGGCAGAAACCGGCGAGGATCAGGGTACGGCCGCCATCTCCGCCGAGGAGGCCCGCAAGCACGGGCTCGCGCGGGAGACGATCAGCCTGGCCATCGACGACGGCAAGACTTACCCTCTGGAGGGACGAGGGCCGTGGAGCATCGGGAGGAGTGAGGAGAACGATATCGTGATCTCCAACCCGAACGTCTCACGGAGGCACGCTCGGCTCTCGCGCCTTGAGAACGGTTTTGTAGTCGAGGACCTGGGGTCTACGAACGGCACCTTACTCGACGATGCGCCTATAGACCGTGAGCGTATCGAGGGGGGCGATAAGCTCACCTTCGGAGGGATCAACACCCGCTTCGTTCGCGAGAGGGCCGACAGAGCCTCCGACGTCGCCGAGCAGCCGAAGCACAAAGAAGGCAGCGGGGGGCGTTGAGCTGTGCTGGATCTCCAGGTACCGCTGCTCGCGGCGAAGGCTCTGCTCTTGCTTCTGCTCTTCGCGTTCATCTACGCCGTGGTGCGGCGAGGTATCGGTGATCTGCGCTCATTGCCCGAAGACGAGACCTTTGTCCCGGGAGAGGGCCGAAAGTCCGACCGGAAGCCCGACGCCCAGCGCGACGGGGCGGTATCTTATGCCGACAGCCTCAATGGACATTCAAAGCTAGTGGTCGAAGATTCGGATATTCTTGCGCCGAGTACTCCGTTTGAGGTATCTGAGGGTACGACGAACATCGGCCGCTCGTCGTCAAGCGATATAGTATTGAAGAATGATGACTACGTCTCCGGGAATCATGCGATGCTAACTCGTCACGGCGGGATGTTGTACGTCGAGGATGCCGGTTCCACAAACGGCACCTTCGTCAACGACCGAGAAGCCGTCGGCGCTACGCCCTTGAGAAGCGGCGACCGTCTGCGGGTAGGGTCCACGACCTTCAGGTACTCGGAGTAGAACGTGCTGGTACTTGAGCACCACGGGATGACGGACCCGGGAAAGGTACGAAAGAACAATGAGGACTCCCTGCTCACCGGCGAAGGCCGCGACGAGACACTCTTCGTGGTTGCCGACGGTATCGGCGGATTCGAGGCCGGGGAGGTAGCGAGCTCCATAGCGGTCGACGTTCTCAAGGAACTCCCGTCTTCGGAGTCGCTCGAAGACGCCATCAGGGAGGCAAACCGGCGCATCCTCGCCGCCTCCAGAAGCGACGAGAAGCTCTCCGGGATGGGTACTACCGTGGTCGCAGCACGCTTCAGTGAGAAGAACAGAGAACCGGTTATAGAGGTCTCTCACGTTGGCGATTCCCGGGCCTACCTTATGCGCGGCGGCGAGCTCAAGCCAGTAACCGAAGACCACTCTCTCGTAGCTGAGCTTGTACGCAGCGGGGACCTCACGCGCGCCCAGGCCAGCGAGCATCCGCAGAAGAACCTAATTACCCGTGCTCTCGGCGCTGAAGACACGGTTGAGGTGGATACTGCCGTCCTCCCGGTCGAGCCCCACGACCGCTTTGTACTCTGCTCGGATGGCCTGACCGACATGATAACCGAGGAGGGTTTACGAGAGATCCTGGCCTCCTCCCCCGACCCCGAGAAGGCGGCTCGTAGCCTCGTCCACGCCGCCCTCGACGCAGGAGGCGCCGACAACGTGACCGTCGTGATTATCGACGTGAGCGAAGAGGAGACCAAGGCGGCACCCCAGAGAGGGGTTCGAGGCGGCACACAGGAGATGAGAGCTCTATCCTCCGGGAGATCCAGCGGTGCCGCGAGCGAAGGCGGCGGGTATGGAAAGAGCCGGAGCCGCGACACAGCGCGAAGCAAGAAGAAGAGAACAAAGTCCGGTGGTAGATGGGGACAGGCGATCAAGGCGCTGATCCGGACGGCGGCGGTGATACTAGTGGTGGCGGCTCTCCTTTTGCCCTTCTACCTTTGGGGGTCGAGCCGATACTTCCTTGGCTTCGATGAGGACGAGGTGGTGATCTACCGCGGGCTGCCCTACGAGCCCTTCGGCTACGCCCTCAACAGGGAAGTGCAGAGGACAGGTCTAATGCAGTCGGATATCCAGACGCGCTACCAAGACGACGTAGAGAGGCACAACCTCTACCCGTCCGAAGGGGAGGCGGAGAACGTTGTGAGCGACTTGCGGCAAGAGGGATAGCAGAGCACGATGACTCAGCGCGCGAGCATACCGATGGCCCTCGCCCTCATCATAACTACTCTAGGTTTCGCGATCCTCATTTTCGTGCAGGAGGCCAAGAGCCCGCCTCTGCTCTACGGGGCTTACTACGCGGGGACGATGATCCTGCTCTACTTGGGCGTCAGGATCTGGCTGCCGCACGCGGACACGCTGCTGCTGGCGATAGTTACCCTCCTGACCGGGGTCGGGCTCGTCATGATCTATCGCCTCACGTACCAGGTGCCAGGGGTCGAGAACCTCGCAACTACGCAAGCTGTCTGGATCCTCGTTGGAAGCGGCGCACTATTGTTCACGGTTCTCTTTTTCCGCAACTATGAGAAGCTCTTCGTATACAAATACCTCCTCGCGCTCGCGGCCGTCGTCCTCATAGCGTCGACGATATTCTTCGGTTACGAGGTCAACGGGGCGCAACTCTGGCTCGCCTTGGGGCCAGTGAGCTTCCAGCCTTCGGAGTTCGCGAGGATCGCACTCGTCATCTTCTTCGCCAGCTATCTCGCAGACACACGAGACCTTTGGGCGGCGACGAGTCGCTCGTTCATGGGCATGCAACTCCCGGCGCTCAAGTACTTCGGTCCCGTCGCCCTCGTTTGGGCGGCCTCCCTGGGGCTCCTCGTCTTCGAGAAGGATCTAGGAAGCAGCATGCTCTTCTTCGCCGTTCCCCTTCTAATGCTCTACGCGGCAACCGGCCGCATGGCTTATGTCCTCCTCGGCACGATTCTCTTTGCAGTGGGCTCATACGTGACCTACCTCATCTTCCCGCATGTGCAGACGCGTGTGTCGGCTTGGCTCGACCCCTGGTCGGACCCAGACGATACGGGGTTTCAGGTCACCCAGAGCATCTTCAACATCGCCGACGGCGGCATTACCGGCGCAGGTCTCGGCGAAGGTTTCTCCCAGACCATCCCCGAAGTCGAGACCGACTTCATCTTCTCGACTATCGCAAGCGAGCTAGGCCTCCTTGGAGCGACCGCCTTGATCCTGGCCTTCCTCATCTACGTGTACCGGGGTATAAAGATAGCCCTCCTCGCTAAGGACGACGGCTCCAAGCTCCTCGCCTTCGGCCTGACGGCTATGTTCGCCGTACAGACCCTCATCATCGTCGGCGGGGTCACGAAGGCGATACCGCTCACCGGTATCACTCTCCCCTTCGTCTCCTACGGCGGCTCCTCGGTTGTCGGTAACTTCATCATCACCGGCCTCCTCCTTGTCGTCTCCGAGAATGCCGGTAAGCATCATCCCGAGGAGGAGGATAAGGAGGCGGGTTATGCGCCAGAGCGGGTGACCGTTTGAACGCTCATCTCAGGCGTACCTTCTACGTCTTCGTTGCCGGCTTCGTCTCGCTAGTTGGGGTTCTGGCTTACTGGCAAGTCTACGTTCAGGAGTCCCTGGCGAACGATCCGTCCAACTCTCTGCAGTCGCAGCGGGTCCAGTCGGTCCCGCGCGGCCTCATCCTCGCGGGGGACGGCGAAACCGAACTAGCGAGGAGCGAAGAGCAGGACAGCGGCACCTACGAGCGCGTCTACCCTGAGGGGCCTCTCTATGCCGGCATCACCGGTTACTGGAGCACCAGATACGGAGCAAGCGGGATAGAGATCGGGGAGAACAACAACCTCTC
>DASQMR010000048.1:0-3736 GCA_035645375.1 Rubrobacteraceae bacterium
ATAAAGGTTCTGCTCACCCCCTGACCCTGCTGAAGCGACCACGCCTCCGGGCCGTAGACGCGGAGCCTGCCTTCGCGAGGAACTTCCTCAGGCCCGGGGGCGCCGTACTTGTGAAGCGTCCAACCTAATACAAGGCAATCCCCGTGTTGCGGTCGAGCTTCCCAGCGGTAGCGTTCGCGTCCCCGATTGACTACAAAGGCTAGTCCGGTATACTTACTATGCTACACAGTCAAGAACATACGTCCACGATTCTTGAGATGCGGAACATCCGAACCGCACCTCCTTTTTTGTGTCCTGTGCCTATCCTCTCCTGTCGAGTGGTCGCCACGACGTACGCTCCTCACGGTGGCGCCAGCTATACACGACAAGAGGAAGGAAACATCTAATTTGACACCGCATACCCTAACCGAGGCCCCGCAGGTCTCGTTCACGGATCTCCCCGTCTCCGAACCGGTCCGCAAGGCCGTGGCAGATCAGGGATGGAAGACCCCCACCCCGATACAGGCGCTAACGCTGCCCGTGCTATTGAGCGGCGAAGACGTAGTCGGCATCGCCCAGACCGGCAGCGGCAAGACTGCTGCTTTCTCCATTCCGCTGCTCGAAGCAATCGACCCGAAGACGCGGGGCGTACAAGCCCTCGTGCTCGCGCCCACGCGAGAACTAGCCGCGCAGGCCGCCGCAGAGCTTTCCAGCCTCTCCCGTTACGAGCCGGTTCGCCCGGTGGTCCTCTGCGGGGGCGTTGCTATAGGCCCGCAGATCAAGGCGCTCAAGGGCCGCACCGCCACGGTCGCTGTCGGCACCCCGGGACGGATCCTCGACCATTTACAGAGGGGCACGCTCAGGCTTGGCTCGGTGCGTTACCTCGTGCTCGACGAGGCCGACCGGATGCTCGACATGGGGTTCGCGCCGGACGTGGACCGTATCCTCTCGCGCACGCCTGACGGCAGGCAGACCGCCCTCTTCTCGGCCACAATGCCCAAGGCTATACGCGGCATGGTCAAGGCTCATATGCGCTCTCCGCATTGGCTCGCGGTCGAGTCCGGGGCGCCCACGGTAGATACCGTCGCGCAGGTCTCCTATCGCGTAAACGGCCGCGACAAGACTAGCGTCCTGCGGTCGCTGATCGACGCGGAGAAGGAGCCGCGTGCGATCGTGTTTCGCCGGACTAAGCATGGGGCGACCAAGCTGCACCGTCAACTCGAACGGGACGGCTACAAGGCGGGCCTGTTGCACGGCGGGAAGTCGCAGGCGCAGCGCACCAAGACGCTCGCCGCGTTCGTCGGAGGCCGGACAAGCATCCTTATCGCGACGAACGTCGCGGCGCGCGGGCTCGACATTCCCGACGTCTCGCACGTTATCAACTACGATCTCCCGGAAGACGTGGAGACGTATGTACATCGCATAGGGCGTACGGCGCGCGCCGGCAGAGACGGGATAGCGGCGACGCTTGTCGGCGAGACCGAAAAGAGGGAGTTCGACAAGATCAAACGCGCACTATCAGTAGAGGTGCGTGAGACTAACCTACCTGTCTCCGCTTAAGGTCATATCCGGCTCAGCGTAGACGGTAAGACGCGAATCTCGGGGCGCCTCTGCCTATTCTAGAGTAGCTCCAAGCCGGACTCAGAGCTCTTTTGGCTAAAGACCTTCTCATGGGCTCAACGACCTAAAAGTTCAGTACGACCCGGCCTGGATACGAGACGTACGATGAGCTGGAAGGCTCGTAATAGCAACCTCCTCTTCTACATCGAGCTCTAGGAGAGCTCGGCCCTGGAGAGGAGACGGCAGAGTTCCGCGAGGCGTTTCTCGGCCCAGAAGCGCCCTTCGTTCTTTTCGGCCGAGACGAAGGCGACATGCCCGCCGTGTAGCGGCGCCGCCGTCGTGACTAAGGGATTGCCGGACACCTCCGGGCTCAACACCGGCTCGAAGGGTACCAGGGGGTCGTCCTGAGCGTGAACGATGAGCGCCGGCACCCGTATGCACGAGACGAAGGGGAGCGCGCTAGAGCGAGCATAGTAGTCGTCGGCGCCGCTGAAGCCGCCGTGTGGAGCAGTGTAGATCTCGTCGAAATCGCGTACCGTACGAAGGCGATTCAAACCCCGGATGTCGTAGAGTTTCGGATAGAGGAGTTTCTTTCGCTCGACGAGCCGGCGCAAGCCACGCACGAATCTACGCTGGTAGAGGTAGTTGGAGGGCCTCTCAAGGTTCATCGCCGTCTCCTTTAGATCTAGCGCGGGCGAGACGGCACACACGCCGAGGAGCGCCGGCGGCGCACCCTCCCCCATCTCTCCGGCCATCTTCAAGGCGAGATTTCCGCCCATGGAAAAGCCTGCGACTATGACGCGGATAAGACCATCGAGCCCCACTAACTCGCGCATCACAGCCGTCAGATCTTCCGACATCCCGCTGTGATAGAGCGTAGGGGTGAGGTGCTCGGTTCCGCCGCAGTTGCGTTGGTTGAGGCGCACCACGTTCGCGCCTGCCTGGTAGGCCAGATGCGCGGCACCGAGGATGTAAGGGGCGTCGGCGGTCCCGCCGAGACCGTGTATGAGTATCATGGTGATCCGGTTCTTCCGGTCCTCGTGCCAGCGGCAGCGGGCGAGGATGCGCACGCCCGGCTCAACCTCGAACAGGCGTGTCTCGTCCGGGTAGGCACGGAAGCGACGCGGCCACGCCCAACCGGCGAGCGTCTGAGTATGACCGCCTGGTAGCAGCGGGTGTGTTCGAAACGGCCTCTTCACGAGCATGCGTGTAACAAGGTTCAAGCGCTCGTGCGGAAGGCGTACTTTAGTCTCCCCGCTGATGGTCCTCCTATCGTTTCGATCCACGGCCCTCTACCCTCTTAGGTTCTCATCGACATCCGCCGGTTCCTCGACGCATTTTTCGCATCCAGATTGTAGACAATAAGAGAACTCGAGCGCGCAAAAAGTCCCGCCCGGTGAGGCTCTGAGAAACTCCTGTCGGTCAGCAGCTCGCAGACATGATTTATATTTTCGGCTCGGTTCGGCGCCGTTTCTGATCGCGTTCGCGGAGCCGTGCACCGGTAGGCCAGACGACGCGTTCCTATAGGCTCAGCGCACTTAGCCTAGTTCCTGCCGCTGACGCGAACGCCTTGTGGAAGTATGCTGTCGTCCACCACTACTGCCTCTTTACACCTCAAAGGCAGCACGCCTCTCAAATCCTCGACCGTCTCTGACGGAGACCAGCGTAGCGGCCGAACGTTCTCACTCTAGAAGGACCTGGGTAGACCGAGCACATGCTCTGCTATGTAGGAGAGAATGAGGTTGGTTGAGATGGGGGCTAGTTGGTAGAGGCGCGTCTCGCGGAACTTTCTCTCGACATCATACTCGGCGTCGACCCCGTAGCCCCCGAAAGTCTGCATCGCCACGTTAGCTGCCTCCCAGCTCGCGTCAGCCGCCAACAGCTTCGCCATGTTCGCCTCCGGCGCGCACGTCTCGCCTCTATCGAACAGCCCCGCAGCCTTCTGTACCATCAGGTTCGCCGCCTCGATACGCGCGTAGGCTTGGGCTATGGGGAACTGGATGCCCTGGTTCTGACCGATCCTGCGCCCGAAGACCTCTCGCTCGTTGGCGCGTTCCGTGGCTCTCTCTATAAAGAAGCGTCCGTCACCGATGCACTCGGCGGCGATAAGGATGCGTTCGGCGTTCATGCCGTCCATGATGTAGCGAAATCCCTCGCCTTCCTCGCCGATAAGGTCCTTTGCTGGCACCTCCACGTC
>DASQMR010000049.1:0-2890 GCA_035645375.1 Rubrobacteraceae bacterium
CTCGGCTCGTGCTGATCGGTGGTACCGTAGAGCTGGGCCAGGCGGTTGAGGATGTCTACTATGAGGTCGGGGAAACTACGTCGGGCCTGGCCGTCCGCGAACCGGTATCTGAGGTCGATGTAGGGGTGCTCGCGGGAGAAATCTCCGGCGTTCTTCAGGGGGATAAAGATCACCGTTCCGCCGTGGCGGGCGTCGCGCAGCACGCTTGTGACGCGCTTCATCATGCGCTCCGTGATCCTGCGCGGAAGCGAAGGCTCCAGCGGCGCCCAACTCTCACCCGAGAGCTCGCGCCCGCGCTTCCGGGCAACCTCGTGCCGCTCGACGAGCTCCTCCAAAAGCCGGGAGAACTGGCCCGGCAGCCATGCCGACTCGAAGGGGTCCATCCGCGACCCCGAGAGTCTTCCCCTCTGGAGCTTGCCGACGAGCTCATGGCCCTTGTACGCCTCTATGCTCCCCGGCGCGTCGACGTGAATGACCGGCACCGGCGGTAGCGACGCCCCGGCCCGTCTGCCGCCCTGGACGTCCCTCAACCACCGGGTGCCTGAGTTGATCAGGCCCCATATCCGCAAGCCTCCCTCCCCGTCTCGCCATACCCCGATCAGCGTCCGCTGTGGATCGGCAGCTACCGAGAGCCGCCTGAGTTCCCTCTCATCGAAGGGGAGCGAGCGGGGAAACGCGAGCCGCTGCAGATCCTCGGGCGGCCTCCCCTCGGGGGCGAAGAGCGCGGGCTCGGCGAGGATGGCGCGGAAGACGACCGGGCGCTCCTCCTCACGCAGCATGCTCGCTTGGTAGCAGGCAGCGAAAAAGTGCTCCAGCGCTGCAGCGTCGGGCAACAGGTCGACGTCATCAGGAGGCTCCGGCACGTCCCTCCATCGGTCCCGCACGAACCAGGCTAGATCCCCCGGGTATGAGTACCCGGCGGCCGCATAGCTGGATCCTGCTGGGCTTGGTTTTCCTTCGAGCATCTTTACTCCCTTAGGCGGCGGGGAAGGGCTTCTTCACCGGTCGATGGGTGGCGCGGCACCGTACTCCTCGTCGCTAACGTGCTCGCCCCACGTGACGGGCCTACCCTGGTCAATGACTTCTTGCATCGCGAGGTGGGTCATGAAGCGGTTTGAGGCGGCGCCGTGCCAGTGGTCCTCGCCGGGCTCGAAGAACACGCGATCGCCCGGTCGGATCACCTCGATCGGCCCGCCGCGGCGCTGGCAAAGCCCGACGCCTTCGGTGACGTAAATGGTTTGTCCGTTCGGGTGAGTGTGCCACGCGGTCCGCGCTCCCGGGGTGAAGTGAACGCTGCTCGCCTGCAGGCGCGAGGAACCTGATGGCGCCGCGACCGTGTCGACGTAGACCGCGCCGGTGAACCATTCGCTCGGCCCGGCCACGGTCTCGATGGCGTTCCTGGTGATCTGCATAGCGGCCTCCTGAAGAGAATCTTGCATTTTCAATCGTTTAGCTCTGTCCCTGCCCGCACCGCCAGGAGTCAAGTAGGCTCGTTACCGGCCCCCAATCGGCTCATAGGCCGGAACTTACCAACGCGGCTTCCCGCAGCCCTTCCACGTCGCGCACCGGCGGCGCGCCGAAGAGCCTCTTGTACTCGCGGGTGAAGTGCGAGGCGTCGCCGTACCCCACGCGGTAGCCGGCGCTTGCGGCGTCGAGGTCCTCACCGAGCATAAGACGGCGGGCCTCCTGAAGCCGCAGTTGCTTCTGGAATTGCAAGGGAGTCATGGCGGTGACCGCCTTGAAGTGGTGGTGGAAGCCCGAGACGCTCATTCCAAGCTCCCTGGCGACGTCCTCGATCCGAAGCGGCTGGTCGAAGTCTTTGCGGAGCCGCTCGATGGCCTCGACAATGCGGTGGGTGGAGCCGCCCAGAGCCGCGATATGGCTGAGCCTGCCGCCCTGCTCTCCCATAAGGAGCCTGTAGACGATCTCCCGCATGCCCAGCTGTGCGAGGAAGCGAGCTTCGGCAATGAGGGAGTCTAGGAGCCTAACGAGCCGTACCACAGTATCTAGCAGGCCCGCATCCAGCGGGCTCACGTCGATGGCCTTCATGAGGGTATGGCCGCGCGACGGCAAAGCCGGAGTCCCGATCAAGACCCCGGCCCTGCGATTTCCCTGTGCCGCTAACTGGGCTCACTAAGCTGCGTTTGCACCCGGATCTCTACGTTGCCTCTCAGGGCGTTCGAGACGGGGCACGCCTCATCGGCCTCATGAGCTGCGGCATCGAACTCTTCTTCACTCATGCCAGGCACCTCGCCTCGCACATTTAGGTCTACATTGGTGATCTTGACCTGATCGGCATCGAAGGTGGCTACGGCTTCCACCTCGAGCCGCACCGGAGGCGCATCCTTCTGGGCTAAAACGTTTGAAAACGCCATCGAATAGCAGCTAGCGTGGGCAGCCGCTATTAGCTCCTCAGGGCTCGTCTTGCCGCCCGGGCGCTCGACCCTAGAAGCCCAGGTCACAGGAGTCTCTTCCAACACCTTGCTACTATCTGCCGTCACTCTCCCGTTGCCCCTGGGGAGGTCTCCCTCCCACACAACATGCGCCCTGCGCTCGGCATTCGCCATCTCATCCTCCTACTCTATAGTTTTACCCAATGACGCTACCCAAGTTCGGTGAGTGACTAACCAAAAATAAAGACCGTAGCCTCGATAAGGAGCCCCGGCTCGATCGATTAAGAACGTGCCGCCCCTCGAGTAACCAGATCCACAACTACAAGCGCCCAAAGGGGAGGTAATCCAACGTTGCACTATGTGAGTAGCTGCACCTCAAGCAGTACGAGATCCCTCTCACGAGCGTAGCGCCTCACCTCCGCATCGTCACTCAAGGCATCAGGCGGGAGCAGGGGGATGTCTGTACCGGCGCATATCCTCTCCAGAGCAGCCCAGTT
>DASQMR010000050.1:0-3567 GCA_035645375.1 Rubrobacteraceae bacterium
GCGCTCGGCAGGACTCGAACCTGCGACCTTCTGATTCGTAGTCATTCTCCTTCACAGACAGGGAGGTACAGTGGGGGACAGGGGGAGACAAAACCCCGCTGTTATCAGGTTTTAGCTCGTTTAGAGGTACACAGAGGGACAGGGAAAGACACCCGGTTGCGGTCAGATTGCGGTCAAAACACGTGTAGTAAAGGGATGTCATTCCGAAGCTCGGTTAATCACCGACTATCCCGACGATTGTAGAAACCTGGAAGAAACTTCGCGCTCGACGACGCATAATTCTTCTCCGGGCGCGTCGGGCCGTTCGTGGGCGAACTGGTCAAAGAGAGCGCGAGGCGGCGGGAGTGGTACCTCGACCGGCTGCGCCGGCAGCACCGGGGACTAATTCGGGCCATCAAGGGGGCATGTTGCTCGCGTACCCGGATCTCGGGGACCCCAAGAAGTTCCCGGAGATTCGGTAGGGAAAAAGACAGCTAACTATGCGGTAGTCCGAGGCGTGGATAGGTTAGGGAGAGTGAACCCTTCTGCTAGACTTCCCCACCATGCGGCCATTAAGAAGATCAGCTAACTTACCAAGTGTCGGTCCATCACTGAAGCCTTGGATCGTCCAGTCTCTCGTCGTCCCAGGGCGTGCTAAAGGATATTTCCAATCGTCAACAACGTGCGTCTAGACGGACGATATTGCCGGCCGGTTCGTTACCTTCTCGTCCATCTGCATCTCCATAAGCAAGAAACGAGCAAGCCTCCGGCCCAAGTAAGCAAACGCTCACTGTTCGCTGTCGGCCATTGCCTTCATAAACTGTGTCCACTAGGTGTGCACTCGTACCGCATTATTCTATTATTTAGCTTCTGGCTTTGTCGAAAAGGGGAGAGTGATACGGAGAGTGGTGCCGACCGGGTTGACAAGGACTTTTTCAACAAGCTCGCAAGCTAAGAGCCGGTTTTACGCCTTCTACTTTGCCCGCCCCTGTGCCAGTTTTGTGAGCCAAGTAAATGGTATTGTTGAGAGAGTTCAGGAGGACCAGACTATTTCAATAGAGGTGCTACATAAGGAAAAAGCGTATAGTATACTCAGAGCTTTAAGGAGAGGAAGCGCTTCGTATGCTGGCTGAGCAGTTTGACGCGTTCTTGTTCGATCTTGATGGTACCCTTTACCACGGTGAGGAGATTTTCCCTCACGTAACGGACTCCTTACTTCGCCTTCGCGGTGCTGGTAAGGTAATTCGTTTCGTGACTAACGACCCCCGACCGACTCGAGCGGAGGTTACCCAACACCTGATCGGAATGGGTATAAAAGCTCAACAGCAGGAGGTCTTCACCTCCGGGTGGGCTACAGCGAGGTACCTCGGGGAAAGTGGTGTGCGCTCTGCCTATGTCGTCGGTAGCCCTGGTCTCACACATGAGATTCGTCAGGCCGGAGTCGAGGTTGTTGAAACTGGTCAACCGGAGGTAGTCGTAGTCGGGGGCGACGAGCATACCTGCTATGATCACCTCTTGAAAGCTACTAGATTCATATTGGGGGGAGCAAGGTTTATAGCTACCAATCCGGACGGTTCCTACCCAACCTCAGAGGGCCCTATTCCAGGTGCAGGGGCCATAGTGGCTGCTATCCAGGCAGCTTCTGGAGAAAATCCCGATGTGATAGTAGGAAAGCCTAACCCCAAACTTTTCGAGCTAGCTATGGAAGGGTTGAACGCAAAACGCGAGCGCATCGCAATGATCGGCGACAATCCTATGACAGACATCAAAGGAGCTTTCCAGATAGGGATAACAGGTATTTTGCTCGCAAAGTCGCCACCACTTCCCAAGGATGGCGATGTTCCTACCCCAGATGTTATCGTCCCAGATCTTTCTTTTCTCTTTGGAGATGACGTTACGGGATAGGAGCAGGGTGGCGCAAGTGTGCCGGAGGTCGTGAGATCATATATCGGGAAGACCGGCGCGTTTGAGGAGCCGAGCGGAGGAGCGGTTTCAAAGATTGGAGGGGTAAAGGATGCACAGTGTGGGGTGTTTCCTGAATCTTGTAGCAGGCCTCATAAACCTAGCCTGCGGAGGTAATCTCTCTTATCCCGACGAATCCGATCGCCGTTAGCGGTTTCGTCATCGAGAGAAGTACCTCGCAACGTCTCGGAGGCCGTGGACCCGCCGAAGGCGCAGAGGGAGGAGGTGCGACCTTTATCCCCCGAGCAAGCGCGCAGACTGCTCGAGGCGGCGCGTGGAGATCGCTTGGAAGCCCTCTACGTGCTCGCTGTTCACTGCGGGCTTCGGCAAGGCGAGTTGCTAGGGCTTCGCTGGGAAGACGTAGACCTCGAAGCAGGCACTTTGCACGTCCGACGGACGCTCACTCTGGCTAAGGATGGCCCAAAGTTTATGGCCCCTAAGACCGCCAAGAGCCGCCGACAGATAAGGTTCACCACCGGGGCTGTAGAGGCTCTTAAACGTCATCACGACCGCCAATTCGAAGAGTGCACGCGGCTCACCGGGCTGTGGCAAGACTACGGGCTTGTATTCGCGACGACGATCGGGACTCCTATCAATCCCCGCAACCTTACGGGCCGTTCATTCAAGCCGTTGCTCAAGCAAGCCGGACTGCCAGACACACGCTTCCACGATCTGCGGCACACCTGCGCGACGCTACTGTTGAGAAGGAGCGTGCATCCGAAATTGGTTCAAGAGCTATTGGGGCACGCCACGATTGCGGTAACTCTGGACACGTATTCTCACCTTGTGCCGGGAATGGGGCACCAGGCAGCGAACGCGATGGAGAGCGTACTAGAGTAGCGGGTTGCAGTAAATCGGCCCCGGCGGGTACCCGGGGCTATTATGGTTCAGCCCAATTTGCAGGAGTTTTCTTAGCGCGCTCGGCAGGACTCGAACCTGCGACCTTCTGATTCGTGGTCTTAATTGCTAAGTTCTAGCAGGTCCTAACCCGTCAGCAAATCCCGCTTCTTCAAGCCGAAAAAGCGGGGTTGGTCTGTGAGCGTTTTCTGATCTGTTCGGCTCTGTTCTATCCCTACTGCTGCCACACGGCCGCGGAATGCTCTATGCGCTTCTTTGTCTCTGACTCTTAGAAGCTCCTAGGCCACGCAACTTGTGAGGTCACGTCGAGTCCTCACTTAGCACAGTCTTATAGCCGGTTCACAACCGTCTCTAGGCGAGGATGTGTCTGTAGATCCTCTTCAGGACAGGCTCTCCAGAGCCGCCAATGGTGGCCTTCTCAAACCTCAGCATAGCCTGCCGGCCTTCAAGTTCTAGGGTTGCGACTTGGTTCTCGAGCCAAGGCTCTCCGTGGGTAAGGCGCCAGCCCACCCCTTCTTGCCCGGCACCTACTAGCCAGGCTAGAAAGCGCCCCACATGCTCTCCAAGCTTCGTCCAGCCGGTGCTCTCAAGACGCCTCTTCGTTGCGGCGGAGGCATTGCGTAGCGGGGAGCAGGTCGCTTGGTAGATCGGACTCGTGACATCCTGGTTATGGAACGTCGCCTCAGCCAGGTAGCCGTAGTGGACGTCCCCGGAGAGGATAACGACGGAGGCCGGGGGTTGGCCTTTCTCTCCGGCTCCTACGGCCCG
>DASQMR010000051.1:0-5266 GCA_035645375.1 Rubrobacteraceae bacterium
CCTGCGGCGCACCTTCTGGGACTGGTTGTACCTACGCGTCTCGCCCCACGGCGAGCAATACTCAGGGCGCCGCACCGCCAAGCTGGGCTTTCACCGCGACACTTGGTCCTCCAACGTGTACGCGCAGACGAACTGGTGGGCACCGATCTATCCTATAAGCCCGGGGCGCACGATCGCTTTCTATGGAGAGTACTGGGAGAAGCCGCTAAAGAACACGAGCGCAGATTGGGACCTGGAGGATATCCGCTCGGGCAGGTCGAGTGCTTCTTTAGTGCCAGAACCGAGTGAGCCCGTGGACACCGCCTCCGAGTTGCGACTGGTCATCGAGCCCGGCGACCTCCTCTGCTTCTCGGGGGCTCACCTGCACGCCAGCGTGCCAAACTCTACAGGCGTCGCCCGCTTCAGCGTAGAGGTGCGGACCGTGGACGCCGGGGACGTGGCGAACGATCGCGGCGCGCCCAATGTGGATGGCGAGGCTCCCCGCGTGGCTAAGGACTGGTTTGGTCATGTGGACGATGGCACACCCTTGACGGCGGTAGTGGTGAGGGGAGAAAACGAGTAACCGGTGCTGGAAGCAACGACTAAAGCTGATTGAGTCGAAATACAACGACGGTATAGACTACAAATATGGAAACAACAAAGCGTAGAAACAATTTCGTGCAGTCGGTAGACCGCGCCATCACCGTAATGGAACTTCTATCGCGCCGGGGGTGGTCCGGCGTCACAGAGGTGGCCAAGGAGTTAGAGGTCAATAAGTCCACCGCCTACCGGCTGCTCACTACGCTGAGAGATCGGGGATTGGTTGAGCAGGACGCCGCGACCGAGAAGTACCGGCTGGGGTTCGGGCTGGTCGCGCTCGCAAGCTCGGTGACGGCAGACCTGGACATCGCGCGCTGCTCCCGACCAGTCTGCGATCGACTCGCCCAACAGACGCGGGAAACAGTCACCGTCGCTGTGCTGGAGGGGGACGACGCTGTTATCCTCTACCAGAGCAATTCGAGATCTTCGGCCTTGAGCGTGAACTGGTCGGGTATGCACACGCCACTGCATGCCACTGCGGCGGGTAAGATCTTCTTGAACTACATGCCAGAAGACCAACGGCGTCGCATTCTCAAGAGGTCGCTACAGAGCTACACCGAAAATACCTTCGTAGATCCCAAGGCTCTCCGAGAGGACATACGGCGTGACCACGATAGAGATTACTGGTACACCATTGAAGAGCTGGAGCTTGGGCTCAACGCGATAGCCGCACCGGTTCGGTGCGCCGAAGGCGTGGTGGTGTCCGCGGTGAGCGTCTCGGGTCCGGCATTCCGGTTGCCTCCCGAGTCTTTTCCGGAGGTTGGAGAACTATGCGTACAGGCTGCCGACGAGATCTCTCGCTGCTTGGGATTCCAGGGCTGAACCAGCCTACCGAATGACCACAGGCAGACGCTTGCCGGCATGTTCCTTCGAGCCCGTTTGCGCAGAGTTCGACCGCCGCTGCTCCCGCGGGTTCCTCAAAGTCGCAGGTAAAACTACTCTAAAATAGCCCCTGTGCATCGCCGGGGCTCTTTCGTTTTCCACCATTTGCAGTTATTTCTTAAGTGAGCCGCCCAGGACTCGAACCTGGAACCTAGAGATTAAGAGTCTCTGCCGGCGTAATTCCAGCGGTTGCTGGAGGTTGCAGAATCCGCTCAAATTAGCCGAATCTACATCTACCTCGTTGCCCAATGTTTCACGCTGTTGTTCTGGGTTAGTGTCAAAACTAGTGTCAACTAGTCTCTGCGACTAAGAGGGTTCGAGAAGTACACCAAGGGCCTATTCCACTATCGCCTACAGAAACCAGGATGCAACATCAGCAGGACTGACTCTGGATCAGTAAATCCTGGTTTGATAAGGTCCGGCGGCTACCTGTAAAGTCCGGCTACTTCCGGTCGTAGTGGAGGCGGGCGAGACTACCTAGGAGCCCCAACGGAATGGCGATTAGAGCGGCAACGGCAAAAAGCAGCCTATAAGATTGGGCCTCGGCGAGCGGTGCGACAGCGATGGTTGCGATACCACTGCCTGCAAAGAGCGCAGCGGCGAAAAAGGAGATCACGCTCGCCCGGGCCTCCGGCAAGACCTCTGTGGCCCAAGTCTGCAGAGTGGAATGCATAAAGGCGAACCCTCCACCGACGAGAACGGCCGCAAGAGCGGTACCGGGGAGGTTACGCTCGAGCGCTCCCGAAGCGTATCCCAAAGCCAGCAGCGCGCCCCCTATCAAGATCAAGGCGTAGCGACCCAGCTTGTCGGTGACGCTTTTGAGCACCTGCGTCCAGACGAGCACGGCGAGCCCGTAGAGCCCGACTGCGAGCCCGGAGACGGCGGTGCTGTATCCTTCGGCTTCCAGCGAGGGGGCGAGGTAGGTCAGGAAACCCAGTATGACGCCGCCTTCCACGAGCGCGAGCAACACTACTAGGATCGCCCAGGGCCGCCTCACAACGAGCCCGACCTGCGCGAGCGGCCCCGCGCCTCCACCTTCCCTCTCCGGTTCGGGTAGCCGCCGGGCGAGTAAGAGACTCAAGGCCCCCGCGGCGAAGGCCGGTGCTGCAAACGCGAACCGCCAGAGCCCTAGGTGGGCCGCGACTCCCGCCGCCACCGTAGCGAGAGCGATAGCCACCGCGCCTGCGGCTAGCTGGTCCGCCAGGGCCTTCTGCCGGAAGGAGAGCGGCACCGTGTCGCCGATATAAACCAGGGCGGCCGGTATCACTGCCGCGAACAAGCCGCCTGCGAGCGCCCTTGCCACGACGAGCGCCAAGAGGTTCGGTGCCAATGCCGAGAGCAGTCCGGGCACCACTACGGCGAGCAGCGTCAGCTGCATCACTCGTACCCGCCCGAACCGGTCCGAGAGCATCCCCCAGACCGGCTGCATTAGGCCGTAGAGAAGGTAGTACAGGCTCGCTACCGCCGCGACCTCAGCGAGTGAGACTCTAAGGTCGGCCGCGATAGTCAACAGCATCGGCGCCACCGTAAAACGGTCGAAATTGCTCAGGAAGGCCGCCGCCCGCAGGAGACGCAAAGGACCTTTAAGATCTGTCCCGCCATACGTCTCCACCTGCTACCCGCCGCGTCCCATGTTAGGGGGATACCGCCAGCCGTCTCGAACACTTCCTCTGAATAGGGCTGAGTTTCCTAGAATAACTTACACCGGAAGCTAGGTTTTCCGAGAAAACCTCTTATCGGCAATTCGGTGAATAGAGGCAACCCGCCCCGAGTAGGCGTGGTAGGCGTAAACTTTTTCATTCTGCCATTGTAAGTACGGGTATGATGATTGGTTGTAGGCGGAGAATCCAGGGCAAAGGAGCGTGGGAAGATGGGTGTTAGAAGTACCTCGGGGGGAGACTACGATCTGTCCAACCCACTCCAAAGCTTCGTAGATACAGTGCGCCGGGTGGTGTTTCAGCCGGTCGGCTTCTTCGCCGGGCTACCCCGGCGTGGTGTCCTCCTCAGTCCTTTGATCTTCGCGCTAATCTGCACCGAGATATCCGCGATCCTCGGAGGCGTCCTGAGGTTGGCCGGGGTGGGGGAGAGTTTCCTAGCAGGGTACGGTATCCAGGTACCCGAGAACCAGGGTTTCGGGGAATTCGTAGGGTCGGTGATCTTCGCGCCTATAGGCGGCATCATCGGCGTTTTTGTTATAGCTGGCATAGCACACTTGCTGGTGATATTAGTTGTGGGGACTACGCGCTCGGGCTTCGGAGCCACCTTCCGGGTAGCTTCCTACACGACAGTCACATCCTTAGTTTCTTGGATACCGATAATCGGATGGCTTTTGAGCCTGTACGGTATCTACCTGTCGGTTGTAGGCATAAGGGAGATGCACGGGACGACGACGGGCAAGGCTGTGCTAGTGGTTCTGATCCCGGTGATAGTAGTTGTGGTGCTGGCGTTGCTGGGCTTGCTGGTGGCGGGGGCAGTATTCTTTAGCGGTACGACTTAAAAGAGACGAGTAAGCTGTGTCCCCCAGGCGCAAAGCGTTTGGCTTACACGCTTTTTAGGTACCTGGGGTTCTCAGTGAAGGAACTGCACCGCGAGATAGAGATCAACGCCCCTGCGGAGCGCGTGTGGGAAGTGCTCAGCGACTTTGCCTCCTACCCTCAGTGGAACCCCTTTATCAGCCGGGCCAGCGGCGTCCCTAGAACCGGGGAGCGCCTCGAAGTCCGCATGCAGCCTTCCGGCTCCAGAGGCATGACTTTTCGCCCCAATGTCCTCAATGCGGAGGCAAACCACGAGCTGCGCTGACCGGGGCATTTATTTGTGCGGGGTCTTTTTGATGGCGAGCATACATTCACCATAGAGCCGTTGGGGGAAACTCGTGTGCGCTTTGTCCAAAGAGAGGTCTTTAGGGGCATACTAGTTCCTCTATTCTCCAGCGCACTGGATAGAGACACGCGACGTGGCTTTGAGGAGATGAACCGAGCTCTCAAAGAGCGGGCCGAAGCAGTGGCTGCGTAGTCCAGGTTTCCGAGAAGATCTCTTAGCGGCAATCTGGTGAATAAGAGGCTACTCACATCTAGGGTAGCCGCAAAACCATGAATAGAATCTTAGTAATTGATAGTACAAATGTACTATATCTTCTCCTTTGCCCAGAGAGTATGATGCAATCGTTACGTGGCCAAGAAGACCGCCGCGTGAGGGCGTAGGACCGCTACCTGCCCTCCTTTCTAGACCGGGGTCAGCTACCTCTCCTCCAATCAACCTCTGCCTTTTCCTGGGCTAGAGAGAGGAAGCAGATATATGAGTACGCCAACCAAACTCTCCGAGCGAGAGGATCGTGCGGGACTTGGCAGTCTTGCAGAACATATGAAAGCAATTGTCCAAGACGAGTACGGCTCACCCGATGTTCTGGAACTTAGGGACATCGACAAGCCCGAGATCGGCGACGACGAGGTACTGGTTCACGTGCATGCGGCTGGCGTGAACCCAGGCGACTGGGCGATCATGAGCGGCCTACCGTACATCGCCCGCCCAGTGTACGGGCTGCGCAAGCCAAAGAACGCCGTGAGAGGGACGGACGTGTCGGGAACTGTCGAAGCCGTCGGCAACGGCGTGAGGCGGTTGCAGCCCGGTGACGAGGTCTTCGGCTGGTGCGGTGGGCTCGGTGGGGCCTTTGCCGAGTACGCGTCCGTCTCCGAAGACGCACTGGCGCTGAAGCCGGCCAACCTCAGCTTCGAACAGGCTGCGGCCGTTCCTATGGCCGGGCTCGTCGCCCTCCAGGCCCTTCGCGATCACGGCAATGTTCGAGCCG
>DASQMR010000052.1:0-5533 GCA_035645375.1 Rubrobacteraceae bacterium
TTGGTTTATGGGTGGGAGGTACAAGAAGGGGAGTGCTGATGATGGAACGGTTCGTCATGCCCGATCTCTACTGCCCGTTCACCCCGGCCATCAACGAGCATGCAGAGGCCGTTAAAGAAAGCACCGTACAGTGGGCCTTAATCGAGATCATCGAGGGCATGCATCTCCGCAAGAGCGTTGCTCGCCATACTCCCGTGTGAAGCACGCTATCTTAGAGGAGCACCTTATGTCGCAGATACCAGGAGAGGCTTTCAGGCGACAGAACGAATCGCCTGAAGAGGAATTCTACCGCGTGCCCCGGCTCGTCACCCATATCAACGCTCAGAACTACAAAACAACCGGAGCTTCGCTTCCATGCCCTGCTTGTTGGAGAAGCTCATGAGGTGACTCTGTTCTTTGCCGAGTAATTGTTACCCGATATCCCTCAACATATAGTGTGTATCTGACACTATATGCTAGATGTAGTGTTGATGACCCTTAAGTGAGGGGTCAAACTCGTTCTTCCGGTTTGGCTTAATTGTGCGGTCCTGTAGTCTCCCTTATCACAGCGCACAAGGGACCGGAGAACATCCTCCGCGGGCTGCGATCGACGCCGCGCACGTTCTCGAAGTTGCCAGCCCTACGCAGGTACTCCTCCACGAAGCGTACGTGGCCCTTATCATTAAGTTGGTGCCGGGTAACGACTGTTTTAGTAGGGAAGTAACAGTTCCTCTGCTTCTTCACCCGACAACCGTTACAGAGCGTTGTTCCGAGTGACGCTGTCGGACGATGACCGAGAGATTTCGCTGGCTCTGTCGTGGAGCTTACAAGTCAGGTTCTGATGCTTCTCGTACTTCCGTATATGGTCCTGTGCTTCTACCGATAACAGCGTAGAGCGGATCGCTAAACAGGCGCCGTGGGCTGCGGTCGAGGCTATGTAAGTCGCTCCAGTTGCCTGCTTCATGGAGGTAACGCTCGACAAGCTGCATGTGGCCGCGGTCGTCCAGTTGGTGCCAGAGGTCTACTGCTTTATCGGGAAAACAACGGTTGGAGAACGAAACAACGAGTGGGGCACCGACCTTCAACACGCGCCCGACCTCTCGCAGCACCTCGACAGGCCGGGTTAGGTAGTCGATAGAGACGCAGATACCGACCCCGTCGAATTCCGCCTCGTCGAACGGCAGATTCGGGGTCCGGTTGAGATTCTGGACCGCGTAGGAGTCGAGCCTAGGATTCCTCCTCAGCTCCACCTCGTTCATCCCCAGGCCAACGACGCGCGTGTACTCTATCTCGGGCGGCAGGTGACTAACCCAGCTGCTCATAAGGTCCAGGATAGCCCCGCCTGGTGGGAACAGCTCAAGGTAGAGTTGGGTGACCGCCGCTATTGCCCTGTCGTCTATGTGGGTGACCAGGCGTGGGGTACGATAGAACTCCTCGTCCGGCATCTCGTCGTAGCGCCTCAAGGCTCCCTCGGGCAGCCGCGACATCCGATCTCCTCTCCTGTTGGCAGCGTGGCTCTCAAGAATTCTACTCACAGGACGCTCCCGATCTGTGATTCTGCGCCCAATTGTCCGACGCCACTGAGGTGAAGCTGATGCTAGTTCAAGCGTCTGTTTCGGCTTGTAAGTAATTTTTAGCGCGGCGTTTCTCCTCGATCTGCCGGACGGACTCTTCCTTGACCTCGTCGGTGGTCCTGTAGTCCCTAGGCACTAAGGTCGCTCTATCGAGCACCACCGGTTCCATCCCCAGCGCCCTGAAATCGTCGTGGCGGTAGAGAAAAAAGTGCGTTCTCTCGAACAGCCGCCGATCAGGTATTTCCGAGTTTATGGTAATGACGTACCCGAATAGCGGAAAGTAAATCTCGCTAAGGAGCGGCATCTGCCTAGTATAGATGTTGACCTTCCCCATAAAGTTAGCGTAACGAAACTTATCGGTGGCAGCGCACGGCTGAAGTAAATGTAAATGCGCTACTTGGGCGGCAAGTAAACCTTTTTCCTGTTTAGCACAAACTCAAAAAGTTCGGGGCTCACCGACGCGAATCCTCATGGTTCACACTGAAGGACATTGCGACTATCTGCATCAGGATTCGCACCGGGAGAACGTATTGGATAGTAAAAACGCGTGGGTTGAACAACGTCTTAGCCAACGTGCTCAGCACCGAACCACCAAACGTGTGAAGGCCTTGATCTCGTACCTTGTACCCACGCTCCGGTCCGGCGGCGACCTCATCGTTGACTCATTCGGTGGAGGCAAGCCGGAGTGAGAGCTGGCCCATGCCATCTACCTGCTCAACCTCGCGTTTCGCGCCACGGTAGGCAAGGTACACTAGCGATCGGTTATCGATTGGTGAATGGAGGAGACGAGCCTCGCGCCTGACGGTTCAATCGAGATTGAATCTTGGCGCGGCACACTCGCAGCGACCCAATCCAACCGTCCCAGCGCGAACCCTGCCGGAGTGGGCGCCACTATGCCCCGCTCAAGCGATAACGCCGCTTAGATAAGGAGAATCTTCAACGAAAAGAAGAGATTGGAGTTAACGTTTAACTGACCAGGTATCTAACGCTCACCGCAACCTATACCTAAATGTAGAGTCTAGCTACGCTGTAGACACTATATCTTGTATGAAAGCGCAAAGGTTATGGCCAGCGTTTTGTGCAGCGTAATGAAGAACAGGCATCAACTGGATCGGCATAGTCTCACCTCAGGGGACTCTTACCCAAGGACCCATACCTGCCGTTTGGGATGGAACAGCATTCTCCTCTAGGCGAACAGAATCACGTGCCTACTCTGCTCCACGATCTTCTGCTGCCAGCGGAATGGAATTCCAAGCCTGTGGACGCGGCATACGGGTTTGCCGAGCAGAGACAGGGTCGTGAGTTTCCAAAAGTTTGAAGCAACCTTGTAATGACTTATCCGAGAACTGTTAGTCGCGCAACAACCTCCGCGTAAAGTCGATTCACGCCTTAAGCAACCGCAGCGCACATATCAGGAGGTAGCAGAAGTTCACCTGTTTTGCACGGCCTGTAAACGTATCCGGTCACGGGCCAGGTAGCGACG
Organism: Rubrobacteraceae bacterium; assembly: GCA_035645375.1. Lineage (GTDB taxonomy): Bacteria > Actinomycetota > Rubrobacteria > Rubrobacterales > Rubrobacteraceae > Rubrobacter_F. The sequence goes on from DASQMR010000052.1 coordinate 3,037, forward strand.
TTATCGGAACCGCCGTGCAGGTCGAAGCAGCTAGCTCGTTCATTCAACACCCTCTCACAGGGCATACTACGCATTCTGACTTTTGCTTAATCATCCGCTGGAACTCCAGTAATTACCTCCATAGGCAGGCCGACGTAGTTCTCCGCTAGAGAGGTAGAGGCTGCCCGCGAAGACGCCAAGTAGTCTAGCTCCGCGAGCTGCAGTCTATAGCGGAAGTCGTCCTCGTCGTGGAAGCGGTGCAGCATAGAGGTCATCCACCAGCTGAAGCGACTCGCCTTCCACACCCGACGCAGGCAAGTCTCCGAGTAACTCTCTAATAGGTTGGTCCGGCCAGATAAGTAGAACTCGATGAGCCCGCGGACAAGGACGCGGACATCTGAGACGGCCAGGTTCATACCCTTGGCGCCGGTCGGGGGGACGATGTGGGCGGCATCCCCGGCGAGGAAGAGCCTGCCGTGCTGCATCGGCTCGCAGATAAAGGAGCGCATCTGCACTAGGTCCTTCTGGAAGATCCTGCCCTCCTTAAGGGTCCAGCCGTCGTCTGTGGCGAGGCGGGTCTGCATCTCTTCCCATATGCGCTCGTCGGGCCAATTGTCTACCTTATCGTTTGGGTCGCATTGGAAGTAGAGGCGTTGAACCTCCGGCGAGCGCGTGCTCACGAGGGCGAAGCCGCGCTCGTGGAGGGTATAGATCAGCTCTTCGGTGGAGGGCGGGCCTTCGACAAGGATGCCGAACCACCCGAACGGATAGGTCCAGACATGCTCCTTGCGAACCTCATCGGGAATAAAACTCCGGCAGGGTCCGAAGAAGCCGTCGGCCCCCACGACAAAGTCACAGGTTATCTCCTCTTCGTTCGTATCATCGCGAAAGCGGATCTCCCCGGCATCGAGGTCGAGTTTCGCCCCCCTGCGAAAGCGGATCTTCGGCTGCGGGGTATCGAGATCCTGTAAGCCAGTAGCCGCAGCCTCAAAGATTATCTTTCCACCGGCGCTGAGGCGAGCTGTGTACAGGTCCTTAACTACCTCCTGCTGGCCGTAAACCACGATCTTGCGCCCGCCGGTGAGGTCGGCGAAGTCGATGCGGTGGCCATGGCCGCCAAAGCGCAGCTCGATGCCCTCGTGGACCGCCCCCTTCTGGTCCATCCTCTCCCCCACGCCCGTCTCTCTAAGCAGCTCCGCGGTGGCGTCCTCCAGAACTCCGGCCCGAACCGCCGTCTCCACCTCCTCGCGGCCGCGAAATTCGAGCACGACTGACTCTATACCTTGCAGGTGCAACAGGTGCGAGAGCAGAGCCCCCGCCGGCCCGCCACCTACGATTCCTACCTGTGTGCGCATGCGTGTTCTTCCTCCTTGACTCGCCAGAATCCATCCGTCCTAGGATCGAGCGGATCGAAGTCCTGGTTCACCGGATGATCGGCGCCTTTCTGAAAGGTGTGGCTCACGGGTTTCTCCTCTTGCTTTTCTTCGAGAATCATGTTCGTGCCGTGCTCCGGTCCACGGGTCGCGATCGACCCTGCTGACCTTCTCCAATCACGTCACCTCCAGATGATATCCTCGTGTTGCTAAGTCATCAGAGCACGCCTGCTTCTCGTAAGCGGCACTCTCGGCTAGAACGTCACGTGAGACCAGATATGCTGACGCTTCCTGTTCCAGCAACCGCGCCTTGCACGCACAGAAGTTCAGGGGCGTCACTCTCCTTTGCCCCCTCGCGATCCTTTAGGTCCTTCGTGGTCGTCGAGCACACGCTGCGCGACGGCGAAGGCGGCGTTGGCGGCGGGTAGCCCGCAGTATATGGCGCTATGGAGCAGAACCTCCCCTATTTCGTCCTTCGTAAGGCCGTTGCGCATCGCCGCGCGGACGTGCATCTCCAACTCCTCGAGCTTGCCCAAAGCAACCAACGCGGCCAGGGTGACGCAGCTGCGCGTCTTGCGGTCCAGGCCGGAACGGCTCCAGATCTCACCCCACGCGTAGCGGGTGATGAAGTCCTGAAAATCTGCGGTGAGGTCGGTCGTACGCGCGATGGAGGCGTCGACGTGATCGTCACCGAGCACCTCGCGCCGTACCCTCATGCCGCGCTCGTAAACCGGATCGTCGCTCATCCGACGTTCCTCCTCGCGGCCGCCGCTTCGAGGTGTTCCAGAATCGCCTGGGTGACCTTCTCAGGTTGTTCGACGTTGGCCAAATGAGCCGCCCCTTCGATCGACAGGAGACGGGCGTCGGGGATAGAAGCGCGTATCAGCTCCGCCTGGTCAACGGGCGCCGCGGCGTCCTCGGCGCCGGCGATCACCAGCGTAGGAGCAGCTATAGCGTCGAGCCTACTCTCCAGCTCCGCGTCACCGATCGCCTCGCAGCAGCCCGCGTATCCCTCGACGGACGTATTTCGGAGCATGCTCTCGCCCCACTCAACGACCTCTGGGTGGCTGGCACGAAATTTCGGCGTAAACCAGCGCTCCAGCACCGCGCCGGCGATAGCGCCGACGCCCTCCTCCCGGACCGTC
>DASQMR010000053.1:0-5116 GCA_035645375.1 Rubrobacteraceae bacterium
TAAGCCTTCTTGGCCTCTCCTATGTTTTGCAAGTACTTCTGAGCCCGGCTATCTACGGGCACGAGCGGACGGTCTCTCTCTTTTCTTCGCCCGTCTTGCCAACCGCCTTCCCTATGAGCGTCTATCCAGGAGGCCGCGACGTCCCTCGGATCCCGGACCAAGAGTATCATCCGGCTCTCCGGGAGCGCCTCCATAAGCAGTGCCGCCCCTACGGACCCTCCGGGCTCCTTGATCACCAGGTAGTTGCTAGCGCCCGTCGCGCCCGGAAACCTCGCTTCGGCCCCATCTAAGACGAACGCCCTTATAGACCTCAGCCAAGTCTTCCTGTATCGGGGCGACAAGATAAAGTCCTTGCCTTTGCGGTCCGCGAGTCGCAAGTGGTAGGGATCGAAGAGCGCCCCCACCCAAGGCTCGAACCACACGGTGTGCCCTTCAAGTTCGCCCATCATCGCGGAGAGCCAACTGCTCCCAGTGCGCCCGGCGCCGAAGATCCAGACCAGGTTCTCGGCCCTTATGTTGCGAGGTTCCTCGTCGCCCTGCCGGAGTCGTTTTATCCGGAGCCTCTGCTGAGCGATGCGCTCGTTGGCCTCGGCTAGCTCCTTGTTGGCCTTGTCCAGCTCCTTGCCGAGCCGTTCTTTTGCCCCTGGTGCCCCCCAAAGTCTCCCCAGTCTCGTGAACACGGCGTAACCCTTTCCAGTTCTACCATGGCCGGTTCCAGCCCCATCCAAGGCTTGGGCTCGTGGAGTCAATATCAACCTACTTCGGGCTACTCTACCAGTTTGAGCCGGCCATAGTTCATCGGCTCATAGCCCCCCGACTACGATCGAGTATCGTGCGTTACAGATGAACCATGCGAGGGCTTTGCGCTCGCCTTGCGAGCTGTCAGGTGCGAAAAGCTGTCCGCTATTGGTGCGGCCTATCTTCGAGTATCGCTAGCGCCGCCAAAGTATGCTCCAGATCCGATCCCGAACGCGGCTCCCTCGGTGCCTCGGTGGAGGAGGTTCCCTGGCTTCTCGAATGTGCTGAGAGCCTTGGCGGGGTGCCCCGGGGGCCGCCTCGACCCGTTTTAGGTAATTGTACGCTCATTTCAGCAAGCTTCTTCCCGTCGACACGTCGGGTAGGCTCAGCTCGAGACGACGCCCTGCTCGAGTCCATCGTCGCCACGTTAAGGTCGGGGCCGATTTATCGGGCCTCGCGGCTTGCCACCCAGCAGCTAGCGAAGACGGTGCCCCTCGAGTACTTCGACAGTTGTTGTCGGAGATGGCTCTAAGCTGTCCGAGCAACCACCCTCGACGCTCTGCACCTTTGCGGGCAAAAGGCCCTGAAATCGGTCCTGGCTCATGTCACCGGCCGCACAGCGTCCCCCATCCAGCACTTGATCGTCGGCAACGACAGCCCGAGAACCTATATGACATCCTTTCTTGGAATTCCAAATCGCTGATCACGAGGACTTTTGGCCTCGAGTCTGTGGACACGGCTTTACGACCGGGATTCTTGCGCATACATCGGCGATCGAGCAAATTGCCGGGAGACGGTCCTGTCACTCCTTCTCTTAGGGTAGAGACCACTCTTCGCTTACGTGTCGTATCCGCGGGCTCGATGGGTCGAGCTCGTCATCGGACGTATAGAAACGCAGCTCCCGCTGCGACGGCAGTTCGATCTTCTCTTCTGTCAACCTGGCGCGCCAGCCGTGCCAACCTTTCTCTACCTCTGCTGAATCGTATCTCCTGTCCACGTACTTGCCGATAGCGTGCGGTACGCTGAGAAAAAGGTAGTGCCGCATCTTGAAGGACTCGGGGTACATACGCAAACCCGGAAACGATACCCTATGCCCGCCCGAGGGTGCCAGTTCTACCCGTTCGGGTTGCCGTTTCCACGCGTTGAGCCGGTGTGGGAACCGAGGCAGAAAAGGATAGTACCATCGCATGGTTTGCCAGAAGCGAGGGTTGTCGTGATCCGGCGCCTCTCGAGTGGGCACGAAGGTGTACTCTAGAAAATTGACGGCGTTGTAGCCCTGCGCTCCGGCCTCGGCGAAGGTCTGCGCGAGCGTGCGAGCGGAGCGTGGTGGCAAGCGAACCTCATCCGCATCAACGTGCATAAACCAGTCGGCATCGAGCGTGGTGGCGAGTTGCTCCTTACGCTCGAGAATCGATCGCCATTTGTACACGCCTTCGGCGCGCGGAAAGGTCTCGACATCGATCAAACCGCGCCCCGAGTAACGACCGGCGATCTCTACTGTCCGGTCCGTGGAGCAATTATCTATCAAGTATACCTCGATGCCTTGCCCGATAAGGTGCTCGAGACAACCGGCGATAAAGCGCTCCTCGTTGTGCGTGGCCAGCATCGCCACGACGCGTGCGGAATCCCTCTTTCGCCAGCGGCGCACGGCGCGCAACAGTTCTACCATTCGTTGTCCTTGTGGACGAGATTAATTAGTGTGTCCCCCGTTGTGTACAGGCTAGCCAACACTATCGCGTTCTTGCCACCCCGAGTCTCAATAGAGAGAGAACTCCGCCCCGGAACAGGTCATCTTGCGGGTAGCGAAGCGCCTCCACGTGCTCTAGCACCACTTGGCCAGACGTTTCCTCAAGGATCAGGTCTACAAACTCCAATGCTGACATAGGAGGAATCATCGATTCCTCTCTCTGACTTACAGTAACGAGATTTTCTAGGAACAACAACCGTCCAGCCGGGCGAGCGACCCGCCACATCTCGGACAGCAGCGTTCGTCTGGCCCGCGGAGGATTGCGCTGCATAACGGCTACGCCGAACACCAGATCAAAGTACCCGTCATCGTAAGGAAGAAGCAGGTTTGGGCCAAGCTGATCGAAATGCTGATTCGGGAAGTTGGAGCGAGCGGCTTCGATCATGCCTTCGCTGCGGTCGACTCCGAAGAATCGGGTCTTCGCGGGGTCGAAGCTGCCGGCCCAGTGGCCGGCACCGGTCCCCACTTCCAAAACACGGATCGTAACGTCGTCGGTGCGTTCCCCTCGCGTGACAACGAACCGTGGTTTGAGTGCTTCAGCCTGTACGCGGTGCACGGCCTTGATGCGCCGCAGATCGCGGCGGAAATCACCGCCCTCCTGGTACCGAGATACCTCGTACCCCTCGTCGCACAAGGCGGCCTGGGGTGTGGATTCTGCCTCGAGCAAGGCACAAAGTTTCACAGCCACCTCGCCGGGATCGTCGGTCGTAAGTTCGATGCGCTGGTTTTCGGCCCAGCAGTACCTCTGGCGCAAGCCTTTCCAGACGTCAGAGTCCGGAGTTACGATACGATCGAAGAACCCGAGTCGTTCGAAGAGTGTAGTGCTGAACATAGCGGTAAGAGACGCAGCATCGAAGCCCCTAGGCAGAACCACAATCAGCGGGACATCCCACCGATCCTCGGTCATAGCATTGAACGGGAACGAGCGCGGATCGAGCACAATGAGCGTTGTTGCCTCGTCTACAGCGGCAGAGAACCGCGAAGGAACATCTTCTTCGCCACAGATACCGTAGTGGCCGGGCAGGTTGACGCGGGCTACCAGATCGACAAAGCTGCCGGCATAGATAACCGGGCGGTTACCAATGCCAGTGTGGGTAAAAAGGGGACTCACAGGCGCTTAGGTGATATGCCCGTTCGAGAGCTCAGATTTATCTTGTGCGTCGGAAGAGTTGGCGGAACACACTGCTGCCTCTAACCCCATTCGATTGAGCTTGCAGATCGGCCACCTGCGTACGCAAAGCTGCTTTTTGTGTCTGAAGATCGGCTACTCTCGTTTGGAGGTCGGCTACTCTCGTTTGGAGGCGGACTTTGGTCTGCTGAACATCTGCCAACTGCCGCTTGGTTTCCGTCAACTGGGTTTCGAGTTGGGCCGCGGTGCGCTCCGAACCGGCCAATTGGGTCCTGAGAAAACGTACTTCGAAGGCGAGGAGTTCGTTTTCCATCCGTAGGGCATCTAGCTCGGTTGGCGTGTAGAAATCGTTCGCCGACAATTCGCGTCCCTCTCTCATCGTCAGTTCTACTTGTCTACCCTTACTATTCTATCGCTTGTCAAGTCGCCTCGAGCTGAGCGATCATTCTTCTATCCGGGATTGGCTGGTTGCCGTATTGTCTATTGCGGGGTGCAATGATATTGACCCAGCGTCGCATCCGGGGGTCGGACGAGGCCGCGCCGCGCCGTATTGCCTGCCCGATCCGGTCGCGACGCCGACCGGTCGCGACGCCGACGGTAGGACGAGTGGTTCAACTGCACCGACTCCCGCTATAACCGTTGGGCCCAAAGGCATTGAACACCTCCGATATCCCGACGCTACCCAGACGTAGCAGCGATGGCCGCTGCGGTGCCTGCCCGTCGCAATCAGCTATGAGCGCTCACAGCTGAGCGCTCACGGACCACACTCCTTCATCGTCAAATAGTATGTGAACTCGGATTGTAAGGCTTCACAAACAGTCGCCAAACAAAACTATCGCGCCTAATTCGGTATGGATGATCATTGCCGGGTGTCTCGCTGGTAACGTTGCCGTCGGCCGTTTTCTTTGTAACCGAGTTTTACCAGCAAACCACCGGCGATCTCTTCGAAAATGCGTTGATCTTGTTCGGTGAAAGCGTTCTTCCAGTCGCCAACCACGCCTTTCCTAAAGCGTGAAGAAGAATCCTCTTGACCCCTTTTCCTGTGTGATCTCCGCTCGAATCCGGCCGATTCGATGCATCTCTTTGCCGCCTCTTCGCTACTGTCTGCGCCCAGAAAGTCTAGAAGGCGTCGGGTCTCTTCTACTGGTCTTTCCAAGAGATTTTCGTACCGTACTTCGGTGTAGTTGCCCCCCAGCATAGCAGGACCGTCTACGGTAACCTTACCAACCTCGGTGCTCCAATCCGTGGCAATACGGATCAACCTTTCCTCGGTAAACAAGCTTTCGGCGGCAGAGAGCAGAGAACCCTTGCGGTAGGCGTCTCGTTTCTCTAGCTCTTCCGGCTCCAAGTCGTATATTCCACCCTCGGTCTTGGCATGGTTCCACATATGGTGAATCAAGGAGACCGCGACGTCCCTACCGTCCCTGATAATATGGATAACCTTGGCTTCCGGGTAGATTCTGCTTATCTCTTCTACGACTTCTGCGCTGACGAACGGCGTC
>DASQMR010000054.1:0-28714 GCA_035645375.1 Rubrobacteraceae bacterium
GTCACCGGAGAGGATCAGGCCGACGGGCAGATCCGGCAGGGACAGCTTTACGCGGCGCAGGGCCTCAAGGTCGAAGGAAATAGGGGTGACCCGCCCGTCTAGCCTGTGCTTTCGGATCAGGGCCGCCAGCGGTTCGGCGGCCTCAATCGCCTTTAGCTCGGCGTGGATCGGAAGCGCCGTGTCCTCCAACACCTCCTCGAAGGCTGGTATGCACTCTCCCAGGCCTGCGTCGAGATGTCTTATCTCACGCAGCGTCATGCTCGTCACGGGACCGCTACCACTCGTCGTACGGTTCACATCTGAGTCGTGCAGGACGACGAGACGCCCGTCGCGAGTAAGGCGCAGGTCAAGCTCGATCGCGTCCGCGCCCTCCGCTCCGGCCCGGCGAAAGGAGCGTAAGGTGTTCTCCGGCTCCAGGCCAGCCGCTCCCCGGTGCCCTATGTTGGAAATCATCTAGAGGCAGATTCTACAAGCGCCCCGCTGCCAGCTCCTTAACGTCCTGCGCGTCGGTCTCGAGCTGCTGAGCAACCTCCCCGAAGACCGCCTCGGCGGGCTCGTTGCTCACGAAGATACGCTCTAGCCCAGTTCCTATGGTCGTGTCGCCGTTCGGGATGATGGTGCGGGCGGTGTCCTGGGGCTGGGTATCTGGGAGCTGGTCCACGGCTACCTTGAAGTTCGGGTTCTCCTGGAAGTAGCTCTGCATCTCCGAGGACTCTTGGGCAGATTTGGTAACGGGCATGTAGCCGGTCGCCGTGGACCAGAACGCGATGTTCTCGGGCTGGGCCGCGAACTTGATGAACTCGAAGGCGGCCTGTTTGCGATCATCAGGAGCTGCCGCGAGAATCGCCAACCCTGCTCCCCCCGTCGGGCAGCCAAACTCTCTCTGCTCCGGCAGCATCGCCGTGCCCACCTCGAACTGGGCCGAGCTGGTTATGCTGCCCAGGGCGCCGGTAGAGTCCATGATCGTAGCGGCGAGGCCGTTGGCGAAGTCTAATGTCTGGTCGTCAGCCGCGTAGGCCAGCTCGTCCTCGTGGATGAGCCTACGCGCGAACTCGCCAGCCTCGACGGCAGGGGCCTCACCGATAAGCGCGTTGAAGTTCTCGTCGGAGTAGTTGCCGCCCCACTGCCAGACGTTACCGTGGAAGTACCAGGCGTTGTACCTGGCGGCGTTAGTGAACCCGTGCGCCTTGGGGTTGCCGTCCAGACGTACGATGTCTCTACCCCACTCGCGCAGCTCGTCCCACGTCTCGGGGCCGCGGTCCGGCAACCCTACCTGGGTAAACATATCGCGATTGTAGTAGAGGAGCGGCGTGCTGCGGGCGAACGGGACCCACCAGATCTCACCCTCCCTCGTCCCCTCCCCGATCAGAGACTCCACGTAGTCCTCAGGGTCCGGGTCGCCTCCGCTGAAGTAGCTCGTGAGCGGCTCCAGGGTGTCATCTAAAAAGAACCTGTTCCACGTGACCTCGGAGAGCACGGCCATGTCCGGGATCTGTTGGGCCGCGAGAGCCGTGGCGAGCTTCTGGGCCGTCTCCTCGTAGGTGCCCTGGAACTGATTCTCGATAAAGATGTCCTCCTGGGAGGCGTTGAAGTCGTCGACGAGCTTCTGCAAAGCCTCGCCGTTCTCCTCGGCGAAGGCCGACCAGAACACAACCCGCGTGCGGCCCTCCGCCTCCTCCGACCCCTCGCCCTCAGGCTGCTGCACGCCGCCCGTACCGCCGCAGCCGAAGGCCGCTAAAGAGACCAGCGTGCCGCCCGAGACGACCAAGAAGTTGCGCCTGCTCATACGCTTGTTCATCGTTGCATTCTCCTCTCTACGAGTTTCAACCCTTGGTCGCCCCCGAGGTGAGGCCCGAGACTATGTGCTTCTGCCACCGCAGAAAAATCAGTAGAACAGGCAATATAACGAAGATGGTCGCCGCCATGATCAGGCCCCATTGGCTCGCTCCCTCCTGGTTGAAGAGGTAAGAGAGGCCGATGGGCAGGGTACGCATATTCGTTGAGTTCGTTGAGATCAGGGGCCAAAGGAAGTCGTTCCACTTGGTCACCAAGGAGATCAGGGTCACGGTGACGATCATGGGCTTGGAGATTGGCAGGATCACGTGCCACAGGGTCTGCAGGTGCGAAGCACCGTCCAGGCGCGCCGCCTCCATGATCTCGCCCGGTAGCGTGAGGAAGTGCTGGCGGAGGAGGAACGCCCCGAAGGCGACCGCCGCCCCGGGCAAAATTATCCCCTGGTAGGTGTTGACCCAGCCAAGCGAGGCTATGGTGAGGTAGTTGGGGAGTATGGTTACATGAATCGGGATCATCAGCGCAGCAAGCATGACGATAAAGATGATGTTCCTCCCTGGGAAACGCAAAAACACGAGAGCGTACGCCGTCAGCACTGCGTTTACGACCTCTAGAGCCACGCCGAAGAACGTGGTGATTATTGTGTTCAGATAGAAGCGCCCGAACGGCGCCGCGTTCCACGCCTCGGAGTAGTTGGAGAACTTGGGTTCCGTAGGGATCCATACGGGCGGGAAGGTGTAGATCTCGCGCAGGTCTTTGAGGGAGGCGCTAAAGAGCCAGTACAGCGGCACGACGAAGATGAGCGCGACCAGAATCAGCAATGCATACCGGATTACCTTGCCGCCATGAGTTCTTACCGCCGTCACTTGTTATGCACCCCCTGCTGTGAATAACGAATTTGAAAGATCGCAATGACCAGCAGTAGCAGGAACATGACAATCGCCGCCGCCGCCGCAGTGCCTGCCCTGAAGGCGATGAACGCCTCCTGATAAATGTACCAGATTAGGGTGGTTGTAGCGCCCGCCGGCCCGCCGCCGGTCATCACGGCGATTATGTCGAAAGCCTGGAAGGATTGGATGATCGTAGTCAGGACCACGAAAAAGGTCACCGGTGCAAGCTGCGGCACCGTTATGTGCCGGAACAGGACCCACTTATTCGCGCCGTCTATCCGCGCGGCCTCGTAGAGGTCCTTCGAGATATTCTGCAGCCCGGCCAGGTAGATCACCACGCCGAACCCGAGGCTCTTCCAGAGGTACACGATTATGAGTGCAGGCATCGCGTACGCTGTGCTGCCGAGCCAGTCCGGCGAGGACAATCCGAAAGGCTCCAGGAATGTCCGCATCAGCCCATAGTTCGGGTCGAAGATGTAGGCCCACACAAGCGCGACGGCAGCCCCGCTGAGAATCACCGGCGCAAAGACGACCGAGCGCACGAGGTTGCGCCCCCGCAGCCGCTGGTTGAGCAAGATAGCGATGGCCAGACCAAGGACCACGCTACCCAACACGACCGCCCCCATAAAGTAGAACGTCTTGAACAGCACCCCCCAGAACTCCTGCCCGCCAAACATGCTTACGTAGTTGTCGAGCCCGACGAAGTTCTTCTGGGGGGCCAGCATGTTCCAGCGGGTGAGGCTCAGGTAGGTCTGGTAGATCATCGGCCAGTACGTAAAGACGCCCAAAAGCAAGAAGTTGGGCGCGATAAACGCGAGAAACAGGAGGTGATGGCGCTCTATGCGACGTTTCTTCTTCACGTTGCCGTTCCCCCGCTTTCTCTTCCCTATACTCACGCGGACTATACTAGCTACGAGCCCACACCCATAGGTTAAATAACAGAAAACTAAAGGTTAAATCAAGGCGCACCAGCGAATATTAACAAGGAAAGCAGCGGGTGGATACTAACGACATGTTTCATAGCAGTGCCAATGGCCGGTTCGCTCTGCGGTGGGTGGCTCTTCTAATGCTTTTAGGTATTCTGATATATAAACAGTAACGTGGTCGGGAAAGGTTCATCGTTGTCGAGAGATTGTTGCCGGAGGATCGAGGCGATTTACCGTGAGTCGCTGCGTCTAGTTCAACGGCGAACGCGCTGCTACCATCGCTGTGCTTCTCCGACTTGCTCGATCTTTCTTTGTAAGAGCATAGATAATATGGAAAGGAAACACCTTTTAGTTTGGCTGCAAGAGATCGAGATAATCGTAGATGCCACATAGTCAGCAGGACTCGAGAGCGCCTGATCGGCTTTATAAAGGCTATGTGTTCGATCTCGACGGCACCGTCTATCTGGGGGATGCGTTATTACCTGGGGCAGGCGAAGCACTCACGCAACTCAAACATCGGTCCCGAGTCGTCTACCTGACCAACAAGCCACTCCAAATGCCAGCCGATTATGCCGCCAAGCTCACCCGCCTCGGTGTCGAGACCTCTCCTGAGGAGGTGATCTCCTCGACTGATGCTTTGGTGCTCTACCTAGCAAAGCGCGCCCCAACCGCACGGCTCTTCGTCATCGGCGAACCGCCTCTCGTCGAGCTACTGAGATACATTGGGTACGAGGTAGCGGATGAAGCGGAAGGTGTAGAAGTAGTAGTCGTCTCCTTTGACCGCACCTTCAACTATCGCAAACTGCAGGTTGCCTTCGACGCCGTACGCCGCGGCGCGCGCATCGTTGCTACCAATCCAGACGCTTACTGTCCTACCCCCGAGGGAGGGTTACCCGACTGTGCAGCTTTACTGGCTGCCGTCGAAGCATCGACCGGAGCTCGCGCCGAAGCGATTGTCGGCAAACCTTCTCTACATATGGTGGCCACGATGCTAGACCGGCTTGGTGTGCCGGCACAAGATACATTGCTCGCGGGCGACCGCCTGACTACGGATGTGCGCATGGCTAACGAAGCCGGTCTTACCAGCGTGCTGGTTCTCACCGGCGCAACCAGCCTCGACGAGGCCTTACATTCTCCCGATCGCCCTGACTACATCATTGAAGGGCTCGCCGACCTTATACCCCCAGGGCATCCTCTCCTCCCGTAATGCTCCGTTCACGAAGTTCGCCGAGTATGGTGACCTCCTAAAACCTGCAGAATTAAGCAGAATCCCCTATTCATAGGCATAACTCTGATACGTTGGATATCGCTTAGTATCATCCCGTTTGGCCATAAGCGTTGGCACTAACAATTACGGTCAAGCCTCTAAAAACCCTTCCTTTCCGGATAAACGGACACCTTTAGTCCCGCGCCCGTGCGATGTGCTTCCCAGGCCTCTCCAAACTCACCGAGGCGAAAACGATGTGTAACGATCTGTCGCCAGTCGATGCGTCCCGAGGCAAGCAAGGCGAGTGCGCGCTCCATCGCGTACGGGTTGGTGTAGGAGCCGCGGACGGTCAGTTCTTTGCGGAAAAAGTCGTAGGGCTTCACGTTAACCTCGGCCTCTGGCGGGGCAACTCCTACCCACATAACGGTTCCTCCAGGTCTCGCCGCGTCCAGCGCTGCCTTCATCGTCTCGACCCGACCTACACACTCGAACACAACGTCTGCCATCTCCTCAGAGACTGCATCCGGCTCTATAGACTCGGCCCGGACTGCTTCGGCTCGAGCCCGGCGATCCTCGCTCGGTTCGCTTACCACTACTTTAGAAGCACCGCTGGACACCAGGAGAGCCGCGGTCAGAATGCCGATAGGTCCTGCTCCAAGCACCAGCGCCACTTCACCAGGTCGTATGCCCGACAGATCCACCGCGTGTAGCGCACAAGCCAAAGGCTCGGTCAGAGCTGCTGCCTCAGGCGGAACATCGTCCGGCACTTTGTATGCCTGGGATGCGGGAAAGACCGCGAGTTCAGAGAGCCCACCGTTCAAGGTGACGCCGAGCGCCTCAGGGTTCTCACAGAGGTGGGGACGCGAGCTGTGACAGTAGGTGCAGACTCGGCACGGGATGTTGGGGTCCACCACGATTCTCTCGCCAATACTGAACCTGTCTACCTCTGGACCGATTTCCACGATAGTACCCGTAAACTCGTGTCCCAGGGTTACTCTAGGATGGGCGAACGGATACTCTCCTGCGGCGATGTGCAGGTCCGTACCGCACAGGCCGGACGCCTCAACCTGAATTTTCAGTTCTCTGGGTCCAGGCGGCGGTACTTCGCGGTTCTCGACCCTCACCCCTGTTGGGCCGTCCCAGACGACGCTTGTGCTCATGATTAGCCCCTCTTCTCAGTGGTTTGTTGTTTCCGGGAAAAGTGCTCAATCGCGGGCCGGAACCTCCGTTTCGTCAACGCCGCGACGTCGGTGGAAAGGCCGGCGATTGACCTGACCCCGTTTTCTGTGTCAGCTGCTCTGGGAGTGCAGTTACCGATTCTAGCTCCTTTGTAAGGTCTACATCTGCTTTGACTGGCTCGCGTGACACCGCAAACTCCACCGGAGTCAGGTAGCCAGGAGAGCTGTGTGGCACGCGGTGGTTGTAGTAGGTCTATACTCCTTGACCAAAACCTTCGCTTCGAGCAGGCTGGCAAACACCTCTCTCTCTAGTAACTCATCTCCCAGGCAGCTTATGAATGTCTTGCTGTAATGATTGAATTGTCATGCAGTAACCGTAATATTAGAGGCCGCGCGGATAGGGGAGCGGTGGCCTTCGTAGAAAGCGGACACGGTATGCCCGATCATCCGGGGAGTCCTCTAAGCTTCCCGAAGGAGGGTCCCCGTACCCGCCCCGTCCCACCATACATCATCGAGCCCATCTGGCAACAGTTTTCCGCCTTGCTCCCGGAGAGGAAGACAAGCCACCCTTTGGGCTGTCACCGCCCCCGCATCCCCGACCGGGTGATCTTCGAGAAGCTGGTTGAGGTCTTGGTGTTCGGCTGCGCCTACAAAAAGATCGCTGACGGCTCCTGCTCCGCAACCACCCTCAGGGATCGTCGCGACGAGTGGATCGAACTGGGGGTAATCGAGCGGCTACGCGAGATGGCGCTCGAAGCTTACGACCGGGCCATCGGCTTGGAGCTCTCGGAGTTGGCAGTGGATTGCTGCATAACCAAGGCGCCCTGCGGAGGAGAGAGGGCGGGCAGAAGCCCCGTGGACAGGGGCAAGCGGGGCCTCAAGCGTTCGGTGGTCGTGGACGGGCGGGGCATCCCCATAGGGTCCGTTACCGCTCCGGCTAACCGCCACGACTCGCCGCTTCTGGTTCCTACCCTGGAGGCCGCTCGGGCGCTGGGGATGGCGCCGGAGGGCGCGACCGTTCACCTAGACCGCGGCTACGATTCGAGGCTCACCCGGCTGCGCCTGCTGGAGTTCGGGCTCCTCGCGCAGATCTCCTGCAAGGGCAGACCCGCGCCCCTGAACGCGACCAAGCGCTGGGTCATAGAGCGCACCAACTCCTGGCAGAACGCTCAGAAGAAGCTTCTCTGGTGTACGGAGCGGCGCGGGCGGGTTGTGGACTTCTGGATGGCCCTCTCGGAGGTGATCGTCATAGTGAGGAGGCTCGTGAGGGAGGGATGGACTCGTTACCGATGGGACGGTCGTCCTTCTCGACGGCCATGACCTATCCGCGCAGGCTCTTAGAAGCAACGGTTATCAGCCTCGTATAAGATCGTGTTCAGGTCAGTACTCTTGACCGCCGCTGTGAGATCTACTCCCACTCGATAGTGCCGGGGGGCTTGCTGGTGATATCCAAAGCCACCCGGTTGACGCCGGGAACCTCATTGATGATGCGGTTGCTCACCCGTTCCAGCAGCTCGTAGGGCAGCCGTGCCCAGTCGGCGGTCATGGCATCGTCGCTCGTAACCGCCCGGATCACTATCGGGTACTCATACGTCCTCGCGTCGCCCATCACGCCTACACTGTGGATTGCCGGCAGAACGGCGAAGCTCTGCCAGAGGTCCCGGTAGAGGCCAGCGTTCCTGATCTCGTCTTGTAATACGAAGTCGGCCCTGCGCAGGATCTCCAGACGCTCTCTGGTCACGTCCCCGATGATCCTTATAGCCAGCCCCGGTCCGGGAAATGGCTGTCGCCACACCATCCGCTCTGGCATCCCGAGCTCCGACGCGACGATACGAACCTCGTCCTTGAAGAGGGCGCGCAACGGTTCCACGAGGTCGAGGTCCATGATCTCCGGCAGGCCGCCGACGTTGTGGTGGCTCTTTATCTTCGCGGCGTCGCGGGTGCCACTCTCGATCACGTCGGAGTACAGCGTCCCCTGCACGAGAAATTTCGCATCCTCCGCTATCTTGCCGGCCTCTTCTTCAAAGGTGCGAATGAACTCCTCGCCGATGATCTTGCGCTTCGCCTCCGGGTCGGTCGTCCCTTCGAGCTTATCCAGAAAGCGGTCTTTGGCATCCACATGGACAAGCGGTACGTCCGAGTTCTTACCGAACGCCTCGACAACCTGCTCGGCCTCGTTCTGCCTTAAAAGTCCATGGTCCACGAAGACGCACGTTAGGTTGTCGCCTATCGCCCGGTGCACGAGCATGGCGGCGGTAGAGGAGTCCACGCCTCCAGAGAGGCCGCAGATGGCCTTTCGGTCCCCGACCTTCTCCCTTATCTTCTCGACGGCGTCGGTGATGATATTGACCGGTGTCCAGTCCGGCGTGCAGCCGCAAGCCTCGAAGAGGAAGTTTTTGAGGACCTCCATCCCGTACTCGCTGTGCTTGACCTCCGGGTGGAACTGCACCCCGAAGAATCCTTTCTCCGGCTCCTCGAAGGCGACTATCGGTATAGAGGGAGTCTCGGCCGTCACCCGAAACCCCTCGGGCGGGGCAAGGACGGCGTCGCCGTGGCTCGTCCATGCCCTCTGCTCGTCGGGAGTCCCCGTAAAAAGGGTCCCGTGCTCCTTTACGCGCAGATCTGAACGTCCATACTCCCGGACCTGCACGGGCTCGACCTTGCCGCCCATCTCCAGAGCCATGAGTTGCATCCCATAGCAGATGCCTAGAGTAGGCGTCCCGAGCTCGAAGAGCCGCTCGTCCACCCTGGGAGCGCCTTCGCCGTAGACGCTGTTCGGACCGCCGGAGAGGATGATCCCCTCGGGTTCGCGGGCGAGTATCTCCTCGACCGGCGTGTCGTAAGGAACCAGCTCCGAATACACCCGCGCCTCCCGCACGCGTCGGGCTATAAGCTGGGCGTACTGCCCGCCGAAGTCCAGGACCAGGATCAAAGGGGAACCTCCCTAGCCCATCCCGACCTGCTGGGAGCGCTGCTCCAGCTTGCCCTCGGTGTGCAAGGACGGCGCGAACATGACCTCGGCCTTTTGAAACTCCTTTATGTTCTGATAGCCGGTGGTCGCCATGCTGGTTCGCAGGGCGCCCATGAGGTTGCGGGTGCCGTCGTTCGCATGTGCCGGACCGGTGAGGATCTCCTCCAAAGTACCGGTGATGTTCGTCTGGATCCTGGTTCCCCGCGGCAGCGTCGGGTGGAAGGTAGCCATACCCCAACTGTAGCCACGCCCCGGGGCTTCCTCAGACTTGGCGAAGGCGCTCCCGAGCATAACCGCGTCCGCGCCGCAGGCGATGGCCTTGGAGATCTCACCGCCGGTTCGCATCCCTCCATCCGCGATGACGTTTACGTACTCGCCGGTCTCCAGGTAGTGCCGCATCCGGGCGGCGGCGGCATCCGCGACTGCCGTCGCCTGCGGCACGCCGACCCCGATCACGCCGCGCGTGGTGCAGATACGACCCGGCCCCACGCCCACGAGAACGCCCACAGCCCCGGTGCGCATGAGGTGCAAGGCGGTCGAGTAGCTCGCGCAGCCGCCTACGACAACCGGCATGTTGAGGTTCGGGATGAACTCCATGAGGTTGAGCGGCTCCACGGTCTTCGAGACATGCTCTGCAGAGACGACGGTACCTTGGATGACCAGGACGTCTAGACCGGCTTCAATGGCGGCCCTATGGTGCTGCTCGACACGCTGAGGGGTCAGGGAGGCGGCGGCTATTACCCCTTGGTCCTTTATCTCCTGGACTCGCCTGAAGATAAGCTCTTCTTTTATCGGCTCGGCATAGATCTCCTGCATCATGCGCGTGGCCTTATGGCCCGGCAGGCTGGCTATCTCCTCGAAGACGGACGCCGGATCCTCGTACCTCGTCTGTAGCCCTTCGAGGTTGAGGACGGCGAGACCGCCGAGCCTGCCTATGATACCCGCCGTCTTAGGGTCTACTGCGGCGTCGATGGCGCTGGCGAGGCAGGGTAGATCTAGTTGCAGGTTGCCCAGAGACCACGAGATGTCCACGTCCTCCGGATCGCGCGTCCGGCGGCTCGGGACGATAGCGATCTCATCGAGACTGTACGCCCGCCGACCCGTTTTTCCTTTGCCGATTTCAATGTCCATACGTAGTGAAGGCCGCCTTTCTCGTCGCCGCTTCCTAGACGGATGCGCGAGAGCCCACAAGGTTTTCCCTGTGGGCTCTCGCCGCCTGCTATCTAATAAAGGTATTGCAATTCCGTGCTAGGTTACACCGCCGACACCCATCGGGTCAAGGAACCGAAAAGGGTCTAAAAGAGGCCCAATAATCTGAGCAGTATTATGACCAGAATAATTACTACCAGAAGGCCAACGATCCCTCCAATATCCCCTCGCAAGCTCTCACCTCCCCTTCAACAACACGAGATTCGATTTTGTTGCAAGCACGTATTGTCCCGAGCTTTCCATGCGCCCGATGCTTCACGAGACACATAGGAAGCCCGAGAGCGGTAACGTCTTTTCCGATTCCCGCTGAGAGCCGGTCCGAGCAGAATGCCTAAAAAAGGCCCAGCAGCCTGAGCAACACTATGACCAGAATGATCACCACTATAAGGCCAACGATACCGCCTACGCCACCCCTCATACCCATTACCTCCCGTTCAGCTTTCACATCCCGCCACACTATACCCCGTCCCGGAGACTCGAAACAATACTTTCCTAAAGAAAGGGTAAAAAGGGCAAAGAAAAAGCGGCGTCCGCAAGGACGCCGCCGGAAAGGTCTCTGTAACAGAGACCTTACATCATGCCGCCCATACCGCCGCCGGGCATGCCAGCGGGGGCCTCATCTTCAGGCTCAGCAACAACGACCTCGGTGGTGACGATGAGGCTGCCGATGGAGGCCGCGTTCTGCAAGGCGCTCCTGGTGACCATCGCCGGGTCTACGACGCCAGCCTGAACGAGATCCTCGTACTCGCCGGTGAGGGCGTTGTAGCCAAACGCGCCGCTCTGACCCCGGACGTTGTTCACTACGATAGAGCCGTCTGCTCCGGCGTTCTCAGAGATCTGACGGATCGGCTCCTCCAGAGCCCGGTGAACGATCCTAGCGCCCGTCTTCTCGTCGCCGTCGAGCGATTCGAGCATATTGGTAACGGGGGACTGAGCATGCAAGAGTGCAACGCCGCCGCCGGGGACGATGCCTTCCTCTAAGGCCGCGCGGGTCGCGCTGAGGGCGTCCTCAACACGGTGCTTCGTCTCCTTGAGCTCCGTCTCGGTAGCGGCGCCAACCTTGATGACAGCCACGCCGCCGGCCAGCTTAGCAAGACGCTCCTGAAGCTTCTCGCGGTCGAAGTCCGAGTCGGTGTTTTCGAGCTCGGCCCGGATCTGATTGATCCTGCCGCGTATAGCCTCGGCGTCGCCGTCACCGTCGACGATGGTCGTATTGTCCTTGGTGATGACGACCTTCCTCGCGCGCCCGAGCTGGTTAAGCTGGGTGTTCTCGAGCTTCAGCCCCAACTCCTCGGTGATGACCTCGCCGCCGGTGAGGATGGCGATGTCCTCCATGCTCCTCTTGCGCCTGTCGCCGAAGCCCGGAGCCTTCACGGCGGAGGCGGTGAACGTACCGCGCAGCTTGTTGACGATCAGGGTAGCCAAAGCTTCGCCTTCTACGTCCTCGGAGATGATGAGCAGCGGGCGGTTGCTCTGCATAACCGCGTTGAGGATCGGAAGCACATCCTGAACGTTGCCGATCTTCTGGTTGGCGAGCAGGATGTATGGATCGTCGAGTACAGCCTCCATCCGCTCCTGGTCGGTCACGAAGTAGGGGCTCAGGTAGCCCTTGTCGAACTGCATGCCCTCGGTGAACTCTAGGTCCATCCCAAAGGTCTGCGACTCCTCGACGTTGACGACGCCGTCCTTGCCAACCTTGTCTATAGCCTCGGCGATGACGTTGCCGATCTCCTCCGAGCGTGCGGAGATGGCGCCGACCCGGGCTATCTCGTTCTTCTCAGAGATCTCCGTAGCCTGGCTCTTTATAGCCTCGACCGCCGCGGTTACGGCCTTGTCGATACCGGCCCTCAGGATGACCGGGTTAGCGCCGGCGGCCACGTTCTTGAGACCCTCGCGCACGATGGTCTGCGCCAGAAGGGTCGCCGTGGTCGTCCCGTCACCCGCGACATCGTTGGTCTTTGTCGCAACCTCCTTGACGAGCTGCGCACCCTGGTTCTCAAAGATGTCCTCTAGCTCGATCTCCCGAGCAATCGTCACGCCGTCGTTGGTGATGGTCGGCGTGCCGAACTTTCTATCCAGTACTACGTACTGACCCTTCGGCCCGAGCGTTACCTTGACCGCGTCGGCGAGCTTATTGACCCCTGACTCCAGCGCCCGGCGCGCTTCCGTATCGAACCTTAGCTCTTTGTGAGCCACCCTTAGCCTCCTCTGCTAGACTGCAACTTACATGCGGCTAAATCACCGCTTTCGGCACTCTCCCCTGGAGAGTGCCAACACGCGAAGTATAGTCCGCGCCGCGTTACAATTCAAACCATGAGCGTGTTTCGCACCGACAAAATACCGAGCCTCAAACGGCTACCCAAGGAGCTCGGTCGCGAGCAGCGCCAGTGTGAGGTTTGCGGCGAGACTACCAAGCAAATCCTGTACCTGGTACCGAAGAAGTTTGCCTTTGTATATCTCAAAGACCATGCCGAAAACGTACACGCCACCTGTATCCGATGTGCCCACAGCACAGTACTGGACGGCGAGGAGCGCGAACGTGTGCTCTCGCTGGGTCGCTAGACGCGGAGTTCGCAACAGCTTTCTTTTCTCTGATTTCCTACATTTTCTCACGACTAACTCACATATGGTTACCGAACGTCACGTTTCCGGTGCGCGAAAGCCATACTAGCTCCTGCTCTCTAAGGCGATCTATAGCCTTCTGGGTCCCGGCAAACCTGTGCATACGCGGCTCAAAGCTTCTTCGACGAACGTCATCGACTCTTTGTAACCGGCGGGAGCCAGGGCACTATCCGCCACTCAGGCTACGTACATATCCCGGTGCGCCTTTAGGAGGCACTTCTTTGGACTTGCTCGTTAGAAACCTCAGACCGGCTTTGCGCTCCTCTGACTGTCGTACTTCTGGCTCACGCTTCTCCGCGCTCACTACCGGGGCCTCTCTGCGGTCATGGACAGGCTGCTTCTCCGTATGACTCTCGCTCTTGATGAAGTTGGGCAACTTCTTCTGCTGCTCTTTGTGCGGAGTATCCGACTCGTCCCGATTTTTCGGCGGCTTGACCCTATCGATCACGTCCGCAAGGATGGAAACGTGCGACCGTCTGGAAGGCGCGGCTGATGAAGGCCCGGCATCATAATGAGGCTCCTTTCATTGAAGGCTCTCACCATCGGATGGGCGAGAGGTTCGGCTTCCCTCACGATCAAAGCCGTTCTCGTTTCGAGCGGGAGCGCCGAGGGGCTGTCGGCCTCCTTTCTCGGGCATGCTCTTCGGGTTCGCCTCGCGAGCCTCTCTCTTCTTGCCGACCTTCTCGTTCTCCCCCTCCGAGACGTCCCCCTGGCGTGCCATTATCCTCTCGCGCTTTGCGAATGGCGCTGACGCGGCTCCTCGACCGCAGGGCGGGGGTCTTGCCGGTCGCCGGTTTCTAGGTCGGGAGCATCGCCGGGATGATCGGGCATAGGCCATAAGACTCGCCGGTGGAGGGCTGAGGGACGGTTCCTTGCGGCGCCTCACAGTAAGAGACATCCGTACCGCCGGAGACCGCGCCGCTGATCCGCTCTAGCCAGAGGAGGAGCGGGTAGGGGTTCATCGTGCCGCGACCGAGCATTCGAGAACTCTTGCAGAGCGATCGTCGTCGTGCGTCAAGAGAGACGTTCGCCGGTCAGCAGGGAAAAGGTTCGTGCCAGGTTCGCCGCAATGCGCAGAACCGTCGCGTCAAACGCTCATACGCTGCGGGCGTTCAGATCCAGGTAGTCTGGGAAGGGTACGGCAAGGGCATCCGGGGCGGCGGCCCCGATCATGGCCGCGTTGTCAGTACACAGCTCGGGCGGCGGGATGACAAGCTTCACGCCGCGCTCTTCGTGTTCGTCCGCCAGCCTCCGACGCAACAGGAAGTTGGCGGCCACGCCTCCGGCGACCACGAGCGCGGGGGCCTCGTGAAGGTCAGCGGCGCGCAGGAGCTTGCGGGTTAGCGCCTCGACGACGGCGGCCTCATACCCGGCGGCGAGGTGCGGCAGCTCCTCGTGCACGTCTCCTTCGTCGATGGCCTTGAGCTTGTAGAGGAGGCTAGTCTTGAGGCCGGAGAAGCTGAAATCAAGGTTACTCTTCTCCTTCAGTGCGACGGGGAAGTCGTAACGTGTCGGGTCTCCGTCTCGCGCAGCCTTCGAGAGAGCGGGACCACCAGGGAAGCCGAGGCCGAGCATGCGGGCGCCCTTGTCGAGAGCCTCGCCGGCAGCGTCATCGAGGGTCTGACCGAGGAGGGTCATGCCTCTCTCCGTCACGGAGTAGAGGGCGGTGTGACCACCAGAAGCGATTAGGGCTACAAAGGGCGGCTCGAGCGTAGGGTCCGCGAGGTAAGCAGCGGCGACGTGGCCTTCGAGATGGTTTACGGGGACCAAGGGGAGCCTCCTCGCGTAAGCGAGGCCCTTGGCCGTCGCAAGGCCGACCAGGAGCGCGCCGATAAGCCCCGGGCGAATGGTGACGGCGACACGCTCTATCTGGTCGAGGCCGATACCGGCGTCGTCGAGCGCCTTCTGTACTACGCCGTCAATGCGTTCGAGGTGGGCGCGAGAAGCAACCTCGGGGACTACGCCACCGTAGCGTGAGTGCTCCGTTTGGGTGTGAACGACGTTCGAGAGGGCGCGTCGCCCGTCAGATTCAAGGACGGCGGCGCAGGTGTCGTCGCAGGAGGTCTCGATAGCCAGGATCACGGAGTATTTATAGCATTTCGGCTTGTAAGCTCTCCAACCCGCCAACAACTACCAGCCATGCTCACAAGCCGAGCAGATATACTCTGCACCATGCGCGCCTTTTCACTGCTCTTTACGTTTATCGCGCTGGTACTGCTGGCGCAGTTCTTGATCTACGTAGTACGAGAACCCACAGACCCGTTTATTGCAGGGGGTATCTTCTTTAGCTTCCTAATCTGTCTGGCACCCGCCCTCTACCTCCTGAAGCCGTTCGGGACCGCGGAGGACCTACGCCGCCGCCGAGAAGCCCGCAAGGAACGCGAGACGCGACGAGAGGACAGGGATTACAGCTCCTCTGAAGACTCGTAGCTGCGGGCTTGGAGCTGGCGAGGTCTAGCGCACGCCCCGCCGGAGACCGGGCTCTTCGAGCACCCGCCTTATGTTCCCGGCTCCCCTAACCGTGCTCGAGATCCAGGGTCATTAGCAACGCGTCCTCGTCGCCGTAGTAGCCTCGCCGGACGGTGGTGACTCGGAAACCTAGCGACTCGTAGAGGGAGCGGGCCGCGGTGTTGCTCGGGCGTACCTCCAGGTACACGCGCCTTACGCCGGCCGCCACCGGGACGGCAAAGGCGGCCTGGATAAGCGTACGAGCGTATCCCCGCCGCCGCTTCTCGGGACGTACCGCGATAGTCATTACGTGCGCCTCGTCCGAGAGCAACTTTAATCCGATGTGGCCGCAGACTTCACCACTCTCTTCTAGGACGAGGTAGAGACTGAACGGGCTCTCTATCTCCTCGCGCCAGAGGGCATCGCTCCACGGCCGGGGGAGGCTCCGCCGATCCGTCTCCATCACCTCGGGTAGGTCCGCGGCGCGCATCTGGCGCGCGCGTGGCTCCGTCAAACCTTGCTCCAGGGGTTGAGGCCGCGGCGTACCTCGGCATCCGGCTCGCGGACGTAGAGCGGGACGGCCTCGCCAACGGGCACTGGCGAGAGGTCCGCCGAGAGGACGTGTCCCGCCGCCGTCACGCGGTGCAGCGGCGAGACGGCCCGCGGAATGCGCCCGACACCGGAGAGCGTCTCCCTGTAACGCATCGCCCCGTCACCCACAACCAGTAGCGAGGCCCCCGGCCCGGCTTCTACCGCAAACGCGGCGGCAAGCTCCTCCGGTACGAGGCACAGGATCTCCCCTCGCGCTCCTTCGGCCCCGAAGCGTTGGGCGAAGACCTCCCTGCGTCGGGCGTCGAGCACGGCGAGAACGTCGGGGTTCTCCACGCTCGCCAGGGCCGGGGCGGCGAGGGCGGCGAGGGTCGAGTTCACGGAGAGCGCGGCGCCGGTTCCAAGCGCAAGGGCCCTGGCCGCGGAGAGAGCTATACGGATGCCGGTAAAGGTGCCCGGGCCAACCCCGACCAGGATGCGCCCTACCTCGTCGAGGTCTGTACCTGCGAGCTTCAAGGCGGCGTGGGCCGCCGGGAGCAGGGCTTCCGCGGCGCCGCGGGCGGGTACGGAGATCTCCGCGAGCATCTCCCGCTCATCCTCCTCTCCAGTACGGGCGACGGCGGCGGTCACTACGCTGGTCGAGGAGTCAAGGGCGAGGATCAGCACGTGTTCGAGAGACGCGCGGCGAGGGGACCGGAGATCTCCAACCGGCGCGTAGTCGGGGAGCGATGCAGTATCTCCACGATGCTCGGCGCTTTGAGAAGGTCGAGCGCGGGCTCAGCCCATTCGATAAACGTTACCGAGCCCGGCCCTAAATGCTCGTCGAGCTCCAGCACGTCCCGCGCCTCCAATCCCTCCAGCCGGTAGAGATCCAGATGGTTCACCGTAACCGGCCGGCCGCCGGCGCGTCCCTCGTAACCGCGGGCGAACTGGTAGGTCGGGCTCGTTACCGTTTCCTTTATGCCTAGAGAACGAGCCGCCGCCCGCACGAAGGTCGTCTTGCCGGCCCCCACCTCGCCTCGCAGCACGATGACGTCCCCGGGTGCGAGCAGTTCCGCAGCCCTGGCGGCCAACTCAGCGAGCTCGTACTCCTCCAGGTTCTCCTTTTCGAAGGGCGGTGCTGGCACGCTACCAAAGGCCCGGTTGGAGAGGTTCGCGTTCGGCGGCTGTAGCACGGGAGACGTTGAGGGTCTCGTAGGTACTCGGACGCTCCGAGCCCAGCAGCTCCGGCAACCGAGAGAAGTCCGAGATGAGCAGCGCACGGTCGGCCGGGGTGTAGAGCGCCCGGCTTAAAGAGAGCGTCGGGAAGACGTACCGGCCATCGAGCGGTATCACCCGTCCCCGGATGCGCGAGGCTGACTCCTTGCGGCCGGTGAGCGACCGGCTTGGGAGGTCGCCGAGGGCTATTACTACCTTTGGGTCCACGGCGGCGAGTTG
This sequence comes from Rubrobacteraceae bacterium, assembly GCA_035645375.1. GTDB lineage: Bacteria > Actinomycetota > Rubrobacteria > Rubrobacterales > Rubrobacteraceae > Rubrobacter_F. The sequence goes on from DASQMR010000054.1 coordinate 17,229, forward strand.
GGTCATGAGGTACGGCCGGCATGCGTTGATCTCGGCCGGCTTTGGGGAGCGGCCCTCCGGCGGACGGCACTTGACCAGGTTCGTGAGGTAGACCCCCTCCCGATCCAGCCCGACAGAGCCCAGGAGACGATCGAGCAGCATCCCAGAGGCGCCCCGAAAAGGTTTGCCTTCTTTGTCCTCATTGAAGCCCGGCGCCTCGCCCACGATAAAGAGTCCAGCATTCAGCGGCCCCTCGCCGAAGACGACCTTCGTCCTCGACTGGCACAGAGGGCCGCACTTGCGGCAATCCAGGGCCTCCTTCTGCGCCTCGGCGAAGTCCACGCGGCTTAGAACTCCTCCTCGGGGAGGAGGTAGCCGAGTAGGACATAGACGAGTGCCGTCGGGATCACGCTGAAGCCAGGGATCACGACCGCGAGGACAATAGTCGCCAGCCTCACCGCCGTCGAACTCCACCCGAAACGACGGGCTATTCCGCCGCAGACCCCGTAGATCCAACGATCCCTTCTAGCACGCTTCAAACCCATGCTTGACCTCCGATGCTCTCGCGCCAAAGCGCCTCTTGGAACAGATCGATATTATCCCCAAAGCGTCTGTTTGTGAAGCATGAGCGGATTACGAACTCTCTCCTGGGAGACGAAAGCTTTCTCTGAGGCCACGTTCTACCCCAACACTCTCTAGGCTTACTCTCGCCCTATCACCACGTTATCTATTAACCGGGTCTTTCCGACCCGCGCTGCCAAAGAGAGCAACACTTCGCCGGTCTGAGGACCGACCGGCCCCAGCGTAGCGCCGTCGTTTGCAAAGACGTACTCTAACTGTACAAGTGGTTCCTTTGCCACCTCCTCACGCACGACCTTCTCCAGAACCTCGGGGTCTTTAGACTTCGTGTCTCTAGCGACGGAGAGGGCCCGGGGGATGGCGGAGGCAACGGCGCGCTCTTCTTCGTTCAGATAGACGTTTCGGCTGCTCATAGCGAGGCCATCGAGCTCGCGGACGGTCGGGGCGACCACGAGGCGGGTCGGGAAGTTGAGGTCCCGGATCATCCGCCCTACCAGAATCGATTGCTGGGCGTCTTTCTGCCCCATGTACATGCGATCGGGGACGACGATGTTGAGCAGCTTGGCTAGCACGGTCGCCACCCCCGCGAAGTGCCCTGGACGCGCCGCCCCCTCCAGAACATCCTCGATGCCCCGTACCCTCACCTCTGTCGTATAACCCTCAGGGTACAGCTCGGCGGTCTCCGGTATAAACACGGCGTCGGCGCCGGCCTTCCGGGCGAGCTCCCGGTCTCGCTCCAGATCGCGGGGATAGCGAGCGAGGTCCTCGCCCGGCCCGAACTGCAAGGGGTTAACGAACACAGAGACGACGACCGCCGCGCACTCCTCGCGAGCACGGCGGATAAGCGAGAGATGGCCCTCGTGCAGATAACCGAGCGTCGGCACGAGCCCGAGAGGCCTCTCCGTACCGTAGGCCCTCATCTCCGCGACGGTCTTCAACGTTTTTATCTCCCGGCTCACGCCCGGATTCTACCTTGCCAAGCCACAGAATACCCCGCTGAACAGCTCTGCTCGCGTACGGATGCGCGGCGCGAGGTAAAGCACGATCAACCCGCCCTAAAGTAGGCGAAACACTCTTCCCGAAACCTCTCCATCTCGATTATCGAGAAAACGGCTTCGACTCTGGGATAGTACTAGAAGAACGCCACAGGGTATGACTAGCCCCTGACGACTCGCGTGAGCCTACCACCAAAGGACAATCGCGAAAGCTACAAGAAAGAGAAGCACTTGGATCGATGGTAAACAAGGCCGAAGTTACGGCGTTCTCAGATTGTTTACCCTGGAGCGAGGCCAGCGCGAGCTTGAACCTTGAGTACATGCTCCAGGGCCTCTTGCTCTTTTACTCCGCTCGCCCGCAGGAGACGCAGACGGCTCATAGCGTACCCGACACCCGCGTCGGGACGGCAGTTTAGGCGAGAGGTCAGTTCCTCGTAGCTCGGCTCAGGGTAGGGACCGAGATTGCGGCTGACGCGGAGGAACTCGACGCAGAGGTCGCGATGGCGCTCTATGTGCTCCTTCTTGAGACGCGGGCCACGGGCGGCGAGACGGTCGGCCCAACACAGGACCGCCAACTCCTCCCCAAACGGTCCGGAAGCCCGGGCGAGCCGCTCGGCCGAGTAGTCGGAGCGAGGGTTGTTCATAAAGCCGATCTTGAGGTGCAGCACCGTCAGGGTGGTCGCAAGGTCGGTGGTATAGGCGGAGAGCTCGAGCCGCTGGCAGACGTGACGCGCCAGGCGCGCCCCCAAGGTGTCATGAGCGACGAAGACCACCCGCCCCTCGATCTCCCCGCGCGTTACCGGCTTCGCCACGTCGTGCAGTAGACCGGCTACGCGCAACCCCCCGCGAGCCTCCTCACCCACATTAGCCCCGAGTCGGCCCTCCTCGAGCTCCCTATCGACGCACCGAATGGTCTCGAGGATATGCCCGAGGGTGTCGAGGTGGTGGAATGGCCCCTGCTCCTGTCCCCGGGCGAGCCGGAGTTCCGGCACCACGTCGAACAGCGCCTCTACGTCAAGCGGAGGCGCCAACACCTCCTGGAGAGACAAGCCCGACGGTCTCTAACGCCGCCGGCGCCGCGCCGTCTTTCTGCGGCTGGTGTTGGGATTGTGGCGGCCCCTGAGCTCGCCCGCCTCGGCCTCTTCGTCTCCGGATGCGTCAGGGTCGGTAGCTCTGGCGGTTTTGGTCCCAGGCTTCGTGCCCTTGCTCTCGGCCTTCATACGGGCGAAGCGACGCCTCTTGCTCCGGTCCGTGAAGGCGAAGAGGATAGTGTAGAAGAAAAAGAAGACTAAGGCGACGACGATTGCGGAGCTCATGCCCCCCGCCCCAAACGTATCCGGGTACGCGACGCCCAAGATGTAGATGAACAGAAGGTAGAGCAAGGCGGCGAAGGCCGCCCGTCTTATGGCGCCCTTCCAGTTAAGATCCTCAAACATCAGCGTAACTCCTCTCTACGCGCCGGGCGTCCAGCCCGGTCGTCACCTCGTAGTTTATCGTGCCCGCCCACCGAGCGACCTCCTCGGCCGGCAATCTCCCGCGTCCCTGCCTCCCGATCAGCACGACCTCGTCCCCCACCTCTACCTCCCCGTCCACCCCGAAGACGCAGGCATCCATCGTCACCCGCCCAAGAAGGGGACGCCGTCTTCCGCGAACGAGCGCCGCCGCCTTGTTCGAGAGAGCCCGGCGGTAACCCTCCGCGTACCCGACCGGGACCGTCGCCGCGAACGTCGGCTCCCCGGCCCTGAACGTCAGCCCGTAGGAGACCCCTTCGCCGGGCGAGAGACGCCGCAAGGCCGCAACGTAGCTCTTGAGAGCGAGCGCGGGACTCAAGCCTTCAACCTCCGGGGCTCCTTCATCCCCCAGGGGGTGCAGGCCGTAGAGAGCGATGCCGGGCCGGACGCAGTCATAACGAGAGCGCGCATGCCAGAGGATACCGGCGGAGTTAGCGGCGTGCACGAGAAGCGGCGCCCCCGCGCCGCCGAAAGGATGCGCGTCGAGCGCCTCGTCGAAGAGGTCGAGCTGGCGGCGGGTCTCCTCTTCGTCAGAGTCGGCGGTAGCGAGATGAGTGTAGACGCCGACCAGTTGACCGCCGAGAACTTTACGGGCCTCCCCCGCCTCGCGTACGGGCGCGACTCCCCAGCGGTTCATGCCGGTGTTGATCTTCAGGTGGGCTTCGAGCCCGGGCCGCCGCGCGATATGCTGCGCGCTCTCGATAGAGTGGGCCGTGACCTGGAGGCGGTTCTCCTCGGCAAGGGCGAGCGCAGCCGGAAGAAGGTCGGTAAAGACGAGTATGGGCGCCCGGATACCGGCCTGCCTTAGCTCTGCGCCCTCACCGGCGCTCGCCACGGCTAGTGAACTCGCGCCGGCTTCGAGGGTGGCGCGAGCCACGGGAACGGCGCCGTGACCGTAGGCGTCGGCCTTTACGACGGCCATCAGACGAGCGCCACCGGCGCAACGTTTGAGAGCGCGGACGTTGTGCCGGATCGCTCCAAGGTCTATCTCGGCCCACGTACGGCCTGGGGCTTCCCTTGAGACCGTCGAGGGTGCGTGTCCGACCAAGCGGCTAGAAGCGAGGGTTGAGTACGTGGAGGGTGAGGATATCGATGCGCGTTATGACGCCGACGAGACGGTCCGCCTCGACGACGGGCAATATTTTCTTGCGCTCCTCGGCCATCACGGTCGCGGTCTCGGAAAGGGTAGCTTCAGGGGTAATAGTGATAGGCCGGTCGGTCATGACCTCGCCCACGGTGACGCCCGCGCTCTTGAGAACCTCCCTGCGATACTCCTCCGTATTGCCCAGCGGGACGATGCCGCCGAGGATGTCCAGAAATCCCGGCGCTTTAATCTCCGCATCCTGAAAGATCAAATCTCCTTCGGTGATTATCCCCGCTAGCCGCCCGCCCTCGACGACCGGTGCACCAGAGACGTGGGCCTCGGCGAAGAGCTTTATGGCCTCCTCCACGGTGCTCCCAAGACCGAGGGTAGGCCAGTCGGTGTGCATGATCTCCTCTACCCTCATCTCACGGATATCCTGCTGATTCACGCCCGATAACCCCCCGCAGCCGAAGTTTCACGTCTCGCTGATACTACTCCAAAAGCGGGATTCTTACAGCTAGTAGACCTCGGCGAAGGCGCGCGGTAGATAAGGCAACAGATCTGTGGCAGCCATGCTCTCGGGGGGCCAGCGACTATCTTCCAACCAGAGTTCGGCTGCACGCCCGTGCGCCCAGGCCCCGGCCCGCGCAGCATTATAGGGGTCCGTCCCGCGCGCCAGTAGGGCGCCGATGACGCCCGAGAGAACGTCGCCCGTCCCGGCGGTCGCGAGCGCCGAGTTGCCGGAAGAGTTGACGGCGACGCGCTCGCCCTGGGCCACGAGCGTGTCTTCCCCTTTGAGTAGAATACAGCAGCCAGCTTCTCTGGCCGCCCTCTGCACGAAGTGGAGCCTGCGGGCGGAGATTTTCTTCACGTCCTCGCCCAGGAGCCTCCCGAATTCGCCCGCGTGCGGGGTGATGACCGTCGGGGCGTTCCTCCGGGCGAGGGTCTCAAGACCGGATTCGGCGAGATTGGAGATCGCATCCGCGTCCAGCAGGACCGGGACGTCTGCGCCGTCGAGTATCCCTTCGACCAGCTTACGGCCGTCCTCCTCGACGCCCATCGCCGGCCCGACGACCATCGCCGAGGCCCGCTGCGCCCCTTCCAAAATGCTCTCCAGAGCGTTCGCGCTCATGTTCCCGCTACCATCCTCGGGCGCGCCCGAGACGAGGGCCTCTGTGAGCTGTACGTCCACAAGAGGGGCGTCGCTCTCAGCGGTGACGACGAAGATAATGCCGCACCCGGCCCTCTGCGCTCCCTTCCCGACCATCACCGCAGCGCCTGTCGCCTCGGCGGAGCCAGCGACCACAACCAGGGAACCGGCCGAGTACTTGTGCGCCGCCCCGGCCCGGCGTGGGATCAAGCCCCTAAAGGAAGACGCATTCGTCCACCTCGCCGCCGGCTCGACGTCGGCCTCGGGGGGGATGCCGATATCTACCACGAGTACCTTGCCACCGTGCTCCTTTCCAGACGAGGCGTGCTCCCTGCCCGGCGAGACTGCGCAGCCGATCTTTGCGGCATGGGCGCATACGGTTACGTCGGCGCAGACCGCAACGCCCTGCACCTCTCCCGTCGACGCGTCTACCCCGGAGGGCACGTCCACAGAGAGAATGGGTGCGGAGTAGGAGTTCATGAAGTCGATATACTCAGCGGCCTCCCCGCGCACCTCCCCGCTGAACCCCGTCCCAAGGAGCGCGTCCACGATCAGGTCGACCTCCTCGAAATCGTAGTCCGACTCGTGAATCTCCGAACGACCCAGGATCCTGACGTCGAGGTTGCGCAGGATCTCCAGGTTGGTCTTTGCGTCGCCCTCGTACTCGTCTTTGGTCGGCAAGACCGCGACCTCGGCCCCGGCTCTGTAAAACTCGCGGGCGATGACGAAGCCGTCCCCGCCGTTGTTGCCGCCGCCGCACACCACGAGGACCTTATGACCGTGGCCTAATGAGGCGTAAAATTCGCGGCCTACGCGGGCCATCTCTGCCCCGGCCCGCTCCATGAGGACGCCCCCGGGGACACCGAGTCTCTGGGCACCCTCGTCGGCGCGGGTCATCTCTTCGGCGGAGTAGAGCTTCAAGAATGGTCCTCCTTTTTGTGGACGACACAGACAGCGACCGCCGAGAGCTCCGAGTGGGTGATCGAGATATGAAGCTCATCCTCGCGTACGCCGACCATCTCCGCGAACCGCTCGATCTTGCCGAAGATGCGCACCGTCGGGGCCTGACGGGGACGGCGCATTACCTCGACGCCGTTCCACTGGATGAGGCCGCAGCCCAGCGCCTTCGTCACAGCTTCTTTGGCGGCCCAGCGACCCGCGTAGTGACGCTCGGCGAAGCGAAACTTCTCGCAGTAGGAGATCTCCGCCTCGGTAAAGAGCCTCTGGCGTATCCTCGGGGTCCTCTCAAGGGCGAACTGCATCCGCTCCACGTCGACGACATCCACCCCTATACTCGGCACCACGAAATTTTCCATAGACTCGCATAGTACGGCAGAGTAACTTCCGGGGAAAGGGCATATAGTAAGAGGATGGAAGCGATCATCATCGGCAACCCGAACTCCGGACGCGGGGGCAACCCCGGGCGCCTGAAGCGTTACGCAGAGATACTGGGCTCCAGGGGTGCTGACGTCGAGGTCTGGAACACAGAGCGTCCCGACCACGCTACGGAGCTCGCGGCCTTGGCCGGCGACAAGCTCGTCATCGCCGCCGGGGGCGACGGCACTGTCAACGAGGTAGTCAATGGCCTCTCCAGAGAGGCGGCCCTGGGGATCCTCCCTCTAGGAACGGCCAACGTCATGGCGCGAGAGCTAGGTCTGCCCCTGAAGCCAGAGGTGGCCTGCGAACGTATCCTCGCCGGCAGGGAGAGCTGGATCGACGTGGGCGTCGCCGCGAACCACGAGGGCACCGAGCGTCGCTTCACCTGCATGGCGGGGCTCGGCTTCGACGCGCACGTCGTAAACGAGGTAACGCCGCGCCTGAAGCGGTACCTGAAGTGGCTGGCCTTCCCTTTGGCGGCTCTGAAGGTGTACTTCGAGGGAGACCTGCCGAAGCTGCACGTGATCCACGGCGAGAAGACCTACGTCACGCAGTTTGCCATTATCGCCAACGGCCAGTACTATGGCGGCGACTTCCGGGTAGCCGAGGACGCCGCGCTCGCGACCGGCAAGCTGGAGGTCGTCCTGGTGGACCGGGTGGGCCGGCTCCTGAGGGCAGACATCCTCACCCGCATCCTGGCTAAAAAGCCTCTGGATCGCTCCATGCGCTCCTTCAGCGCGGAAGAGCTACGCGCGGGGTCCCCCGGGACCCAGGTGCCCGTACAGCTGGACGGGGAGATTTGGGGAAGGCTACCGATGTCCTTTCGCATAGAACCGGGCGCCCTCAAGGTCATCCGCTAGCCCTCCGCTAGCGACCGAAGAGCAGGGCGACGAGCAAGGGCACGACCACCACGATCGAGCTGAGCCGTACCAGGTGGACAAAGGTCACGATCACCACGTCGGCACCCCCCTGGTTGGCGGTGGAGACGATCTCGCTCATCCCTCCAGGCGAGGAGGCGAGGGCGGCCGTCGGGAGGTCGAAGCCGAAGATCTTGAGGAGAAGCCAGCCGGTTAAAAGCCACAGGAGCATCTGGACGGCGAGGATCAGGGCACCCGCCCCGGCGAGCCGGAAGAGCTGGCCGAAGAACTCCCCCGAGACCCCGAGCCCTATCGCCCCCCCGGCCAACGCTTGTACCCCGAGCTGAAACCCTTTTACCGGTACGGGCCTCCCCGTCAGCAACCGGTAGCCCGCCGAGCACGCCAGAGCCCCGACTATCCCGCCCGCCGGCGCCCCGCTCATGATCCCTACTATCCCGCCCGCTGATCCCCACGGCACGGCCCATCCGAGCCTTTTCAAGTTCTCCCCGTACCCGCTCCCCTCCTCGGAGACGTCCTCCTCCTGCTGCTCCTCTTCCTTAAGTTCGCCGGATTCGGTGGATTCAGACTCGCCCTTCGACCGTAGCCTCGCGAGCAGGACGTTCGCTATCGCGACGGCCAGGAGTACCCTGACTAGTTGCACGGCGGTCACGGCGGCCCCGTCGGCGCCGAAGCTCGCGCTCACCGTAGACATCTCGGTCATACCGCCGGGAGCGGCCGCGAACAGGGCCGTAGCGACGTCCAGGGAGGCGAGCGGGGCGACGACGAGGGCGGAGACGACGGAGGTGAGGATCAGGACGGCCGCGAGCAGGGCGGCGGGCGCCAGGACGTGGGCGCCCGAGCGGAGAGAGTCTCTGGTCATCCTGAAGCCGACCATCATGCCGAGCAGGATCTGCAGCAGCCCGTTCATCCATGACGGAACCGAGAGCTGGGGTAGCCCCAGGAGCGCGGTCCCGCCGCCCGCCACGACCCCCGCGCCAGCGAGGGTCCCAACGAGCACGCCCGCCGGGACGGGGAGCCGGTGGCCCAGGAGAGCCCCCACAACCCCAAACACTACAGCCGCTGCGACGGCTAAAGCGAGGCTAATGCGCGCGTCTCCTTCCGCTCGGGAGAGGGGGGGGCAAGCAGAGTAGAAAGATCGCCCGTAAGGGATCAGCCGCGAACACAACTTCAGGACATTGGAGTAAGTTGAGATGCGTTCTCGCAGATCCCCGACTGCCGAAAATTACTCCACCGTCACGCTCTTGGCGAGGTTGCGCGGCTTGTCCACGTTCAGGCCGCGGGCCTTGGCGACGTGGTAGGCGAGTAGCTGCAACGGGACGGTTGAGACGAGCGGGCTGAGGAGCTCCAGCATCTCCGGCACGGGCAGTACGACGCGCGCCGCGCCCCCGGCCTGGTCGCCCTCGTGGGCTATCGCTATCACGCGCGCTCCACGGGCTACGGTCTCTTCGACGTTGGAGAGGGTCTTATCGCGTAAGGTACCCTCCCCGAGGACGGCGACGACGGGGCACTGCTCGTCGACGAGGGCTATGGGACCGTGCTTCATCTCGCCAGCCGGGTAGCCCTCGGCGGGGAGATAGGAGATCTCCTTGAGCTTCAACGCCCCCTCGAGCGCCGCCGGATATAGGTGCCCCCGCCCTAGAAACAGCGCGCAACGAGCCCCCGCGAATATCCCAACGGCCTCTCCGATCCGCCCCTCCAGAAGCCCCAGAGCCTCCTCGACCTTCTCCGGCGAACGCCTCAAGCCTAGCCCAATCTCCGCAAGCTCCTCCGAGGAGCGGGACCCTCGCGCCCCTGCGAGCATCAGCGCCAACAGGTACACAGCCGCGACCTGCGTGAGGAAAGTCTTCGTTGCGGCGACCCCGACCTCGGGACCAGCCTTCGTGAGGAGCACGGCATCCGCCTCGCGTGTGATCAGCGAACCTTGCGTGTTCGTTATCGCGAGGATGCGGGCGCCGAAGCCGCGCGCCGCCTCGACGGCGGCCAGAGTGTCGGTAGTCTCCCCGCTCTGACTTATGGCGACGACGAGAGTATGCTCGTCGCCAACCGGGTCCGCGTAGCGGTACTCACTGGCCACGGCAGCCTCCACGGACAGCCGGGCGAGCCGCTCGATCGCGTACTTGCCGAGGAGCCCAGCATGGTAAGCCGTGCCACACGCAACTACGACTATGCGCTCTATCCCCGAGAGGTCCCCTAGGTCCAGTTCGGAGAGGTCTACGGCGCCGTCGGCGTCGAGGCGTCCGGCGAGGGTGGCCTGGAGGGCGGCGGGTTGTTCGTGAATCTCCTTAAGCATGAAGTCCTCGTAGCCCCCGAGCTCTATAGCCTCGGCGCTCCAATCTACTTCGAAGGTCCCCCGCTCTACGGGCTGACCGTAGAGGGTCTGTATCTCGACGGAGGAGTCGGTAAGCACCACGATCTCACCGTTCTCCACAAAAAGGAAACGTCTCGTGTTGCCGAGCAGGGCCTGCACCGCGCTCGCCAGGAAGTTCTCTCCCTCCCCAAGCCCCACGACCAGCGGGCTCTGATGCCGCGCCGCGACGATAGTCTCCGGTTCATGCACGCTCATCGCCGCGACCGCGAAAGACCCCTCAAGCCGTCTCAGGGTCCCCGCGAGCGCCTCCTTCAAGGCTTCACCGTCTGCCACCCTCTCGGCCAGCAGGTGTGCGATAACCTCCGTATCCGTCTCCGACCGAAACTCGAAGCCGCGCCCCTTTAGCTCCTCCCGCAGCTCCGCGTGGTTTTCGATGATACCGTTGTGTACCACCGCGACGTCGGGTTCGAGCGTGTCGCCGCCGCCCGTATGGGGATGGGCGTTCGCCTCGCTCGGCCGCCCGTGCGTCGCCCAGCGAGTGTGCCCCACGCCGCTTCGCACCTTGAAGAAGTTCTCGTCTCTACGGCTTACAACCTCGGTGAGGTTGGCGAGCGGACCTACCTCTTTGGCCGTCTCGATGCGGCCCGTATCGGGCAGGGCCAGCGCGATCCCCGCCGAGTCGTAACCCCGATACTCTAGGTTCTTCAGGCCGTCGAGCAATACCTCGACGCACCGCTCCTTACCCACGTAACCAACGATCCCGCACATATACGCCTCCTCAACGCGCCCCGGTACACATCCCGGAGAACAACTTACTGAGAACCCGAAGAAAGTAAGGAGGAGCAAGGGTACTACTGCCCGGGCACGGGAGGCGCGTTGTCCCCGGCGTCGCCGCCGGGATTTGTCGCCGCCCTATCGACCGCCCGTCTGCCGAGACGCATCCGCCGAATAATTCGATGAACGTCTCCCTCGTCAACTCCCTTTGCCCGGTTAGCTCGGGGAGTTCTGGCGCTTTTGTTTCGCTCCTTCTTGCCGGCCTCTTACAGGTCCCGCTTATCTACAAGTCCTTTCGACTAAATCTTATTCTTGCTTTAGCGGTCCTCCTACCTCTCATAACCTGCCTCCCCCAATGTAATCCCTTGCGGGCATAAAGAAAAGTGTGAAGTTCGAGAACCACAACGGCTTGTGGTCAGGAGCGAGTACGATGATCGCCCCAACGACGACGAGGATGGCGCCGCCGAGCTTCGGGAGGGTAACGGGGTGAACCGGCAAGTTGAGCAGGCCGAACTGATCGAGGAGGATGGAGGCGAGCACCTGTCCGGAGATGACGAACCCTATCGTGGTCGCCGCCCCGATACGCGGGCTCAAAACGATGGAGGAGGCAACGTAGAACGCTCTGAGAAAGCCTCCCGCACACGCCCATCACGGCGCACCGGAGAGATTGGCGAAGGTCGGCCTCGCTTCTTGCGTCAAGAGCACGGCCACGAGCAGCGCCACCGTTCCGATGAAGAACGAGATGGCGGCCGCGCTTACCGGGCCGTCGACCGCCCCTCGCAACTGCGCGTTTACCGCAAACTGCACCGGAACCGCCATCCCCGCCACCAGAGCCACCAACACCAAAGCCC
>DASQMR010000055.1:0-2143 GCA_035645375.1 Rubrobacteraceae bacterium
TGCCCCCGCATCCGCTTGCCTTTCCCGGAGAGGACCTAGCACCTTATAGCGTAGCATTCTAGCAACTAGCAACAGCAGGCAGAGGACCGATGGCGCTTCTGCGACAGTAGATAAAAGCTAACAGTTCATAGGACATTTGTACTATGGACCTCCTCTCCCCCAGCAAGGTAAGTTAACCGTAAACGCAACACTCAAGGGTTGCGAGCAACGAGAAGATCGGTTCTGCAGGAGGCGAGGTTGCCCGCCACACTGCTCCACCGAGAAAAGGAGGCAGCAGGAGAATGTTCGGCAGGCTGCTGAGTAGAGACGAGACCAACGCGACGATCCTGCTTGCTTTTGGGGGGACGATCATGTTGCTGGTAGCGAACGGTTCTGGCCCCTTATCGCTCAAGCGTACGGCGTCGAGAACCTTGTCCAACCCGGTCCCCCGCGCGAGCCGAAGAATACACGCCGAGGTGACCTTACCGACCTTGCCTTCGGAGCTCGCCGCTTGAGTAGAAGCCGACGAGGCGGCAGAGCCGGTCGGGAGGAGAGAAGGTAGAAGGAGATCGCATGTCGAAGCTCACAGGACAAGAGGGACGCCCGGAGGGCGTAGGACCTCCCGCCGCCGGAGAGGCCGCGCAGTACGCCGCCGTGGTGCGCGCGATGTACGACTCTCTTGAAACGAATGACGAGCAGGCCCTAGCGGATTGCGCGGACGAGAGGATCGAGTGGGTACACCCTATGGTTACGCGTTTTGCCTTCGACGGGGTACAGCGTGGCCTGCCGGCCGTCCTACGCAACGCTTTCCGCCGCGCTGCAGACGGAGGGGGACCACGAGTCTCGGCGGATACCTTCTTGGAGTTCGGCGATGGCGTCCTTGTCGTGGGGCGTTTCCTAAGAAGCGGCGAGACGGAGGGAGAGCAGATCGAAGAACCCTTCTTGCACGAGTGCTTTATACGGGGCGGCAGGGTCGTCAGGATTCGAGAATACCCGGCTTGAACTTACTGAGCACTGTTTGAGTGTCATGCACTCGCCCTCTCCGGGCTTCGACGAGACTTCCTCCTGACAGTCACCACACAGGGAAACCCTCTTCCTCTTCGCTGATCCACACAACACCTGCGCGCGGTGGTAGTGAGCACGGCCCTGGTCGTCACACGCCGTCTGGTGACGCTGGCGGTCAAGTACCGCCCTCTGGCGTGACGGGAGACCACGCACCGCCGGAGGGCGGCCGCGGCTGATCATGCCACCCCGCCTCCGCAAGCTCGCGCTCGCCGCGCATATTACTTTCTCGGTCGGCTGGATTGGCGCGGTCGCTGACTATATAGCTCTCGACGTTGCCGCCGCGATCCGTATCGCGTCACACAGGACGAGGGCATGAAGCGCCTTACCGAGGATCTAGGAGAGGATACGGGCGGAGAACGGCGTTGCATGGGCCGTCAAGATCACCAATGAACCTCGGAGTACCTTCTAAAAGGCGGTCGGGAGAGCTCACTGTTCAACCAGCTCGGGTAGAAACGCGTAAGCGCCCCGCGGCTAGGCCAGCGCTAGCTCGACCTTCGTCTCTTCGCCCAGCGTGGCGGAGAGGAGAAGCCCGGACGTGTGTTGCGCTTGAGATGGATGATAGGAGACAAGCGCCGCCTGTGCTTATCTCAGAGCTGCAGCTTCGTAGGAATCACAGACGACGCGATGGTTTCTAACCTTTAGCAATTACCAAGATGCAGGAACCTCACCTGAAACAGCGTGTCGTGCAGGATCGCGCCAAGAGGTTTTGGAACAGACTTATTAAAGGTATCAGATGAACAGAGGCAGCAAAATGGATCGTTTCTCGGTACAAGCGTTGCATGTGTTGCTATCATGGGGGTGTCATGTATTTCCTGGCTAGTAAGGAGTTATGAAAGCAACTTTTGTAGGAGCCATGCTCCTTGTGGCTACCCTCGCAATAGGCTGCGGCGGGGGGGATGGAACCAAGACGCTTGATATCGCCGACATTGGATGGACCGAGAATACCGCTATAGCAAACCTGACTAAAGTGCTCCTTGAAGAAGAGATTGGCTACGATCAGGTCCTCATAAACAATCGCGCTGAACTTACCGAGGTATACGAGGCCGTGGCTACAGGGGAACTGGACGCATTCCAGGACGTGTGGCTGCCAAACCAGCAG
>DASQMR010000056.1:0-1722 GCA_035645375.1 Rubrobacteraceae bacterium
TCAGAGGTCGGCCTCGGGGTGCTAGACGCAGGCGGCAACGCGATTGACGCTGCGGTCGCTACGACTTTCGCCCTCGGCGTCTCCCGACCGCAGTCCTGCGGCATTGGAGGAGGGGGCTTCATGGTCTACCGGGGCGCTGATGGCGAGACCGCGGCGCTCGACTTCCGCGAGACGGCTCCTGCCGCCGTAACTCCTGAAACCTTCGCCGGACAGGGCCTCTACAAGACCTTCACCGGGCACACCACGGTAGGCGTCCCCGGTACCGTAGCGGGCATGCAGGCCGCGCTTGATAGCTACGGGACGATCGACCTCGCAGATGCTATCGCCCCTGCCGAACGCATCGCCCGCGAGGGTTTCGAAGTGCCAAAGTCTCTCTCGGAGGAGATGGGAAACCACGTGTCGCGGCTGCGGCTCTACCCGCAGACGGCCGCACAGTTTCTCGTCGGGGGCGAGGAGCCGTACTCAGAGGGATCGTTGCTTATTCAGCCGGACCTCGCCGATACTCTCTTGCTCATTTCCAAAGAAGGGCCGGACGCTTTCTACGAGGGAGAGATCGCAGACCGTATCGTCGAGGAGATGCAGAACGGGAGCGGCTACGAGGGGGACGAAGGGCTCATAACCGGAGACGACCTTGCCTCCTATCAGGCGGTGTGGCGTGAACCACTGGCCGGCGACTACCGGGGGCACGAGTTGCTCGCCATGCCGCCGCCGACCTCGGGAGGGATAGCCGTAATCGAGATGCTTAACATCCTTGAAGGGTTAGATCTCGCAAACGAAGGACAGTCGTCCGGGGATGCCCTGCACCTCCTGGCTGAAGCTCAGAAGCTCGCCTTTGCCGACCGCAACGAGTACGTCGCCGACCCTGACTTTGTAGCCGTTCCTGCCGCTGAGCTGACAGATAAGGGCTACGCTGAGAGCCGGCGAGGGGAGATCGACCCCGAAAAAGCATCCTCCTACAAGCCCGGCGACCTCGAAGATGCAGAACAGTCATCCGGGGAGGACGAGAATACAGAGGGCAGCACCACTCACGTTTCCGTGATAGACGGCGCTGGCAACGCCGTCGCACTCACCTGTACCATAGAGCAGACATTCGGTAGCGCCGTGGTCGCGGAGGGCGCCGGCTTCCTGCTCAACAACGAGCTAACCGACTTCACTGCGCCAGGAACAGCGAACGAGCCCGAGCCGGGTAAGCGGCCGCGGTCTTCGATGAGCCCAACCATAGTCGTGAAGGACGGAGAGCCAGTACTCGTCGTCGGCGCGGCGGGAGGAGCCCAGATCATCATGGGTTCCCTTCTGGCCGTCGTCAACACCGTGGACTTCGGCCTCGACCCCGCCGCTGCGATAGACGCCGAACGGATCGACGAGCAGTCGGGTACGAGCATGACCATTGAGCAAGGACGCGTCCTGCCGCAGGCCCAGGCTGAGCTCATCGCCCGCGGGCACGAGTTGCAGCGCCGCGAGGGCGAGTACGCTGAGCTCCCGCGCGTCCAAGCCGCCGGAACAGACCCCGAGACCGGAGAACGCCTCGCCGCAACCGATCCGCGCAGCGGGGAATTCGCCTCGGTTGGCCAGGGTGGAGTGACTCAGCGCGCGCGCAGTAGCTTACCCGAGACGGGGGGGCCTCCCGTCGCATGCCTCGTGGGATCCCCGCTCTCGCGCTGGCCCGCAGCGTGGTGCCGAGGAAGCCCCGGCGCACGGGCAGAATAGGGAACAGGTTGCGCG
>DASQMR010000057.1:0-3185 GCA_035645375.1 Rubrobacteraceae bacterium
ACCAGCACCCCGAGCACCTCTTCGCCCTCGACCAACACCCACACCTCGCAAGCCTCTATTAGGGCGGCGTAGTCTTCGAGCATCGGCGCGGGCTCTTTGCCTATGCGCTCGGCGTACTTCGAGTAGGACGCCTGCACCAGGTCGCCGATCACCGCAGTGTCCTCGGGCCTCGCCGTTCGTACAGTCTGGGCCACGGTCTTCCTCCTTCAGAGAGTTCTGTGTGGGGCGAGAAGGATGTCATGACTCGCGATTGCGGACGCTTCGAAGTTTCGCATCTTTTCACCTCGCAAGCGCGTTCTCCCAGTCCTCGCTCCGCCCGGGCGTTGCGCAGTCGTGGCGAGGTTTTAGGGAGACAGTTAGAGACGGGCGCGGTGATCTTCGCTAGGAGGTAGAACGAGTTGCCCATTTTCAGCGTTCTCGGAAACCGGACTTCCGCTAAGACTTCCGCTAAGGCGTGTTCTCGGAAACGTGGCGTAGCCCCGGTCGCATACCCCTATAGGACCGGGGCACAGACTCAGCCATAAATAGCGCAACGCATAACCGGAGAAGGGACTCCCTCACGAGCCGGGGGCGAGCTTGAGGCCCACGATCCCGACCACGATCAGCAGTATCGCGCCTAGACGCCACGGGTTGGCGGACTCCCCCAAAAGCAGGATGCCAAGGACGGCGGTCCCCACGGCACCGATGCCCGTCCACACCGCGTAGGCGGTACCGACCGGCAGTTCTCGCAGGGCCACGGCGAGCAGGTAGAAGCTCACGCCGCCCGTGACGAGGAAGGCCACGATCCAGCCCGGCTTTCTGAAACCCTCGGAGTTCTCGAGGCTGAGCGCCATGACCACCTCGAACAACCCTGCGACTATCAAAACGATCCAGGACACGGCGATCTCCTTTCGCTGAATGTGTGCTCGGTAAAGTCAGGGTGCCACGATCCCGCACAGAATACCCGGACACGCCCGGTGCGAGGTTCGGACCCAACGTTGTCTGGGGAGACCTCACACCGATGCTTCTCACACCGATGCTTGCAGCCAACTCAGGAGAGCTAGAACCTCGGAGGAGCAGGCCATCCACCAGCCCCGTTTCTGCCAGTCCTAACTCCACCCATGCGTTAAGCTATTTATGGCTGAGTCTGACCCCTTTTCACCGAACTTCCGAGAGGACCTCTTAGCGGCAATTCGGTGAATAGCGGCAACTCTAGGCAGCCTCCTACTGCACTGAGCGCAAATATCTCCTAATGCACCTCTTAGCTTCTGAGTTTCAAGCACGCTGCTCTCGGAAGGTGGGTGTATAAACTCATTATCGCCCTCAGCGGGAGTCCTTCAAGTGCCGTACCCGCTTCTCACGCATCTCGACGAGTTCCCAAAATTCGCTCTTTCCAGTGCCAGCCGGCAGCTGAGAGTACAGGCGGGAGTGAAGAGAATAGATGATCCACCAGATCGCGAAGCCCACCGCTAGAAACTCCGGTATACCGAGCGCCAGGCGGGTTATGGCGTTGACCTGAGCCACCTGGGAGTTGAACTCTCCCGTGCCGAAAGGAGCGGTCACTATCCAGAGGTTGAGCAGGAAGTTGGCGAAGCTGGTAGCGGCGTTCAACAGGGCAAGCATAGCGGTACTCACCCTCAGCAATCGCGCCACCGGTGGCTCGGCGAAGAGGCGCTCAAGGGAGTTCTCCTGCTCTGAGGTATGAGGGTTAAGGCCCTGGGCCACAAACGCGCCCACCAAGGAGCGCCCGACCACAAGAGAACCTCCGAAGACGAGCGCGGTCAGAATGCCACCCACGGAGTCCTTGAGGGCGTAGAGTGCCCCGTCTACGAACCAGAAGGCCAGCAGTCCACGCACGATTGCGCTCAGGCCAAGAAAACCGGTAATGAAGTTGAAACGCCTGGTGACGAAGAAGAGATCCAACAGGACCCACCCGACAGGAATGAGCGCCGAAACTACGTAGGCGGGTACAGCACCCAAGGGCTCAGTCAGGTAGGAGAGCACCAGTATAGGGGCGACGGCTCCCACCAAGATGTCTACTATTAGCTTCAGGGAGCGTTGCGTGGTCTTTAGACCTCCTTCTGCTGGTTACTGCCATCAATTATGAACCACGCTACCAGCGTGGCCGAGAGAAAACCAAAGCTCATCTTGCATCCGACCGTCGTGCGCTCCAGTTTTTTCTTTCGGTTCCATGGTGGCAGGGTCTCGCGTTACCAAGCAACTAAACTCTTGAAGCCCCTGGCTTACGGGCGACTTATCGAGAATCGAAGATACCGGAAGCTAGGTTTCCGAGAAAACGTCTTAGCGGCGATCTAGTGAATAAGGATAACGCAAGCATTATAGGCTCTCTGTAGACCCAACTTGCTTTAAAGCGCTAAGTCCATTTATACTTCTATGTCTAGTAAGCGTTGCCCGCGGAAGTGGGTAGGAGGGGGGTCTCCTATGCTGATAGGAGCGCGCACATCTATTGCCCACTGGATCTATGTCCTTATAGCGGCTCTGCTTTCAGCTGCCGTTACTCTGCTTCTTATAAGCGTTGTGGAGACAGAGAACAACACTGCCTCTGCTCAGAGCACGCCCTCCAGTGGCTCTGCCCCAAGCTGTGATGGAGGGAGTATCAGCCTCAATGTCTACGAGATGAGTACTTTCAAGCTACACAACCAGGCCCGAGAGAGTAACAACCTCGCTACCTTATGCGTCAGCGAGACCCTCACCCAAGCAGCCAGATCTCATTCTCAAGAGATGATTGATAAAGATTATTTCTCCCACAATTCTTACAACGGTGAGTCCTCTTCTACTCGACTTGGGAGCTTTGGCTATAACTCCTACGAACAGGTTGGAGAGAACCTCGCCTGGGGTAGTGGTAGTTTGGCCTCCCCGGAGAACATCTTCCAAGGCTGGATGGAAAGCTCCGGTCACCGGGAGAATATTTTGGACCCTGGCTACCACGAGGTTGGGATAGGAACTGCTACAGGAGAGTGTGAGGGCTACAGCGATTGTACGATATACACTGCGGACTTCGGTGTACGTCAGTCTTCGGCTCCCGAAGAAGGAGCTGACATTTTCCAAGAGACGAATACCCCCCAAGAAAGGGCTGACACTCCCCAAAGGGATGAGATCACCAAGGATAGTAACGCCACTAGACTGAACCTGTACCAGTACATATTGCGCCTACTACACTCCTTAGGTTTCTAATATCCACCCCA
>DASQMR010000058.1:0-10070 GCA_035645375.1 Rubrobacteraceae bacterium
TTAAGGCCCACTGTACGGTGCTTTCTTTAACGGCCTCTGCATGCTCGTTGATGGCCGGGGTGAACGGGCAGTAGAGATCGGGCATGACGAACCGTTCCATCATCAGCACTCCCCTTCTTGTACCTCCCACCCATAAACCAAAGGACTAACATCTTCGGGTCTGTATCGGTTGTCAAGACCTCGACGTAGGAGAGCGTGGCGCCGGGTGATACCTTGCTAATCGACGTAACAGTACATTGCTTGAGAAGGAATAAGAGGCTCTCTGTGTGACCGGACGTCCAACATGCAACGCTTTCATCCACACGAACGCTCACTCTAGTCGGAGCCTTCGGCAGCTAGCCCTAGGCGTAGGGCAGAGTTTGGGCAACGTAAGCCCAAGGAAGTAGGAGACGAGCTATCTGGCGCGTCCGCCAACCCTGCGATGAGGCTGGCATAGAGGCAGAATCCGTCGGCGATTTTAGGCGCAGCAGGGCGATGAGCGTCTTTGAAGCTGCAGCACTAAGTTCTCCTGCGCGGGCGCCGGTGTTGTAACTCAGGGATCGGAGCAGTCGCGGCGGTAGCCGCAGTTGGGGCAGACGAGCTTGCAGTGCAGGCCGAACATCTCCGTCTCGCAGACCTCACACACCTCGCCCGAGGTTACTTGAGCCTGCGAGACTTGTATTTCTTGTGCGCCTGTCTCTTCGTTCATACCGTCAGTATAAGAGTGTTCCAGGATATGAGCACCATTAGATTCCCAGTGAAAGGCCTCAGGGCCGCGTAGTCTTGGCTTCATCGTCGCGGCCGGCGCCTCCGCGCCCCCCAGGGCTGTCGTTGAAGGCTCCAATGGAAGGCCAGGCAAGCGGAGATTTGAGGCCGGTGGAAGAGAGAGCCTTCTGAGCCTGACGTAGAGAGTTCCCCAGTGTGCCTGAGAGGATACGGAGCGTCGCGAGGTTTTGTTGCAGTTCGCGGACACGAACCGGCAAAGCCCCTATGCGGGCGTCGAGAGCGGTGAGGCTTCTCTCGACCTCGGACGTACGGCTCGTGAGCTGGGTCACCTCCGTGTAGAGGTACCTCCTTAGTCCGAGATAGGTGCGACGGAGTCTCAACCCGGCACGGAGCGCAAAGACCCCGGTGAGGAGAGCGAAGAGCCCGCTCGCGAGCGTCAGAACCGTCAGAACCGTACTCATGCCCGCTTAAAGTAGCATGGAAAGGCGGGCCTTTACAAACCAGGGCGGCATGCTATAAATAGCTCTGCGACGCGGGGTGGAGCAGTCAGGTAGCTCGTCGGGCTCATAACCCGAAGGTCACAGGTTCAAATCCTGTCCCCGCTACTACAGGCCCCGGCTAATGCCGGGGCCTTTTTTCTTTCTGCGTCAGATACTTAGAGCGTTGTGACCTGCTCCCGTGCTCTCTCGGTACAAACTCGCGATGTGGCCCGGGGAGAGAGCCGGAGGTATCGCTGAGAGTCACGCCCGGGTGCCTCTCACGATAGAAGTGATATGGAGGATTTCTGCGAGAAGGCCGGACCGGCCTTGCACATAAATTACAAGCGACCACAAAAAGTAGCGGTTTGCTCAGAATCGAGCTACCATATCTACGCGATACCCCGACTTTTAGTGCAAAGCCGGCCGGGCCTTTCGCTCCCATTAGGCAGTTGCCTCTCGTTCAAGCGTCCGCTATATTCCGTCAGGTTGAGAAGATCGGGCTCGCGGCGCCGTGGAGGCGTGTGCCGGTGTACTATGTCCGGAGGGCGGCAAGAAAACCGGGGGAGGGGGCAGGAGGAAGCCTTATGCAGGGAGACCAAGACTCCCGATCTGGAAAAAAGGTGTACGTGGCGAGGAGGATCTTCGCTGTCCTCGTCGTTCTGGCCCTACTCGCCCTGCTCGCCCCCAGAGCCTGCCAGGCTTTCTTCGGGTCGGGAGGTGACCTCAGCTCTTCCGGGACTCCTGAGGCGGTCGACTCCAGCAGTAGCGTCGCCGGAGATGAAGAGGAGGCGGGCTCCGCCGAAGACGACGCCTCCAGCAACGAGCAAGACGCCGAGAGTAGCTCTGATAGTGCCGACTCTTTAAGGGACGACGATGACGGCTCGGAGAGGGCCGGTGAAGCGGCGATGATCGAAGATGTCGGCGGGACGAGTGATCCAGGCGTGGTGGACCTTGCGGTACCGGTCGTAGGTCTTGAGGCGCCTATTGTAGATGTATCTACCGCGTTGCCGCTCGACGCAGGCGCGGTGGATCCGGGCCTCTTGCCTGCCGAGGTTATACTGCCGGTGTCCCTCGAAGCCCCCTCGACTGACGCGGCCGCGCCTATCGCACCGGTCGCACCTGTGCCGCCGTCTGCGCCTCTGACCACACCGAACGCGCCTGTGCAGCCGGCTCCGGTTCCCATTCCTCTGGCCGCATCGGCCGCTTCTATGGAGCTGGCCGCGCCGGTCGCTCCTATAGAGCCGGCTGCTGTTACCCTCGAGCCTACATTTGCTGAGGAGGAAACGTACCTCCTTTTCGAGGAGGAGTTCGTCGTCTTTGAGGAAGAATCGATAGCTGCTGAGCAGGAGCCCGTCTCGTCGGAGGGTGGCGGAGGAGAACTGGTAGTCGTTGTGTCCGGCGGGGCCACGGCGGTCGCTCATGGCGGAAATGCTACGGCCGTAGCCGGCGGGGCCACGGCGGTCGCTCATGGCGGAAATGCTACGGCTGTAGCCGGCGGTGCCGTTGCGGTTAGTTAACAGCCGCTCTTCTTAGGCTGCAAGAGGAGAGCGGGCAACGTACCCGTATCCCTCTCGCTGCCGCGGGTGTTGCGCGTGGTTCTGGATTAGGCGCCGCTCCTCTACAATGGTTTCATGCAGCCTGTCGAATTACCCGCTGCCGTAAGACAAACCGCCCGGCGCTTCAGTATGAACCTCTCGCGCCCGCTGGTGATGGTCTCGGGCGGGCCGGACTCGGTAGCGCTACTGCGCGCGCTTGTGGAGCTTGGAGGGCGGCCGGTGGTGTTACACGTCGACCACGGGCTGCGCGGCGAGGAGTCTCGTGCGGACGCGCTGTTCGTCCGTGATGTGGGCGAGAGGCTGGGGGTTCCGTGCATAGTGCGGACTATCGAGCTTGGCGGCGGAAACGTTCAGGAGGAGGCCCGAAACAAGCGGTACCGTCTCGCGGAGGAGGTCTCGGATGAGGAAGGACTCTCTACTATCGCTACGGGGCATACCGCCGACGATGTGGCCGAGACGGTCCTGCTGAACCTGGCGCGCGGGTCGGGGTTCCGCGGGCTCTCTGGGATACCGCCGGTGCGCGGACGGGTGGTGAGGCCCCTGATCGAGAACCGCAGGGCCGATGTCCTGACCTACTTGAGCCTCCTGGGGCAACCGTACCGGATGGACTCGACGAACCTCACCTCCAAGTACGCCCGCAATCGGATGCGACTGGAGATCCTGCCGGTGTTAGAGGACCTTTATCCGGGGGCGGGGGACAATATAGCCCGCGCCGCCTCCCTTCTGCGGGAGGGTTTGGAAGCTCTCGAAGGTCTCGTCACCGGGCTGATCCGCCGGCGAGGTGAGGAGGTCGTCGTACAGCTCGACGAACTCTGGAAGATGCCGCCCGCGCTCCGGCGTCACGCGGTACGGCGAGCCTACGCTACGCTAATCGCTGATGGGGGATTCCTCGACTCGGTCGCGGTAGAGAACATCCTAAAGGTAGCTGGGAAGGAGGATGGAACGCGAGTGGTCAACCTTCCGGGGGGAGTGATAGCCGCGTGCCGGATCGGGGAGGAGATCGCCTTTTACCGCGAGGCGGAACCATTCTCGGGCGAGAAGGACTTGCGGCCGGATGAGGAGATCGAGTTTGCCGGCTGGCGCCTGGAGGTGCGGGAGGTTCAAGGCTACGATTCTGAGGACGCTGCTCGGCGGGAGGTTGCGTATCTTGATGCTTCTCAGGGACCATACCGGGTGCGTGTGGCGCGGGAGGGGGATACTATCCGGCAACTGGGCCTTGGTGGGAGAAAGAAGGTCTACAAGGCTATGAAGGATCGAAAGGTGCCGAAGGATCTCCGGCATCAGATGCCGGTGTTGGTCGATGGTCAGGAGAGGGTGGCCTGGATCTTTCTGGGCGAGCTGGGGGAGGAGTTCGGGATAGGAACGGATACGGCGAGGACGTTACGGGTGGAGGTGAAGAGAATCCGGTGAAGATGAGCAGTATGATGGGGGACGTGTCTGAAGTTCTCATAACCAGCGAGCAGATAACGGAGAAGGTGCGCGAGATGGGGGAGCGCATCACCCAGGACTACGCGGGGGAGAGGCTGCTGCTAGTCGGCGTCCTGCGCGGCGCCGTGGTGGTCATGGGAGACCTTATGCGTTGTATAAACTTACCGTGCGAGATCGACTTTATGGACATAAGCTCTTATGGTTCGGGGACGAGCAGTAGCGGCGTCGTTCGCATCCTGAAAGACCTCGAGGAAGACATCACCGGCCGCCACGTGCTCCTCGTCGAAGACATAGTAGACACTGGACTCACGCTCTCGTATCTCGTGCGTTCACTGCTTGCTCGCAAGCCGGCTTCTCTAGAGATCTGCGCACTCCTGACAAAGCCGACGCGGCGCAGGGCGGAGCTTGACGTAAAGTACCTGGGTTTCGAGGTGCCCGACGAGTTCGTCGTGGGCTACGGACTAGATTACGCGGGCGCATACCGCAACCTCCCGGACATCTGCATCCTTAACGAAGAGGTCTTCGACGGAACGTCCTCCTGAAGCGTGTCGAAGCGCACACTTCCATTTGGCGGGCAGGTAGTATAATCCTCTTGTTCCTAAGAATCTCTCAGGAGAGGTAAAACAGTTGGGCAGATTCCTAAGAGGCGGTGGCCTCTACATATTAGTCCTGGCGTTCTTCGCCATACTGATCGTCAGCCTCATAAACAACGCATCCCCAAACGTCACCAAGCTCGACTCTCAGGAGTTCCAGCAGGCGGTAGACAACCAGAGCTTCGTCACCGGCGTGCCCGAGGACGAGACCGGCGCGCTTACGGTGAAGGACGAGGATCAGACCGTCACCGGCCAGATCCAGGAGTCCGGCGAGGACCCCTACAAGTTCGAGTTTTCCTATCCCAGAGAATATGACATAGCCGCCACGTTCAACGAGGCGGGCATACCGTTTGATACCGACCCGCAGAACACAGGGTTCTGGCTCACGATCCTCAGTACGCTCGCGCCGCTCTTTATAATCCTGTTGCTCTTCTTCTTCCTGATGAGCAGCATGCAGGGAAGCGGCAACCGGGTGATGAGCTTCGGCAAGAGCCGCGCCAAGCGCATGAGCAAGGATTCGCCGAAGGTAACGTTCGCGGACGTAGCAGGAGCCAACGAGGCCGTCCAGGAGCTCACGGAGATCAAGGAGTTTTTGGAGTCTCCGCAGAAGTTCCAGAAGCTCGGCGCGCGCATCCCCAAGGGTGCCCTGCTCGTCGGACCCCCGGGAACCGGCAAGACGCTCCTGGCGCGGGCGGTAGCCGGCGAGGCCGGGGTGCCGTTCTTTAGCATCTCGGGCTCGGACTTCGTGGAGATGTTCGTAGGCGTTGGCGCGAGCCGCGTACGAGATCTCTTCGAGCAGGCCAAGCAGAACTCCCCCTGCATCATCTTTATGGACGAGATCGACGCGGTCGGCAGGCAGCGTGGAGCGGGCCTCGGCGGCGGTCACGACGAGCGCGAGCAGACCTTGAACCAACTCCTCGTGGAGATGGACGGGTTCGATGCGAAGAGCGGGATTATCATGCTCGCCGCGACCAACCGTCCTGACATCCTCGATCCGGCCCTCCTGAGGCCCGGCCGTTTCGATCGTCAGATCGTCGTAGACCGCCCCGACTTCCCCGGGCGCGAGAAGATCTTGCGCGTTCACAGCCGGGGCAAGCCGCTCGGAGCGGACGTGGACATACCGACCCTTGCCCGTTCGACGCCTGGCTTCACCGGGGCCGATCTTGCGAACCTCGTCAACGAGGCGGCTCTTCTGGCTGCGCGCCACGACAAAGAGCAGGTGGACCAGGCCGAGATGGAGGAGGCTATAGACCGGGTCATAGCCGGTCCCGAGAGGAAGACCAGGCTAATCTCCGACAAGGAGAAGGAGATCACCGCCTACCACGAGGGCGGTCACGCTATCGTAGGAGCGTTGTTAGCCGAGGCCGACCCGGTCCATAAGATCACCATTATCCCGCGTGGTCAGGCTTTGGGCATTACGATGAGCCTTCCTACGGAAGATAGGTTTATGATGAGCCGCGGGCAGCTAATGGCACAGCTCTCGATGATGCTCGGTGGGCGAGCCGCGGAGCGCGTGATCTTTGATGAGATAACCACTGGCGCCTCGAACGACCTCGAACGGGTCACCCAGACGGCCCGGCAGATGGTCACCAGGTACGGCATGAGCGAGAAGCTAGGGCCGATGGCGCTCGGACACTCTAATGGTCAGGTCTTCATGGGACGTGACTTCAACGCCCAGCCTGACTACTCTGACGAGATCGCTTTTCAGATCGACAAGGAGATTCGGCGCATCGTCGACGAGTCTTACGACGCCGCCGAGGATCTCCTCGTGCGCAACCGGGCGCTTTTGGACAAGCTGGCGAAGGATCTGATCGAGTACGAGACCGTGGACTCAAAGCACCTCGCCCGCCTCGTCGACGAGTACGCCGTTGACGAAGCCATCCCTGACAAGCTCGGTGACCTCTCGAGCAATGGACACCGGGAGTAAGCGCATGTCGCAGCGCCTTTGTGCCCGGCAGTCGGGTCCTCTGCCTACGAGAGGTCGGCCACCCACCGAGAAGCTTTTCGAGAGGCTCGGGGCCCATCTAGAGAAGGCCGCCGGAGAAGAACAGAGACCGGCTCTCGTCGCGACCGGCAGCCGCCGAAGGCCGAGAACCGCACAGCGCCTCTCGTCGGGTAGTGTCCCCAGCGACGCCCTCAGGGTTACTGATGGGTCAGGCCTAATCGCTTTGCGCTCAAAAACCGATCCGCGATGACCGGAAGACCCAAGAGAAGGGTTAGAGAAGGATGATCGACTTCCCTACGAAGATACTGCTAGCTACCGACGGATCCGACGACGCTGTCTTGGCGGCCCGGGCGGCGGCCGGCTTATCCCGACAAACGGGCTCCGAGCTTCACGTCGTCCACGTCTGGAGGGCCGATGTTCCCGGGGCCTACGTCGTCACTATGCCCGGCGCTCGTTCTCGCTGGTACGAACAGCAGGCCGGAGAGCTGCTCGCCGAACAGGTGGAGCGCATAGAGGACGCCGGAGGGAAGGTTAACGAGGCGCACCTTCTGCAAGGACAGGCGGGCGAGGAGATCACCGGCCTGGCCAACGAGCTGAACGTCGGCCTCTTGGTAATGGGCAGCCGGGGGCTCGGCACCGTCAAGCGGCTGGTGGTGGGGAGCGTCTCCGAGAGCGTCGTTCGCGGCGCCTCGCGGCCGGTCTTGCTGCTGCGAGGCGCGGCGAGGGCCTGGCCTCCGGCCCGGATAGTAATCGGCGAAGACTTCTCCGAGGAATCAATAAAGGCGGCGAGCCTCGCGTCGAGTATCGGAAGGCTGTTCGGCTCGCAAGCACTCCTGGTTCATGCCCGCCCACTCCTGGAGTTGGCCCAGAAGGGCCAGGTCTTCGGCGCGGCCGAGACCCACAAGGAGGTATGCGCCGCCGGCAAAGCCCTCGAAGTTCTAGCTCTGAAGCTAGAACGTGTGTTGGGGCGAGACCTGCAGGTAAAGACGGTCGCGGGCGACGCTGCGCGCTGCATCCTGAACGCCGCCAGAGAAGACGGTGAGCCGGCTCTGATAGTTATCGGTAGCCGGGGGCTTGGGACGCTCGACCGCCTGACGTTAGGAAGCGTCTCGCATGAGGTTATGCGGATGGCGGTCGGCCCGGTCCTGATCTACCGCCAACCTCCGGTCAACTCGGACGCCGATACGAGCCCTTGAATAAGTTTACCTTCGAGAGAGGTGTTATATGGATCTGTTACCAAGAGAAGAGTTAGAGAAGCTAGTAGGAGAGCGTGGGGGACCATGCGTCTCCATCTTCCTCCCCACCCACCGGGCCGGCACGGAGACGCAGCAAGACCCGATCAGGCTCAAGAACCTCCTCGGAAGAGCCAGAGAAGACCTCCTGGTGAGGGGGCTACGCTCCACCGAGGCGGACCAGATCCTGGAGCCGGCCCAGGAACTGCTGTCTGACGAGGCCTTCTGGCGTTACCAGAGCGACGGGCTCGCCGTGTTTCTCTCCCGAAACGATTCTCTCTACTACCGTTTGCCTTTGCGCTTCGAAGAGCTTGCGGTCGTCGCCAGCCGTTACCACACGAAACCGGTCCTGCCTCTCCTGACCGGCGACGGCCAGTTCTACATCCTCGCCCTCAGCCAGAACGAGGTCAGGCTGCTCAGCGCGACGCGCCAAAGCGTTGGGGAGGTCGAACTGAGAGACGTGCCAGAGAGTCTCGCAGATGCTCTCAAACACGACGATCCGGAGAGGCAGCTTCAGTTCCATACCGGCACGAGCGGGGGCAGGGGCGGTCGGGCGGCAGTCTTCCACGGTCACGAGGCCGCCGATTCGAAGGACGCCATCCTACGTTACTTCCGCCAGATAGACCGGGGGGTACGGGAAGTGCTCAAGGGCTCCCGAGCTCTCCTGGTGCTGGCGGGTGTGGATTATCTGCGGCCGATCTACCAGGAGGCGACCATGTACCCCAATCTGTTGGCAAAAGGGGTTACCGGGAACCCGGAAGGGCTGAGCGAGGAAGAGTTACACCGGGAGGCCTGGGCCACCGTGCGACCCTACTTTCTGAAAGCGCGGCGGGAGGCGGCCGCCAGGTACGAGCAGCTTGCCGGCACGGGCCAGACCTCGAACGATCTCCGCGAGGTCGTCCCGGCGGCCTATTACGGGCGAGTGGACGTCCTCTTTACCGCCGCCGGTTCCCGGCGTTGGGGCGCCTTTGAGCCCGGCAGCGGCGAGGTCGAGCTGCACGAGGAGGCACAGTTTGGAGATGGCGACCTGTTGGACTTCGCCGCCGTTCAAACGCTCTTGAACAAAGGCACCGTATACGTACCGGACCCGGAAGACGTGCCCGGTGGTTCCATCGTGGCTTCCGTCTTCCGTTACTGACCGGCACACCCCCGCTAGCGTAGCCATTGACTTTAGAAATGGGCAGAGCATCAAGACCTAGATGAGGGTGGTCGCGATCCTACCCGCCGGCATCCTCAGGCTAGCCACGGCGTGAATGCCGCGCTCGAAATCCATGATCGGCTGGAGCTCGTGGTTTATCTGCTCGCTGTCGGCACGTAGATCGGCAAGGTTCTTCATTGTGAGCACGCTACGCCAGGTAGGCGGAAGGTCTGACTCGTCGCCAGCACATGGTTCTCCACCTCGACTACCGATCTGTTCGGGGCTATTACCCTGAAGTAGACGACGGCGCTCACGCGAACGTTTGGACAGATGATGTTCTGCGGCGGCACCTCTATCATCACGATCTGGAGCCAACCTTCTCGATAGCACCGCGACCAAGGCTATTAGTGCAAACCCTGGCCCTGCCGCCTGCAACAAGGCTATGCTCATTGCCCTGAAACTTCTCTTCCCCTAACCGCTCGCATCCTCGTCTCTACACGCGGCTTGCAGAATCGCAAGTCCACAACCTTCCGACCCAATAGGACACCAGAAGCCGCTCTAAGTGCTCACCAGATCGCCTTGCGATTTCTCTCTCACCTTCTATCCTTCTTCGTTTTGCCTGACTTCGTCTAGCTTTCTGGTCCAGTGATCTGGTAGGAGCATGAACCAGTATGAAGCGACAAGCACTACAACAAATAGAGTCGCGAGGGCCACGAATTCCCACAACTCTGCGCCCACGGTTCTCAAACCTCCTTTACTGCGACGCCTGCGTCTAGTGTCTCGGTGCCTCACCATCTGCCTCTTCGAAAACAAGGGTGCCTGTGCTACATAGCGATCGGGTCTAACGGGTCCATGCCGGGCACCATGCCCTGGCTTATTGCCAAGAAGATGAGGAGCAAGACCGTCGAGAGGACGATCGTAGCGATCCCGAGCCTACGAGCTCCAAGCGCGTAACCGGCAGTTCCCAACAGGATCCCCACGAACTCGAAGATCA
>DASQMR010000059.1:0-3158 GCA_035645375.1 Rubrobacteraceae bacterium
TGGCTGCTCGGGGACTACCTCCGCTCAGGAAGAGACGGGCGCTTCTACTCGGCCCAACATAATCTTCCTCCTCATGGACGATCTGAATTTCGCTACCGCCCAGCGGATGCCCGAGTTGCGCTCCTCAGTGATCGAAGAGGGGGCCTCCTTCCAGAACAACTTTATCAGCTACCCTCTGTGTTGCCCCTCGCGGGCTACCATCCTCACCGGCCTTTACGCTCACAACCACGACGTGAGGGGAAACGCGCCTCCGGACGGGGGCTTCGAGAAGTTCCGCTCCGAGGGGTACGAGGAGAGTACGATCGCTGTCCAGCTGCAACAAAGCGGCTACGCAACCGGCTTGTTCGGCGAGTACCTCAACTATTACCTCGACGAAGATACAACCCACGTCCCGCCCGGTTGGGACGAGTGGCACGCCAGGGGCGACATCGCGTACTACGAATACGAACTCAACGAGAACGGCGAGATCGTATCCTACGGGAACGACACCGAGAACTACTTCACCGACGTCCTTTCCCGCAAGGCGACTGACTTCGTTCGGCGCGTGACGTCCGACTCCCAGCCTTTCTTCTTATACCTGGCCCCGGCAGCGCCCCACGAACCCGCAATACCCGCCGAGCGCCACAGGGACGCCTTCTCAGACGAGGAGGCCCCTCGCCCCCCGTCGTTCGACGAGGAGGACGTCTCAGACAAGCCGTCTTGGATCCAGGAG
The DNA here is from genome assembly GCA_035645375.1 of Rubrobacteraceae bacterium. Lineage (GTDB taxonomy): Bacteria > Actinomycetota > Rubrobacteria > Rubrobacterales > Rubrobacteraceae > Rubrobacter_F. The sequence continues at coordinate 713 of DASQMR010000059.1, forward strand.
ATCGACAACCTATCTGACGAGCAGATAACCGAGATCGACGACCGCTATCGAAACTGGTTGGCCAGCATGCTGGCCGTCGACGAAATGGTCGCCTCGCTGATTCAGGAACTGGAGGTTGCCGGGGAGCTCGACAACACCTTCATATTCTTCACCTCTGATAACGGCTATCATCAGGGCGAACACCGCATAGATTATGGCAAAAACACCCCTTACGAGGAGTCTGCCCGCGTGCCGCTGTACGTCCGAGGGCCGGGGGTGCCCGCCGGGTCGACGGTAGAAAGGCTCGCCCTAAACACCGACTTCGCCCCGACCTTTGCGGATCTAGCGGGTGTCGAATTCCCCGCCGATGGGCGCTCGCTGGCACCGCTGCTCCGCGGCGAAGATCCTGCGTGGCGTTCGGCCGTCCTGCTGGAAGGATTCCCCGGTGGGAACCCGCCTAGCTACGAGGCCGTCAGGACCGAGACCCACAAATATGTCGAGTACGACAACGGTCAGACAGAGCTCTACGCCCTCGAAGCCGACCCTTACGAGCTGGAGAACCTCCCCAAGATTACTGACCCCTCTCTCGTCGCGGATCTAAATACGAAGCTGAACGCGCTCAGAAGCTGCGCTGAGGAAGAGTGCAAGAAAGCTGAGAACATTCCTTAACCTTCCGTCACCAGCGGCGTTTGCAGAGGGTTCGCTCCCCAATCCTCCTCCACGTTTCTCCTGTAAAACGCAGTATTTCCGAAGAGCCGACGAGCGGGTTCGAACTGCTGACCTGCTTTTTACTAGTGCGCGGTCCAAAGTTGTTGAGCGATGCACAGAGGTTTGGCGATCCCTCATAGGTAAGGGGCATACATTCCGCGCCTTACTCATTGTTGTAGGGCGTTGCGTCCGAGTTAAGATCAGGATCGAGCCGCTACTAACCGCCTCTTCAGCCTGGGATTATTGACGCGGCACTTATCGCTACAGAACCGCTTGTCCGAGCGCGGCTTCTTCCCTTCTACCGGTTGTATTATGTTATCTATGCTGTTGCGCTCCGGGTACTCACAATAACGCACGTTGCACATCTGGCCAGCCGAATTAAAATTTAGCCAGGAATCTGCGCCACGGCGCGGTCTATCTCCTCCTCAGAGTACTCCAGGTCCACGAGTCTGTCAGCCAGGTACGCCTCGTAGGCGCCCAGATCGAAGTGACCGTGACCGCAGAGGTTGAACAGGATCACCTTCTCCTCCCCCGCCTCTCTCGCCTCCACCGCGAGGTCTATGGTCGCCTTGATAGCATGCGTAACCTCCGGCGCCGGAACAATGCCCTCTGCTCGGGCAAACGCCACCCCAGCTTCGAAGGTCGCGTTCTGCGCGTACGCTCGCGCCTCGACAAGCCCCTCGGCCACCAGCGCCGAGACTATCGGAGAGTCACCATGATAACGTAGCCCTCCCGCGTGGATACCAGACGGCACGAAGGTGTGCCCGAGGGTGTACATCTTCATCATCGGCGTCGTCCCGGCCGTGTCACCAAAGTCGTATACGTAGCGGCCCTTCGTGAGCGTCGGGCAAGAGGACGGCTCCACAGCGAGTATCCTCGTATCACGTCCGCCCTTTAAGTTCTTCTGAATGAACGGGAGCGCGATGCCCCCAAAGTTCGAGCCGCCGCCGACACACCCTACTACCACGTCCGGGTACTCGCCAGCCATCTCCATCTGCTCTATAGCCTCTTGCCCTATGACCGTCTGGTGAAGGAGGACATGGTTAAGCACGCTGCCGAGCGAGTACTTCGCATCCCCGTGCGTCGCCGCGTCCTCAACGGCCTCGCTTATGGCGATGCCCAGCGAGCCTGGGGAATTGGGGTCTTCTTCGAGGATGTTGCGGCCCGCCTGCGTCAGGTCGGTGGGGCTCGCGTGCACCGTCGCGCCGTAGGTCTCCATCATGATCCTGCGATAGGGCTTCTGCTCGTGAGAGACGCGGACCATGTAGACCGTGCATTCGAGTCCCATCTGGCGGCAGGCGAAGGCCAGGGAGGAGCCCCACTGGCCGGCGCCGGTCTCGGTGGTCAGACGCCTTACGCCTTCTTGTTTGTTGTAAAAGGCCTGGGGTACGGCGGTGTTGGGCTTGTGGCTGCCCGCCGGCGAGCCGCCCTCGTACTTGTAGTAGATGTGAGCGGGGGTGTCGAGCGCCTTCTCCAGGCGACGGGCGCGCAACAGAGGCGTAGGACGCCAGAGAGCGTAGATCTCACGCACCTCCTCTGGGATGGGGACGTACGAGTCGGTCGTGACCTCCTGGCGAATAATCTCCTCCGGAAAGATCTCCGCGAAGGCCTCCGGGCCCACGGGCTCCTGTGTGGCCGGGTTTAGGGGCGGCGCGAGCTCAAACGGCAGGTCCGGAACGACGTTGTACCAGCTTTCGGGCAATGATTTATCGTCGAGCAGAAACTTGGTGGGCTCCATATAACAACCTCCGGCTAGCTG
>DASQMR010000060.1:0-2887 GCA_035645375.1 Rubrobacteraceae bacterium
CGGCCATTGGACGAGAGTTCGGCGACCTTACGGCGGGTGACACGCTGCCGGTTGAATGTATAGGCGCGAACTCTCTAGATAGGGCTGGGAATCCACCGGAATCGTCAGTATGCCATTATTCCATGCGGTTAGGTGAAAGTAGGCAACCTGACCCCTAGGGACGGCACAAGCCCTTTTGGTTCTTGACACGAGTGTGGTCATCGGGCATTAATTCAAGTGACAGGAATTGGAGCAGCAAAATGTCAACAGGCTCGGCACCCGACTGGCGCCTTAACGGTGTTCGGATAGTTCAAAGCCACGAACTAGATCTTAACACCCCCCAAACACCGGGCATGACACGTGCGGCCGCTATTACGCACGCCTCGGCCGGCGCAAACAAGCTATGGGTGGGTACCGTTACCATCCACCCTAACGCCAAAACTGGGCCCCATCATCACGGAGAACTGGAGAGCGTAATTTACGTAATCAGTGGCCGGGCGCGGATGCGGTGGGGAGAGCGTCTCGAATTCGTTGCCGAAGCTGGCCCGGGTGACTTCATCTATGTGCCACCGTTCGTGCCCCATCAAGAGATCAATGCGCGTCAGGACGAACCACTCGCCTGCGTCATCGTGCGTAATGATCAGGAGCCTATAGTTGTCAACCTCGACATTCAGTCTGCGGAGTCGCTGGAGGAGATACACTGGGTCGACACTCTCCATCCGCCTCCCTAACGAGATTATGCGTTTTTACCCTCTTAGATTCTAGCCAGTTTGTGAGAACGTCAGATTCTAAGAAGACCTCCTGTCGGTAACTCGGTGAGTAGACTTCACTTTGAGATACATTACCGCAGAGCTAAAGACCTGGGAACACCTAGAAGAGATCCTCGACCTCTGCCGCTGCCCGCTCGAAGCGCACCTCTCTAGCGCCGTCGGCCAGCAGGACGCGGAAGCTCATCTCAGGAAAGTTTGTAATTTCGGAGCTGCATCGAGACGGAGGTCTCGGGGGAGGTCGTGCGGACGCGGTGAACGTCGGTGCCCGGCGGTAGTAGGGGATAAAAGTTTCCCGTTTGTACGGTGCGTCGCAGCTCTACGGAGAGGGGCTCTCTCTCGCCGACCGGCGACTCCTCGTTACGGCGGGCGAAGACGGTCTCCTCCTGCTCGCCTCTGTAGAGCCCGACCAGGCCCCAGGCGAGGTGGTCGTGCACGGGGGTCGCGGCGCCCGGCGGTACGACGAGGGCGAAGAGACAGAGGTCGCGGGCGGCGGAGCGGAAAAGGAGCCACTGGCCGATACCGCCCCCATCCCGCTCTCCGGTGCGGGGGACTGGTACTCTTCGGGGAGCCAGCCCTCGCCAGCCAGAAGTTCCGAGAAGAGAGGGCGGAGAGACTCGACGGCCTCCGCCGGGTCACCGGTTCGGGCGATGATCTCCCGGACGCCGGAGACGAAGGAGCGAATGGTTGGGGTATCGAGGACGTACTCGTCTTCGCCCGACCGGTGATGGTCTGTATCGTCGTGCATAGCGTCCCTCCCCGGTACTACACGCTCTTCAGCGCCTGTTCTATGTCTCCGGCGATATCCTCGGGGTGTTCGATGCCCAAGGAGACACGTATCAGGTTCTCCTTCACCCCGAGCCTCGCCCTCCTCGACGGGGAGAGCTCCCGGTGTGAGGCTGTAGACGGGTGTATGGCGAGGGTGTAGATGTCGCCCAGGGATGGGGCTCTCACGCAAAGGTCCAGCGCGTTCAGGAAACGGAACGCAGCCTCGCGTCCCTTCTCGGGGTCGTCGACGGCGAGCTCGAAGGAGACGAGGCCGCCGGTGTTGGCGAGTATGCGCCGGGCGACCTCGTTGTCCGGATGATTCTTCTCTGCGGGGTAGTAGACCTTCGCTACCTTCGGATGGACGGCGAGGCGGGTGGCTAGAAGACGGGCGTTCTCGCATTGGCGCTCCATGCGCAGGGGAAGGGTCTTGAGGCCGCGCAGGGCGAGCCAGGCCTCGAACGGGGCCATCACCCCGCCTACGAGCTTGCGGATCTGGTCTAACGCCGCGTCGTAAGGGGCGCCGGTGATGACGAGGCCGGCCGTCAGGTCGCCGTGGCCGGAGAGGTACTTGGTCGCGCTATGGACGACTATGTCCGCGCCGAGCTCAAGCGGGCGCTGGAGATAGGGGGTTCCGAAGGTAGCGTCGACTATGAGGGCGGAGCCGGCGGTTTTCGTGATCTCGACGATACGGGGTATGTCGGCGACGCGCAGGAGCGGGTTGGAGATCGTCTCGATTACGACGGCCCTAGGCTTTAGCTCCGCTACCTTCTTCTCGATCGCCTCCAGGTCGCAGGCATCAACAAAGCGCGTCTCGACCCCGCCCGCGCCGAAGACCTGGACTAAGAGCGTCGCCGTCGAGCCGTAGAGCTGCTCCGCCGCGAGCACCGTCGCCCCGCTGTTGAGCTCCGCTGCCATGAGCGCCGCGTGCATAGCCGCCATCCCCGAGGCGAAGGCGAAGGCGCGCCCCTCTCCTTCGAGTGCGGCTACCGCCTCTTCGAAGGCTGTGACCGTCGGGTTGCCGTAACGGGCGTAGCTGTAGCCCGGTTCCTCGCCTCCCAACACCCTATCGGTCTGTTCTATCCCGGTGTGAGCAAAGGTGGTGGAGAGATGTACGGGCGTAGAGATCGGGTAGAAGTTTCCCTCGGAGCTCCCGGCGGCCGCGCCGTTGGTCTGCTCATTCGCCATCCCCTTGGCGCGGCGCTCTCCGGCGTGTACCGCCCGGGTCTCGAAATGTTTCAAATGCTTACCCCTCGTCTCTCTTATAGCTCTGCTCGGTAGCTCTGTTGCGGCTTGCCCTATACTAACGCAGGATAGCGAGTGGTTTGGGATTGGAGGCCTTTTTGGAGGATAGGATCGAGTACTTCGAGCGGATG
>DASQMR010000061.1:0-1936 GCA_035645375.1 Rubrobacteraceae bacterium
GCCGGTGTTCATAAGGGCGAAGGAGCCGGTGCCGTAGGTGTTTTTGGCGAGCCCCTTCTCGTAGGCGGCCTGACCGAAGAGGGCGGCCTGCTGGTCCCCGATAACGCCTCCTACCGGAACCTCGGCCTGGAAGAACGTCTCGGGATCGGTATTGCCGTAAACGTGGGAGGAGGGCTTGACCTCGGGCAAAATCTCGGGCGGCACGGTGAGCATCTCGAGAAGCTCGTCGTCCCACCGCAGGTCGTAGATGTTGTAGAGGAGGGTGCGCGAGGCGTTTGAGTAGTCTGTTATATGCTCGCGCCCGCCGGTAAGCTTGTAGACGAGCCAGGAGTCTATGGTGCCGAAGGCAACCTCGCCGTTCTGCGCCTTCTCACGCAAGCCTTCCACGTTATCAAGCATCCACTTGACCTTCGAGCCTGAGAAGTAAGCATCGATGGTTAGACCGGTCTTGTCCCGCACCATCTCGTCGTAGCCCTGCTCGGAGAGGTTGCCACAGATCTCCGCGCCGCGCCGGTCTTGCCAGACTATGGCGTTGTGTACCGGCTCACCCGTCTGTCTGTCCCAGATGACGGCGGTCTCTCGCTGGTTGGTAATACCGACGGCGGCGAGCTGGCTGGCGCTCACCTTGGCATCCCCAAGGGCTTGTCCGACGACCCTCATAGAGACGTCCCAGATCTCGTTGGCGTCGTGCTCGACCCAGCCCGGTTTCGGGTAGTACTGTGTGAACTCCGAATATGCACGTCCCACGATCGCCGCATCGTGGTCGAAGATCAGGACCGTAGTCCCCGTCGTCCCCTGGTCTATCGCCAGCACGTAGTCCCCTGCCATACCCCGTCCTTTCTCGCCTTCTCCCGCTACGGCCTGCTCTTCTTCCCCTACTCCTCCGGCACCTTACACCGGAGAAGAAGTTACGAATCGTCGGGCACCGGCTCTCTGCATATCGAACCCTCACTTCCCCACGCGGAACTCGCTACTCGTAACTTCCCTCCATCCTACTCTACGGCGGGTAAATATCCGCGTCAAGTTAGCCTCTATCTCGGTTACGCTGCACAAGCTAGGTTACGCTAGACTATCTTGGCGACGGTTCGGGACGATCAGGAAGGGTGCCATGAGTATCAGGTTCGCAGGTCTTCACCATGTGACAGCGATCGCCGGTGCCCCACAGGAGAACGTGAACTTCTACGCGGGTATCCTAGGCTTGAGGCTGGTAAAGAGAACGGTTAACTTCGACGACCCGAAGAGCTACCATCTCTACTACGGGGACGCGGCGGGGAACCCGGGGACCATCATGACGTTCTTCTCCTGGCCGGGGGCGCCGCGGGGACGCATCGGGACCGGCCAGGTTAGCGTCACCTCGTTCTCGGTACCGGAAGAGTCTTTAGGCTACTGGACAGAGCGACTGGTGGAGCATGGCGTCCGGTTTGCGAAGCCGGAGCGGCGCTTCGAAGAGACCGTCCTGGCCTTCGAGGACCATGACGGGCTCGCCGTGGAGATTGTGGCCCGCCCGGGGGTGGAAGACGGAGAAGCCTGGGGGGAGAGCCCGGTACCCGCCCGGCACGCGATCCGGGGAATTCCTGGCGTGACGCTCTCTGAACAGTCGGGCGAGGTGACCGAGAACATCCTCACCCGCCTACTCGGCTTCGAGAAGGTGGGCGAGGAGGACGGGCGTACGAGATACCTCTCGGCCGGCTCCGGCGGGAGCTTCGCCGACGTTTTGGCCCTGCCGGAAGGGGCGCCGGGAGAGACGGCGGTAGGGACGACTCACCACGTCGCGTGGCGAGCGCCGGACGATGATACGGAAGCGGCGTGGCGCGAGGAGATCGAAGCTCGCGGCCTCTACGTCACCCCCATCCTCGACCGGAACTACTTCCACTCCATCTACTTCCGCGAGCCTGGTGGAGTGTTGTTCGAGATCGCCACGGACCCGCCCGGCTTC
>DASQMR010000062.1:0-7720 GCA_035645375.1 Rubrobacteraceae bacterium
ACATGATCTTCTACTGGTGGTCGTCTTTGGGTGGGGGACTCTCGCCCGTATGAGCCGATGACGAGTATAAAGATAGGGATGGCGGCGCTTGCCATAGTGGTGCTGCTGCTACCGTCTGCGGAGCATCCGGCGGTTCCGATAAAGAGGAGATTGCTACCTCCGGGTGGGCCTCGGTCGGTGATACCTGGGGGATCGCCTGGGGAGAGCGGACTCGTGCTGACGCACGGGGCTGCGTACGACGCGGCCAGCTGAGAGTTACAAAGCCGAATGCAGAAGGAGAATGGCATAGTAGCCCTGGCGAACGAGAATGCCCGGGCACGGAACTTGCGCCCCGCATCGAGCATCTGAAGGAAAAGTACGGCTTCGGGAGCGTAGCAATGATCGGGCTAGCGCGGGTACCGAACCGGGATTACAGGTCGCGAGAGAGGAACCTGAAGAGATAAGCCAGACTATCCTCCTCCCAAGGATCGGGAACGTCTCCAGGCTAAGTAGCACCCGAAGCTCTTCGTGGCGAGCGAGTGAGAAGGCAAGCGGATCAGGCGCGACTATGGCCACCGAGGCTCTGGGAGGCTGGAACGAGGCGTTGACCTTCCAATGATGCCCGCGCTCAGGATCTCCTCCGTACAGGAGAGGGAGAGCGCCTGACAAGGGCCATCTTGAATCGACTTAAGGAGTACGGGTAGACCCACGGATGCCGGGCTTTCGAGGTTAGGACATCCGCGGTAAAGCGCATAGCTAACCGGGCTGGGAAGGTTTGAATCGGCCGTAGCTGCTCATCTTGAACGATACTTCTTCTATCTGTTCGGCTGTGAGAAGCACCGGCTCTCCCGCTAGCCTGGCCCGATAGTAGACTTCGGCCATCTCCTCCAAGATCTCGGTCCTCCAAGAGGCCTCGCTCGCGGTCCTGCCTACCGCGATGGTGCCATGGTTTCGCAGCAGACACGCATGATGGGAGTCTCCGAGAGCGTCGCCGGCGTGGCGGGCGAGCTCCTCCGTGCCGTAGGTTGCGTACGGGGCCAGAGGCACCCTACCCTCGACAGAGAGGGCCGCGAGCATATAATGGACCGGAGGTATCTCCCAGCCCAGGCAGGATAGAGTCGTCGAGAAACGGGCGTGCGTGTGTACTATGCCGCCTACCTGCGGCTTCGAGCGGTAGATACCGGCGTGCATCGGCATCTCAGATGAGGGCTCCAGCGAGCCCTCTTGCGCCCGGCCCTCCGGGCTCACGAGCACGATGTCCTCCGGCTTGAGGAGCTCATAGTCAAGACCGCTTGGGGTGATGAGAATGTCTCCCCCGAGGGTACGGGCGCTAACGTTTCCCGAGGTCCCGATCACGAGGCCAGAGGCGCTTATGCTGCGGGCGATACGGGACACCTCTTCGCGCAGTCTCTGATGCTCCATGACTTGAGTGGGTCGCCTAAGTCTCTTTGACGGGAGAACCGACCTTCGCCGGGGAAGACTCGACCAAGGCTCGCAGGTCGTCCACACCGGGGCGGACGATGCCGATCTCGGTCACGATCGCTGATACGAGGCTCGCCGGCGTGACGTCGAACGCCGGATTGTAAACCTGCGTATCTTCTGGAGCGACCGGCATCCCGTTTACCTCGATAACCTCCGAGGCGGCACGCTCTTCGATCGGGATGGCGCTACCGTCCGGGGTCTCCAAGTCTATAGTAGACAGAGGCGCCGCCACGACGAACGGCACGTCGCTCGCCGCGCAGGCGAGCGCGAGCGCGTAGGTCCCGACCTTATTGGCGACGTCGCCGTTAGCAGCGACGCGGTCGGCGCCCGTAACGACGATGTCGATCTCGCCCGAGGCGATCAGACCGGCGGCGCCTGAGTCGATCGTCAACCGGTACGGGACGCCCATGCGTCTGAGCTCCCAGGCGGTGAGACGGGACCCCTGGAGTAAAGGACGAGTCTCCGTGGCGGTGACGCCCGCCACCAGGCCGCGCTCGTGGCCGGCCTCCACGATGCTCAAGGCCGTTCCGTGGGCCACGCAAGCTAGAGCGCCGGCGTTGCAGTGCGTCAGAACGCGCGACCTTCCCTCTAGGAGGTTCGCCCCTACCTCACCTATAAGTCTATTTATCTCCTCGTCCTCAGCGACCATCGCGCGAGCCTGCTCGATTAGTTCGTCAACCGCCTCGGGCTTTGCGGGATCGTAGACACTCTTTACCCGCTCGATCCCCCATTTTAGATTCACGGCGGTGGGACGGGTAGAGGCGAGCAGAGACGCCGCGTGTGCGACGGCTTCGCCGACGTTCCCGCCGCTGTCTTGTGCCCGTCGCGCCGCGAGGGCTACCCCCAGCCCCCCTGCAACACCCAAAGCCGGGGCCCCACGAACCCGCAGAGTTGAGATAGCCTCGGCCAGCTCCTCCACGGTCTTCAAAGAGAGCCAGACCTCTTCCTTTGGAAGACGCGTCTGGTCTATCATCACGATCTTGCCGTCGGCCCAATCTATCGTCCGCATTCAGGTGCCCCTTTCGTAAAAGGAGTAACGGGCAGAATGTAGCACCGACTTCGGCTGTCTGGCAACCAGGAGCGATGCTCACGAGGAGAAAGGGCCTTCATTGGCGCCGCACCGAGCAACTCGGCAAACGGCTCTGCTCTGACTCGCGCAGCCAGGGCAGAGCCGGGGCGCACACGAACCCAACATCACCTCTCCGGTAGAGAAGGGATCCCGGGTTCCCTTAACCGGCCCCGAAGATCACGGCTCCACCAGGAGCGAGACTCGTATCCCCAGTTCGCGGCAGGAGGCTGATGATCGCTTCGAAGAACGCTCACGAAATACCGGGGGAGAGATAGGTCACGCACCGAAGCTCCGTTGGACGTTCCTCCGCCCGGCTACGATTCTCCAAGGTAGCGGGAGAGTGGAGGTCGAGGGATTCCGGGTTCACCTCGCGACTACTCGCGAGGCCGCTCGGGAGCCGGTAGAAGATGAGACGATGTTATACCAGCCTCCGAACAACGAGCAGAGAGTCGAAGGTTGAAGATTGATCGCTATCGGTCAATAAACGAGCCTTCTGCGCACCGCCGCTGAGAAGCGGTCTACGAGCAGCACGACGATGATCGTCGCGCCCACGAGGGTGGCTACTTTCGGGTAGTCAAAGAGGTTCATGGAGATGATGATCTGCTGTCCGATGCCACCGGCGCCGACGAGCCCCAGGACGGTTGCCGAGCGGATGTTGCACTCCCACTGGTAGAGCGTGAGGGAAGTGAAACCGCTCATTGCCTGGGGCAGACGCCCGAAGAGAAAGGATTGAAGGGGGCTCGCTCCCGTCGCTCGCAGAGCTTCTACAGGTCTGACCGGCACCGCTTCGAGTGTCTCGCTGTAGAGCTTGCCCAAAATGCCGGCTGAATGGACCGCGAGGGCAAGGGTGCCGGGGAACGGACCCAGGCCCACTGCTATTACGAAGACCAGTGCCCAGAGAATGTCCGGGATAGAGCGGAAAATGTTGAGTACGAAGCGCGAGAGGCGGTAGGGGACGGTCCTGAGGAGGCGTTCGACCCGCGATGCGCCGACCGTGGCAGCTTCCCCGGTTGCGAGGGCGGCGAGCGGGAAGGCCGCAATTGCTCCGATGAGAGCGCCCAGAAACGACATCTGGAAGGTTTCGAGGAGGCCGATAGCCGTCGTACGGAGCGTGGTTGCCGAGAAGTCGGGCGGAAACATCCCGGAGACAAACTTCTCGATGGGACGGGTGCTGGTGAAGAGCTCGACGAGGTCGAACTTGGTCCCGGCAAAGCTCCAGCCCGTCAGGCCGAGGACGACGAGGACAGCCAGGGCCGTCTTCCAGGAGAAGCGCGGGATCGCGCCGCCCATCCTCCCGGGATGCTCAGTGGGCGGAGATGCCATCGCGGCCCTCCACCAGCCGAGCCGAACCTTCTACATGGCGACGTACATCATATTGAGTCTCGGGATCCGGATCCGCCGCCGTGCCGTACGGATCTCCGGCGTAGATACGGGAGAGCTTCTCCTCTGTCAGCAGTTCGGGAGAGCCATCGAAGATGGGGCGGCCCTCCCGTAGTGCGATGACGCGCGGGAAGCGGCGGGCTATGTTCACGTCGTGCAGGTTGACGAGCAGCGTCGCGCCCTCGTCGTTCAACTCGAACAGGGTATCCGTTACCCGTTCGGTTGTGACAGGGTCCACGGCGGCGAAGGGCTCGTCGGCGAGGATCAACTCCGGCCGCTGCACCAGCAGGCGCGCCACGGCGACCCGCTGTTGCTGGCCGCCGGAGAGGTCCGCTGTCCGGGTTCGGGCCCTACCCGCTAGACCGACCCGCTCCAGGGTCTCCTCGATCCTTTTTGCGAGAGCGCTCTCCGGACCGGCGAGGAAGGTCCTCAAGGTCTTCAGGCTCCCCATGCCGCCGACCTCGCCCAAAGCCACGTTGATACCCGCCGGAAGCTGCGGGACGAGGTTGTAAGCCTGATAGATGGTGCCGACGCGCCGCCGTACGCTTTTGAGCTCCTTCTTGGAGAGCGTGTAAAGGTCGCGTCCGCCGACGGCGATGCGTCCGCCGGTGAGGGCCACGCTACGGGTCAGCACGCGGAAGAGCGTAGTCTTGCCCGCTCCTGAGGCGCCTATTACGGCTAGCCGCTCGCCCGGCTCTACCTCGATAGTGACGTCTTCGAGCGCAGGCACCTTGCTGAAGCGCACCGTGACATCCTCCAGGGCAATCCTACCCAGTGGCTTCTCCTTACTGCGGGGTGAGGAGATCAAGTTCCCTCGCCTTCTCTTCGACGTAGTCGTAGTCTTCAGCCTCTACTCTCTCGTAGCTCTCGGCGCGCAGGAGGTCGAGAAGCGTCGGGTCTTCTATATCGAGGAAGGCTTCGGTGATTTGCTCCTTTAGATCGTCGGTGAGGGCGCCGCGGGCTACCCAGGGGTAGCCTTCTATGGGGTCGGACTCTTCGATGACGCGGACGCTGTCCTCCTCGACGTCACCCTTGTCTATCAAGTCGTACAGGATGCGGTCCTCGAGACCTCCCACGTTTACTCCCCCATTCGCGACGGCCTGCGCCGTGGCGTCGTGGCCTCCCGTGTAGGTGAACTCTTCGAGGTCCGTCCGGTAGTCTATCCCTTCATCCTGGAGCATGATCGCGGGGTACAACGAGCCCGACGTGGAGTTCGCGCTCCCGAAGGCGAAGGTCCTGCCCTCTATGTCCTCGACCTCCTCGATGTCACTGTCGGGGGGGACGATGATGACGGTTCGGTACGTCGTATCGCCGGTCCCCGGGTTGACCTCGGTGACCAGCGGGGTAACGTCACCTCGATCGCGGGCCTGCACGTAGGTGAGACCGCCGAAGTACGCCAGGTCCAGCTCGTCGTTGACCATCGCCTCTACCACGGCGGTATAGCTCGTCGGCACCGTAAGCTCGACCTCCCGCCCGAGCTGCTGCGAGAGGTAGTCTCCAAAGGGCTCGTACTGCGCCTCCACGCTCTCCGGGCTCTGGTTCGGGATCAGTCCGACCCTTAGTGGATCTGGCTCGGCGGCTCCCGACTCAGCGTCGCCACCGCCGCAACTGGAGAGGAGCAGGAGTACGGTTAGGGCGAACACCACTTGGAGCTTGTGAACCAAAATTAGTTCCTTTCTATACATATTTGCACGAAAGCCTCGGCCGCTGGAGAGAGCGCGCGGCCGCGTTCGACGACTAGGACGAAGGGGCGCCGGATGCTCAGTCCCCGGACTTTAAGAGGTCGCACAGATGACTGCGAGGCGGCGAAGCGTGACGGGATGACGCCTATGCCCGCGCCCTCCGCTACAGCTCCGGCGACCGCGATGTTGGACCCGAGCTCCATCGCCACCCGTGGTCCGATGCCGGCCTCCCGGAGCCCCGCCTCTACGGCCCGGCGGGTCGCGGAGCCCTCCTCCCGCATTACGAACGGTATCTCGGCGAGATCTTCGGCAGCCACATAGTCTTCGCTTATCTCATCAGTCGTCGCGACTACCGGCACCAGCTCTTCCTCCTCGATGACGCGCCCGACGAGCTTTGGGTGCTCCACCATGCATCCCACCACGGCTACCTCTACCTCTCGCGCGAGTAGCGACGCTATCGTCACGTCCGTGTCGGCCATGTGCACGTCCAGCGCTACCTCGGGATACTGCGCCGAGAACCTTGCCGCAAGCCGCGGCACCAACAACTCCCCCGGCGTCGAGGACGCACCTATGACCAGGCGTCCACGGGGCCCCGCGTGCCGGGCCATCTCGTTTTCCAGAGCTGAGAGCTCACCGAGGACCCGCTGCGCGTGCATCGCGAGGGATTCCCCCGCGGGCGTCGGTCGCAACCCACCACCCCGGGTCAACAACGCTATCCCGAACCGCTCCTCCAGTGCGTGTAAATGGTTGGATACCGCCGGCTGCGTCATCCCCAACTCTCGCCCGGCTGCTGAGAGCGAACCTTGTTCTAAAATGCAGAGAAACACGCGTAGACTCTGGATACTAAGCGACATCATTCTAAAGTATCACGAGAAAGTTATGTAATCAATAAACGATTTGTAGAGGAGTGCGAGCGAGATTCAACCGTGTGCTCAGGAGGAGGTGGAGGTGTTCTGGCGACTCTTCACCCTGTTCTTGGATGTGTACATATCGATGTCTGCATCTCGCAAGAGATCGCCGAGAGCACCTCCGAACACCTGACTAGAGGTCTCTCCACGCTTCGCTCGCTTGCAAGTGTCATAGTATCTGGCTCCTGCCTCCGACCGATCCGGCGCATTACGCGGTGTTCATCGGATCAGCGGGGCGAAAGCTTTAGCCTGCGAGAATCTCTGAATAGCTTGATTGCAGCGCCCTAGTAGTTCTCTAGACGATAGGGGGTCCGTCTCTAGCTCACCCCGGCGATCGCGTCGAGAGCCAGTCTCGGGCCGCCTGGATCTCTGCCGGTCCGATCCCGTGCCCCCCGGGTTGCCAGTCCAAAGTTACGTCCGCCCCCGCCTCCTGAAGGAGGCCGGCGAGACGCTCGGTGTTTTCGGCTGGCACCATCTGATCGGAGCGCCCTGCAGCCAGATAAACGGGTTTGCCCGAGAGGTCCAGCGTCGGCTCTGGCTCGAATGGTGTCATAGCCCGCAGCAGTATCGCTCCGGCCAGCAGCTGCGGATACGTCAACAGCAGGCTCGCCGCGATGTTCGCCCCGTTCGAGAAGCCGACCGCAAACAGCTTCTTCGGGTCGATACCGTACTCGTTCACGGACGCCTCGGCGAACTCCGCAAGCTCGCGGGTTCGGTTTCGCAGATCCTCCTCGTCGAAGACGCCTTCCGCGAGCCGTCTGAAGAATCGGGACATACCGTGCTCCAATACCTTGCCACGCGGGGAGAGAAGCGCGGACCTCTCGTTGAGCATACGCCCGACAGGCAAGAGGTCGTTCTCGTCACCGCCCGTACCGTGGAGGAGCAGCAGCGTCGGGGCGCTCTCGCCTGTGGCGGGGACGAAGCGGTGGGTGAAGCCGAGATCGTTAGACACCTCCCTAAACCCTCTGTCCCGGGAGTTGAATCGGGGGGAGAGCCTGCTCTATCTCCTCCCGCCGCCGCTCGAGCCAGGGCGGGAGCTTCAGGCTCTCCCCGAGGTGGTCCGAATCTTCGTCCACGGCGAAGCCGGGCGGGTCCGTGGCGATCTCGAACAACACTCCACCAGGCTCGCGGAAGTAGATGGAGTGGAAGTAGTTCCGGTCGAGGATGGGGGTGACGTAGAGGCCGCGAGCTTCGATCTCCTCGCGCCACGCCGCTTCCGT
>DASQMR010000063.1:0-5986 GCA_035645375.1 Rubrobacteraceae bacterium
GCCCGCGCCCGCCCTTAAGGTGCGGCCTTCTACTAGGAACTCGTACTCTCCTTCGAGCACGTAGAAGGATTCGTCCTCGCGGTGCTGGACGTGGGCCAGGACCCTGCCACCGGGCTGCGTGGTGACCTCGAAGAGCGAGTATGCCCCGCCTGTCTTCTCGCTCGTCGTCTTGCACGTCACCAGCTCGCCGAGCACCCATAGTGAGCGGCCTTCGCCCGGAGGGATGTGTGCGATGCCCTGCAGCATCCTTTCCTCCTTCGTGTTCACAATGACCTAGAACGTAGGGGACTGCCGTTTCTCTATTGGGCTAACTCTCGGTCTGCCGCTCCGGCACAGGAGCCGCGCCGATCTGCCCCAGCATGCCCAGTGTGTCCCAGTTGGACCAGCTCTCCACGATCTTGCCGCCCGAGATGTAGTCGGTCTGTGTTCCCGTAAACGTCACTTGGTTGCCTGTAGCGGTCACCCCCATCATCTCACCCTGGTGCGTACCACGAACCCTCCAGCGGGTCGCTACTTTGCCTCCTTCGGCCACCTGATCCTCAATGGTGACTCGCAGGTCGGGGAAAGCGCTGTGGCTCCACGCTATTGATTCTTTGACGCCTTCGGCATCCACTTGTCCGGCCTCGCTGGAAGGATCGTGGACGACAAAATCAGGGTCAGCAAGCTCATCTACTACATCCGGATTCCCCTGGCTGAATATCCCCTCGAGGAAGCGGCGGACGATGGCTTTGTTCTCCACAATCGACATAGGACTCTGTCTCCTTTCTTCTAGATGGATTTCCGTCGTCCCAACAGGCCGTGGTGGTGGACGCTTATTCATCACGACGGCTTGGCATCGGTCTTCGCCCTTTACAACAGCAACATGAAAGCTAGAAAGGCGACTAAGCTCATGATGCTTCTTACCGTGTGCAATCTCCCCCAGCGGATTAGCAGTCGCCGTGCTAGATCGGGGTTCTTGTCTCCTATAGCGGGATCGAGCAGCTTGTTGTTGGTCGGGAATACGACGATGAGCGTGTAAGGAATGACGGATAAGAGAAGAACCCCGCCAACCAGCCACCATACACTTGCCCCCATTAACCAAGCGGCGAGCGCGCTCAAGAACCCAACCGCCGCCAGTAACGGCTGCACCACGGCAGCCCTCTTGTAGCTAGGGCGCCACTCCGTTAGGGCTGCGGCAATGTCAATCCGGTTTCGGGCCGGCTGCTCTGCTAGATCGATGTAGATCGCGGCACCAGCGAACAAACCCGCCGACAAGGTAGCAATTATTTCGAGTAACATGCGTGCTAACTCCCTTCTCTCTTCGCCACCCGATGATCACAGGGTTGCTGCCAGGGCGACCGCGACGAACGACGCCACCGCGACCATCGAGCGGCCGAGGTTCCCGCGAAACCAGCGCGCGCGCATCCCGTCGATCGCTTTCGCCTCCTCAGGCGGCGTCGCTACGATGCGTCGCTGGAGCGGCACGAGAAACGCGAGCGACGCGGCGAGTGTCACGGCGAAGCCCACAGCGCCCACCGACGCGAGCACGCGCGCCGAGCCGTCGGTGGTGAGGGTGAACCCGGCTGCCGCGACGATCGCCGCGACCAGCAAGGCGGGTTGCACTTTGTCCGTCCGGCGGAGCGTCTGCTCGAAGTCGCCGATGAATTCCTGCACCGGCATCCGCCGCCAGATCGGCACGCGGGACCACCCGAATGTCGCGGCGCCGCCAGCGAACAATCCGCCCGCGATCAGCATGAGGCTTGCCCAGGTGCTCATCTCTTAAGTCTCCTTTCATCTCTTGTCTTCTTTCGGTCGTCACGGACGCGCGCGTTAAACGACGCGCACGACCTCGTAGAGAGCCGGGTAGTTGGGAGGCGTGCCTGCCGCCATCGCCTGAAACTCGGGACTCGTAACAGCCGCCTGGAAGTCCTGCGGAGACTCCCACTCAGCGACATTCACGAAGCGGAACCTTGGATTCGGAGACACCGCGCGGTGAAGCCGGGTCGCCACGAAGCCGGGGCGCGAGCGCATGTAGTTGGCCGCCTGGCCCCAGCCTTCCAGGAACCGATCGTTATTCATGTCCTCCGGCACCTCGAAGGGATTGATGAGTACTAGATTCGTCATCTCGCTTTGCTCCTTTCGTTCTCGTGTTTCTTAGCTTTGGCCTTCAGCCAATAACCTACCTCTTGCCTTCGATCGTCTTATGGCTCTACCTCCTTTCTGCTATCTGCCGCCGCGCTAGCCTTTCGTTCTGGTTTCAGTCTGCACCCCGACGTGGCGACGAACCATGCACACCTCCCACGCACTACACACGCACTTTGAGTGTGTGAGTTTCGGTGGTACATACCGGTCACTCGCGCTGTCTGCTACCATGCCCAATACCTGGGGAAAGGCACGTTAGGTTCATGACCAAGGACAGATACGCGACGTGACCCGAGGACAAGACGCCTCGTTCGGTGCGCGGCTAAGGCGGCTGCGAGAGGCCGCAGGTCTTACGCAGGAGGAGCTGGCCGAGAGGGCCGGCCTGACCGCCAGGGGCATCAGTGACCTGGAGCGCGGCGCGCGGAATCATCCCTACCCGCACACCGTGCGCTCACTCGCGGCCGCGCTGGAGCTACCCGAGGATGAGCGCTCCTCCCTCTTCGCTGCGGTACCCAAGCGAAGCGGGGGCCGCCCTTCCCCGACGGTCGCTCCGGGATCCGCCTTGCCGGTGCCGCTCACTTCGCTCGTGGGCCGCGAGCGAGACCTGGAGGAGATAGTTGATCTACTCCGTCGACCGGAGATCCGGCTGCTGACGCTCACGGGGACAGGGGGCGTCGGCAAGACGCGCCTTGCCCTGGAAGCGGCACGGGAAGCTGCAGGCTTCTTCCCTGACGGCGTGGCGTTCGTCGCCCTGGCCCCTCTGGGCGAGACCGAACTCGTCGTTCCCACCGTCGCGCGATCGCTGGGCGTAAGAGAGGCAGAAGGGCAGACCCCGCGAGTGGCACTACACGCCCACCTAAAAGATAAGCGACCGCTCTTAGTGCTGGACAACTTCGAGCACCTGCTGGAGGCGGCACCCGAGGTGTTCGGGCTGATCGAATTTTGCCCTAACCTAACGGTACTCGCCACCAGCCGCGCGCCGCTGCGCGTCAGGGGCGAGCATGAATACATCGTTCCGCCACTCGAGCTGCCCGCGTTTACCCGAGATGCCGGCGTAGAAGAAGTCCTCGATTCGCCTTCTGGCAGGCTGTTGGTGGAGCGCGCCCGGTCGGTATCCTCCATCTTTTCCCTCACCAACGCAAACGCGGCCGCGGTCGCCTCCATCTGCTGGAGACTCGCCGGGATCCCGCTCGCTTTGGAGCTGGCGGCGGCGAAGGCTAAATTCCTGGATCTCAAGATGCTGCTCTCGCGACTGGACCGTGCTCTGTCGACGAGCGGGGGACGAGACCTACCGGACCGTCAGAGAACGATGCGCGCGACCCTTGACTGGAGCCATGAACTGCTCTCGGAGCCCGAGCGGGAGCTGTTCCGGCGCCTATCAGTGTTCACCGGAGGCTTCACTCTGGAGTCGGCGGAGGCTGTGGGCACGGCGGGAAACGTCGGAGTCGAGGACGTGCTCGATCTCCTCGGGACATTAGTGGAACAGTCGCTGGTCATGGTGCAGACGCCTAAGTCCGGCGGCGAGGCGCGCTACGGGACGCTAGAGCCGGTCAGGCAGTACGCTTTAGAGAAGTTGAAGGAAAGCGGGGAGGCCGAGATGGTCGGTCGCAGCCACGCCGCGTTCTTTCTCGCGCTGGCCGATCGGGCGCATCCCGAGCTGTTGGGAGAGCGGCAGGTCGAGTGGCTGGAGCGTCTAGAACAGGAGTACGGCAACCTAAGGGCCGCCATGTCGTGGGCCGTGGATGCTGACAACGGCGCGACTGGTGTGAGAATGGGTTGGACGCTGTGGTACTTCTGGTGGGCACGCAGCTATCACCGTGAGGGGCGCAGGTGGATGGAAGAGGTGCTGAAGTGCACTCTTTCTCCGGCCTCGCGGGGCAGGGCGCTTGTCGTCGCCGGCACCTTGGCTTACGGCCACGGCGACTACGAACGGTGCGGGAGATATTCGGAAGAAGGTCTTGAGTTGTCTCGGCAGGTGGAAGACGAGCTAGGGGCGGCTTGGGCCCGGGTGGGCTTGGGGCTGTCGGCGATGAGCGGGGCCGATTACGAGGCGGCCACGTCTCACCTCCAAAAGGCCCTGCATTCTTTCCGCCAATTAGACGAAGGCTACGGCGTGGCCCACGTGACCACCTTTTTGGGGATGGTGGCGCTGATGCGCGGTGACGAAGGCCAGGCGATACCCATGTTCGAGGAGGGGCTTGCGGTGGCCCGCCGGATAGGAGATAGGTCCAGCACCTACATCTCGCTCTACAACCTCGCGCAGGCGGCGCTCTCCCGCAGCGACTACGATGGGGCCGCGCTCCTGTTCGAGGAGGGCGTGGCCCTCTCCGAGCAGATGAGGGACCGGGCTAACGTAGCCTATTGCCTGGAAGGACTTGCCGTCGTGGCCAACGCGCGCGGAGAGGCGGAGCGCAGTGGGTACCTCATCGGCGCGGCCGAAGGGTTGCACGAGGCGGTTGGAGTGCCCGTTTACGTGTACTACGAGCCCCACCGCTCGATGTATGAGCGCACAGTGGCCGCCGTACGTACCTGGCTGGGCGAAGAGGCCTTCGAGGAGGGGCGGGAGCGAGGACGGGAGATGACTTTCGAGCAGGCGGTGGCGTATGCCCTTAAAGCAGAAGAAGCCTCGCCTGCATAAGCAGCGATTGGTACAGCGATCATAAAGTCTGATAGAGGAAGGTAAGGGTACCTTGGGCCTCATGAGACCCCAACACGACCCTGTCTAAGACGCAGAAGACAGCTTATTCCTCTGCCGACTTCAAGCCACGATGCCTTTATCGTTAAAAGCGATGCACTCTGCCATCACGCGACCATTCAACCAAGAGTGCCACTTCGGCGGGTTGCGGTAAGTTAGCTCCGGCCTTAGGGCCCGACCTCTCTGCGCTCTGAAATTTTCTCTGCAAATCGGCACAAAAAAGAGAGACGACGAGCGGCTCGAACCGCTGACCTGCTCATTACGTGAGAGCGGTTTGGCGTTGCGGAGGGTTGCACGGTCTTGCAACCCCGCATAACTAAGCCGCTTTCTTTTCTCTGCATTGCCCCATGTTGCACCGTATTGCGCTCCCGATGGTATCAGCGTGGTATCAGAAAGCCCCCGGTGATTGCCGGGGGCTTTTGTTCGATCGAAGTATTCCGCTTACTTATCGGTTTTTCTAAGTGGGTGATGCTGGATTCGAACCAGCGACCCCCGGGGTCGTGCGTATCTGCCCGATCAAGCCCTCGTGGTTAGGGTGCGAGCGCACATATGCTACTCCAGGATCATTCGGCGATCGGCGGCCAGCTGTGCATAACGCCAGAAGCCGGCATCCACTTCGGGACGGCGCTCCTCGACGACCGCAGCGCGTGCAGAATCTACAGCGACAATGTGGCAGAGGGCAGAAATATAGGTAGTTGGGAACTTATAGTCGAGCAGGGCATAAAGGTTATAGGAATCGATGCATACTAGGTGCGGGGGTGTGCTGTTTACCTCTCCGTCACCTCAGCCCTGCTAACACTCAGGTAGAGCTCTTGGCTTTGCAACAGCGCAGTTTCCGGGTCCGCGAGAACATCTCCTAATAGTGTCCAAATCCATACATCTCTCGAGTCACTGTTTGAGGCAAGGCTAGGACGCGTTCTTGATCTTGCGGTCGAGCCACTCCACGAGGGTTTTGCGGCTCTTTTGTTTCTTCTCGTAGGATCGAATCTCCTTTAACTCGCCCACTGAGAGTCCGCCGAGTTTCTTTTTAACCTCCTCAACGGACAGGTCGTGGTAGCCCTCAACGGGCAAGCCCTCTTGCCCTCCCTTGGTGGCCTTCGTGGTCGTGGTACGTTGCTGCTGGCCCTTCTTGGAGCTCTGCTCCTTGCGAGGCGTATGATGGTCCAGCTC
>DASQMR010000064.1:0-8038 GCA_035645375.1 Rubrobacteraceae bacterium
GTGGAAAGCTTACAACATCGTTATTTATCTAATGTCCTCTCAGATAACTTACTCAAGAGGAACTTAGGAGGAGCAGGACACTAGGCGAGTATGCTATCTGCATATAGTGATGTAGTCAAATTTTATGCGCTTATGTACGTAATATTAGAGTATGGAAACGAACCTACGTAAGACGGGAGAAAATCAATATGAGGTTCTGGTAGACGGACAGGTTATAGGGCAAGTGTGGAACTGGCATGGTTCCTGGTCAGCACAAGCTAATAGGGAGACCTACCACAACCACAAGAGTCGGAAGAAAGCAGTAGAGCGCGTCGAGCAGATTTACACAGGACGATCATAGCCCTAACTTGGTGCTACAGCGGTATCCATGATTATTGGACCAGTAGACGGTAGCAAGCATCGATTGTCGTCTTTAGAGGTGCTGTGATTATAGAGAGGGCACAGAGTAAGCAGTGTGTTACTAAACCGTTATCAGTTTGTAATTCAGCCTTCATTTAGGATGAGGATAATGCCCTCATCACATCCTGGTGCCCACCCCCTGCCTTTCGCTTCTTCCTTTCCCCACCTTTCAGGGCACCAGGGTCCTTTATAAGGAAATATCTTCCGTATCGGCTGGGCATACTATCCCACAAGCGCGGGACTGGCAGGATACTTGCTCAGCATAGGCAAAAAAGGCAGGACCTAACACAGCCACAAGAGTGTGGGAAAGCTAGTTTGAGAAGGACCGGACCTTGTAGGTAGCAGACTCGCCTAAGGTTATTTCACCCTACGAATGCCTAGCTCACCAGTTCCTTCTAAGTCGTTAAGGTAGGTGTCCATCTGCTTGCGCAACCGCAACGTAGCCGTCCTTAGAGCTTCCTGCTCTGCATGCTCTGCCCTTCGTTGAGCCTGGAGACGCTCCTGCTGTTCCTGCTTCAGCGCTTCATTCAAGGTTTGAGTCTCTTGACGCTTGTGCTCCAGTTCTTCCTGTAGCCTCTTAAGTTCTTCCTGTAGACCCTTATGCTCTCCCCGCATGAACTCCATGCGCTTTTGTTCCTCAAGGAGGTAATCTTGGCGGTCCTCCGCCAGGCGCAAAGACCTCTTCACGTTTCTCAAGGCAAGTACAGCGACAGCCAGGATAACAACACCGACCAACAGCGTACTTACTTCAACATAATCCATCATTCTCTGAATACCTCCAGACAGTGGAGACCACAGCGTCGACAAGTCGAATAGTCTCTTAGTTGTGCCTTTTACTGTCAACCCACTCGCGATGGCAGCAACCAGTAGTGATCACCGGTAAAGCCCTTATCTATAAACAGTATGGGGTAAAGTCCTCGCCCTTAAAGATTTCCCAAAGAGTGGGTACTTGTATGGAGGCTAGAATCAGCTATGAGAACGGGTTGTTAAGCTACTAATTCTCTGTTGACCACGAGTGTTGTACAAGATCGTCCTTCCGACTAACTTTGGGGAGCACAGCAATGTTTTGTGTTGCCACAACCTTTTCGCTAAGGGTGTACTTCTTGTCCTCTGCATTTACTACTTTGAATGAATCGGCACTATTGTGTTGACTTTTTTGAAGATGATGTTAACCTATTTTAGGTAACATACGGCACAGGAGGAGGGGCTGAGGTAGATGGAACTCTACGTCAACAATAGATGGACCGCATGCTTCGGAAACTCCTACATCGCCGAAGCTATTGCGTGGTCCGAAAATGGTAACCACGCTGCGATTTACACCACAGGCAACACAGCCGAAGAGGCAGACGCCAAACTAGTAGGTGCCTTGCATGAACTGAACCTAATGCCCAAAACGTCTATAAAGAAAGATGAGCACTAGCAACGAATACGGCTGTAGCGGGTTAAGAAAATTCTAGCCACAGTATTGAACGAAGCTCACATGCAGCAACCCGGAGAGGTCGTTGAAACCTTTTCTAAAAGGCCAGAGGAATAGCTAAGAACGCGTTGTAGGGTATCAACGAGTGACACCCGCTCTTAAAGGTCAAATATATCTCAGCGGTCCGCTTATTAGGATCATTATCCTTCGCTCTGTCCCCACTTCAGAACGCTGTACAGATCATCTTCGTCAAAGATTTCAGAGAGAACCCACCTCTCCTGGACATCTACCACTCCGGCAGACAATGTAACTTTGAACCCTGGCGTCCTTGACGCTTTGTCGCTGCGGGTTCGTGGCCTAAGACCTTCTGTGCCTTTATCCTCGAACAGTCGTGGCCACAGCAATTCCTTGTCCTTCTCAAGCTTCTTGCTATCGAAGTAGACCAACAGAGGATAGATACTTGCTTGGTTCCCAATGAACTTGGCACGTAATCCCAGGCGTTTTAGAGAATCAGAAGCTGCTAAGAATTTATCGAAACGCTGAAATATAGAGTCGGGCGTAAGATCGTCAGCGAAGATGACAGGAACCAACACTGTATTCCAGAAGGTTTTATTCTTAGTCCCTTTACTCGTTCTGATTGTCTGGCTTCTGATCTACAAGCTCAGATACAAAAAACTTGGGGAATCTAGAGCTTATTAAGAGAATATATTCTGACCTCAAATATACGATTCATCAGCTAAAAGAAAGATTAGCTGAGAACCAAGCACCTACGCGAGCAGAGGCACCTCGTAGAAGAGAAGCCCTCATGAATCGGGAGATTAGGAAAACTGATACACCCAAGGTAGTCTCTGTAGACAAGAAGTACACGCACTTAATTGAGCGTAGAGCCAGAGAGGCAAAGGCTAATCAGGAGCAAGGCGAAGGCACTAACGAGACGGAATCCTAAGAAAGAGTTACTGGGTTAGATGCACCCAGCAACACCTTCTCATCCTCCAAAACCCTTTCCCCAAAGGACCTTATTGACATAATGGCAGTGATTGGTGTTGAAGTCTAGGATAAGGTGGAATTTTAAATACTAGCTAACAGTTGGCTAACCAAACTACACACAAAGATGTAACCAAAATTTCGTGTCGAGATGTAGCTGTAATATCGTACAGGCAGCAAAGTACAGAAAAGTTCACTATTATTTGACAAAGAAACGTGTGTGAGTTACGCTTTAGTCATTAACTGGTGCCCACTCCTCCTTTCCCTTTCCCCACGTTGATTGGGCACCAGCTTCTTTTTACTCCCATCATTAGTTTGTTGAGCATGGAGGAGCTTCAGGTTGCGAACCTCTAGAACATCTACCTAACGTGCCATCCAAGGCCACCAGAAACCTCTGTAAGAGTCTTCTATCACTTCTGAAGCCTGGCCCTTCTCTATAAGCTCTATTCAGAACCTCATCCATAGCGTCGGCTGCTGCATCTTCCATCCCTGGGAGAACATGGCTATAAGTGTCTAGGGTAATTCCTATGTTCGCGTGACCAAGCTGTTCGCTAACTATTTTGGGGTGAATTCCTTTGCTCAGTAGGAGTGGGGCGTAATTGTGTCGGAGGTCCTGAAAGCGAATATCCGGAAGTCCACTGCGCTTGAGGAAAGCTTTGAAGGCGAGACGTAAGCGTGAAGTGTTAATGGGAGTGCCCTTAGTAGATGTGAAGACTAACGCGTGTCCCCTACTACAATGGGAACATGAAGCTCCACGTTCTCAAGGTGTCTATGAGCCTGCCGATGGCAGGAGAAGAGGTGTTCGCCTTTTTCGCTGATGCGGCCAACCTTCAGCGCATCACCCCGCCTGAGCTTCACTTCCGCATCCTCACGCCCCAACCGATCTCGATGCGAGAAGGAACCCTCATCAACTACAAACTCCGGCTGTTGGGGTTCCCGCTGCGTTGGCAAGCGCGCATCTCAGGCTGGCAGCCCCCGACCGGGTTCGTAGATGAGCAGTTGCGCGGTCCCTACCGAGTCTGGAAACATGTTCACCGCTTCTACGAAGATGAAGACAGGACGATCATAGAAGATGTCGTGTGCTACGGGCTGCCGTTCTGGCCGTTTAGCGAGGTCTTCCATCCACTGGTCCGGTTGCAACTCAAGCGTATCTTCCGGTTCCGGCAATTAGCGGTAAAACGCTGCTTGCTCGGATCGAACGAACAAGGCAAAAGCTAAGACGTAGTCTTAAAGATTAGGAAACCTTGCATACTCGTCAAACGATAGACCGGGTCTTCGATTTGTTAACCGGCTTCTCCTACGCGGCCTGTTCCTTAGCGAGTTTGCTTTGTTGCTCAATAAGACGACCGAGCCAGGTGAGGGCCGGGTCGTTTCCGGTAGCGCGAGAAGCGTTGACGTACCAGTTGAGGGCCTCGCGGTGATTGCCGAGACGGCGGTTTAGCTCCCCGACGAGATAAGTGGTAACAGAGAGCTCGCGCCCCTCGAGCCGGTCCTCCTTCAAAGAACGCAGGAAATAGCGGATAGCGCGCAGCTGAAAGGTGCTCTCGAAAGGGCGCTCTCTCTCTTTACGGCAGACCCAGGAGGCGCGCAGGCAGAGGTCGCCTAGCTCGCGGGCGGAGAGGGCGCGCTCTTGGCCGCATACCTCTGCGGCGTGGAAGGCGAGCCAGGGCGGCGGGCTCGTACGGAAGACTCGCAGGAGGCCGTCCTCTCTTAGGCGTTCTTCGAGTCCATAGCGCTGCATAGACGAGAGGTCCAAATCGTCGAAGCCCTCGCGGGCGGCAAAGGAGCAGGAAGGGCACATCGTGATCCCGGCCTGGATCACGCGGGACCCGTCGGACTGGCGGCCGGGGAATTTAGGGCAGAGATCGGGCTCGCGCCCAACGGTTACGTACGTACCTACGCGCGGCGCACGAAAGATGTACCGGCATATGGGACAACGCGTGTATGCCTGTTCGAGCTTACCCAACGGCGCTATCCAAGACGGCGCATGCGCTGCTTGAAGATCTATGCCTCTGGTTCAAAGTACGTTCGAGTTTACCATAGCGCCAACCTCCTTCAGGAGTGCTCCCTGTATACTGCCGGTGGCCGAATACAAAGAGCGGCCAAGAGATAATGACCGCTGCCGGCCGAAGGGAGGCCATGCTTTGGAGCAGCGCAAGACCGATGCCGAGGTGGCGCTGGAGCTAATGCGGATGGTCCTGGAGCAAGCTGGTAGCCGTCGCCTTTCCCCGACCCGGACCCTCGCCCTCTACCACCTCTGTAAAGAAGCCGTTGCCTACGCTCCTGAGGGAAAGGTCACCGCCGACTATCTAGAGGACCAGCTCAGAAATCTTCTCCAGTAGAAGACTCGCCGGGTTGAGGCAGGAGTACGATTCGAAAGGGCGGAAGCCGGGATGATTAGCCTCTCCTTTCGTGCACCATGAGCAGTGGTGGCAGACAACATGGAGGGGGGCGGGGTAGTCTTGAAGAGTATTGGCGTGCTCTCTTGTGGCAAGGTACTCGGGATACTCTACGCTTTGCTCGGGCTGCTGATCAGGCTACCAATAGCGTTCTTCTCGCTCATCGGTGCGGTAGCCAGCGCGGACTCGACGCAGTCCGGCTCCAACGGGCTAATGTTCGGGACGCTCTTCGGGGTTGGGGCGTGATCTTTCTCCCTATCTTCTACGGCATCATAGGCTTGTCGGCGGCCTTATCTCCGTCCTCCTCTACAACCTGATAGCCCGCGTTGTAGGCAGCATCGAACTCAAGGTCGAACAGAGAGGCGGGAGAGCCTACTAGAGGTTCGGCGCCGAGCCTCTAGTAGTTGCCCTCTGACGCTTTGCAAGGGTGTCGCCTAGGCCGAGATGGTGATCCTCTCCTGTGTACGTAGGGTCACTACGAGATTCCGTCTCGCTCTGTTTAGCGGGAGCTCGACGAGGAGTTGCCGGAGGAGGAGTTCTGCTGGACGATGGAATTAGATGAGGAGGTAGCCGACGAGGAGGAAGATGCGGAGCCGCTTCCTGAAAAGGTGAGGTTTAGAGAGCCGCCCGGAGTGTTGGTCTGCTGAACTATATTGCTGCCTGGTGTGGTAAGGGTAACCTTAAGACTGCCCGAGTCCGAGCCGCTCTTACGTACTTCACAGTCCAGCTTCTGGCTTTCGGCCAGCTCGTAGATAAAGCTCTGAGGCACCTCTCCGGTGATCTCTTCTCCCTGGTCTCCAACGTTGCACGTGCCGGAGAACGCGGTCCCAGGGGCGCCTTCTAGCTTAAGCGTTACCTCCTGACTAGTGCTCTCGCCGACGGTAATATCTCTATCCATTTCAGTGTCCTCCGTTTGTTCTGCGTTCGTCCCCTGCTCGGACTGCTCTGTGGTCTGTGCAGGGGCGTTCTGGTCTTTGGCGGCGTCTTCTCCTTCCGGTTCATCCCCGCCGCATCCTGTTACGAGGACGACCGATGTCAGAAGCATGACCAAAAACAACCCGGTCTTGAGAACCGGCATCCCGGATCGATGAGTCTCTCTTACAGGCTCCATCAATTCTCCTTCCAGATGGGCGAGAGAACCGCTGCGAATCTATACAGTCGTCTACGAACAGTCCGTCCCCTAGGTTTCGAAGGGCGCGGTGAAGACAGGGCCTCTCTCCGTCGCTCCACCTGCTCTCCTGCCATGCCGTTACCATCAGGTGAGCTTGCGGAGTATGAGCCCCACGAAGATCAGCAGGGCTTCCCCGCCAGCGCCGCGAGCATCTCTCCGTCCTCGGCGTCACCGACCGAACCGCTGCCGTAACCGCTGCGTTGAAACGCGGAATCATCCGCCTTGAGTCGTAGCTACTTCCCGAAGACCTTGCGTGCCAGAAAGACCCCGGCCACGAGGAGCACGCCGCCGCCCAGGGCCAGGAGCGGGGAGTCCACTCTCACCGCTCGTAACGGCGTCGTTGACGGTCCGCGCTTCGGTATCTCTCAAGGTGCTCTTGGCTACGATAGTCTCTTCTTCGGACTCTGGTGCCTCTTCCCTATAGTCCCTCGCTGCCTCGGCGTCACCAGTAGCCTCTTCCTCCGTGCTAGCGGTCTCTATCACCTCTCCTCCAGTGCCATCGTCCTCGTTTTCGGAGGCGAGGGCGACGTTGTCTTCATCGGCGGAGCGCGCCGCTTCGAGAGCGATCTCGTAGGCTGTCTTGCCGTCGGCGCCTTTGGAGTCGCCGATGATCCTTGCCGCCTGTCTCCCGATGTTGACGCCGCACTCGCCACAGTCGGCGAGAGGAGGAGCGGCCATAGCTTCGGCACCCGCCAGACAGTTGTACTCGACGTAGTTCACGCCGGACCGGGTTTCGAGCTCTTGCCTCTTCGCCTCTTCAGCGACGCTTCGTATGTCAGGGTTCGGCTCGCTCTTGATGTCTTTTTAGACGACGTACTGCACGAGAATGCTATCCATAGTGTCGACCACGTTCGCCTGCGGCGCGGCGTTCATGGCCACCTCCGAGTCGTAGCCGACCAGGAACTCACCTGGTGCATGACTGCAGACTATCGGCCCGTCAACCAATCCCGGCAGAGAGGTATTCTGGTCGCCCGAGACTACGTTAGGCCCGGCGGGCATCTGAGCAGGCAGAGCGGGGACGGACGCGAGCAAAATCGTCAGCGACGACGCGATTAGCGCTGTCCCGCGCTGCCTCCGCGAGCCTCCGATCTTGCTCCCCATCCTACCGCTCCTTCCCGAAGCTAACGTACGAGCCTTGATGACCCCTCCAAAGCTATCCTACGAATACACCTGTCCCAGAGCCGGTGCACAGTCCGGAGAGGTACCTCCGAGCGCAACATACCTTCCGCTTCTTGTATCCGGCTTTTCTCTTGTTTGCCAATCTAAGATGGATTCTTGCGGGTAGAAGCGCAACGCGCATCCCCTAAAAGTACGATTGGCGTTTCCCGAAGGTATGATCTTCGATATATATTTAAGCACTCGCCGATGCTCAGCTAAAACCCGATTCTTTTATCGTTCCCTGGCTGTGGATTCTCCTTATCTCTCTCGGCCGGCTCCTCGTCGAGGTACTCGACGCCGCCAAGCAGTAGCTGCGGCTCTACCTCAAGTCCCGCGGCCAGCTTGCGGATCGTCGTCGGATAAGCTTTGCGCCTGCCCGTCTCCAACTTGGAGATCGTATCCCGCGCTACCCCGCTCCTCTCCGCTAACTGCTCCTGACTCAGAACCGCTCGCATACGCGCGTCCCGCAAGTGCGGAAGATCCAAACCAAACTCCAATCACCACATAAAA
>DASQMR010000065.1:0-2184 GCA_035645375.1 Rubrobacteraceae bacterium
CGTGAAGACGATCCCGCCGAGCCACACCCCCGCAAGGATGATGTGGAGCGTGTGGACCAGCGTGCTCATCGTCGAAACCTCCAAATGCGGCAGACGGCGCTTAACCGTGTGTAGAAGAGGATATACGCTACCATGATGCTACTCCTCGTCGCTTTGACGGGGATTGAAGGGTTGTGTAGTACTCCTCGGCTTCCTGGAGGCACATTACCCGCAAGCCCATGTCAAAGTATTCGCAAAACGCTTTTGCCCGAAGGTCGCTATAAGAGTCTCTGATGAAGTAGTCGACTGCTCCAATCGCGCAGTTAACCTGAGCCTCACGGTCTTCGCTCAGCATGCACAGCACCCTGGTAGATTCGTTTATGCTCACATCGCTAGTTCTCTGCTTGAGGCTCTGTACAGAACCGTCAACGAGACCGGCGGAATGTTCTACAGCCACATCTATGAGACGGACGGTTTCCTACTCCAGCTCGACGGTGGTGTGCCGAAGCCGGTTGCCGATCAGTACGGCTCCGTACTCGAAAGGGTAATAGGTTAGTAGTGAGAGCCCTACTCTACGCACACGCTGTTTAGAGGTGCGCTGGGTTTAGGAAGATGCCATCATTAACACCCAGTCGATAGACAGGAGCAGGAAGAATAGCGAAGGTTTTTCTCTACGCGGTACTCGCGGTCATCCTGGTCTCGGCAGCAGCCTGCTCCTTAGAACAACAAGATACGCAAGAACAGGTAGACAGCCCCTCCGCTTCTGAAGAGCCGTCCGAGCCTCCCGAGGACACGGCTGACGATAACACCAACTCTTCCTCCACCTCAGAGGACCAAACACGTTCATCTGAGCTGCTAGTGTAGTCACCATATGCGTACAGCATCTCTGGTGTTAGGCATCTCGGAGGCGTTTTTGGGATTATCGCTGGTCTTCTTGCGATGACCATTGGAGGAGTTGGGGCTGCGTTCGAAGCAAGTGATTCTGGAACTATCACAGGGTTGGGATTTGCTGCCGTGTTCATCGGTGTTCTAGGCATCGTTGGTGGAGCAGTAGCCCCACGCTACCCTAAGGCAGCAGCGATAATCCAGCTCATCTCTTGCGTTGCCGGATTTATTGCAGTGAGCCTCTTCTGGATATTCTCCGGCATCCTACTCCTTATAGGAGCGGGACTTGCGTTCTTCGGGCGGAACGCGAGACCAGTGACCGTCGAGTGATAGGGCGAACTTGCTTAGTAGTGGCATTCCTCTCGGCGGCGCTCTTTTTCGCGGGGTGTAGTAGCGAACAGGAGCAGCCTGAGAAGCAAGAAACCTCCTCAGAAGCGGCTGCTGAGACTACAGCCGAAACAACTACGGCTGAGAGGACGGCGGCTGAAGAGACGAGCGAAGAAGCATCAAGCCCGTCCCCAGAGGGACGATCCCCCGAGGAGGTACTAGCCCTTCAGTACGAGTACATTAACAGGGGCGACTTCGAAAGGGCTTACTCGCTTTTCGACGAACAGAGCCGCCAGGAGGTCTCGCTGGAGCAATACCGAACGTTCTTCGAGGCTAACGCCCCCTACTCGGTCACAGACTACTCGTTCTCTTCCGCCCAAGAGCAGGGCGGCTCGGCGACCTTAGACTCGGAGTTCACCGTTAACAGTGCTTCTGGCGTAGAACAACTGCAGAGGACCCAGCGGTTTGTGCGCGAGAATGGAGAGTGGCGGGTGGTGATGCGGCCCGACCAAGTCGCAGCCCTGACCGCAACGAGTAATACGGCGGAATCGGCACCGGCTGAGGAAGAAGCCGGCCAAGCACAGGAGCAGGCAGGTGCGCCCCCCAAGTCCAAGGCCCAGGAAAAGGCTCCAAGCAAAGCTCGAGCGGATCGTGAAGCCGCTGCTAGCGAGGTCATCTTGAGGATCTCTGGGGCCGCCGGGGTACCTTATCGTGGGAGTTTCGGCGGGATGGCGAGTGGCCAGTCCGGTCGCCAGGAGCTGGAGGGTACGATAGGCCAGGGGCTAGATGAGTATAGGCTCTCGGACATAATGGGGGGCGACGTGCAAGTTAGGCAGGTCTCTGCCTACATTAGTAAGGCCAGGCCCGGCGTCGAGGGCAGCTTGAGGGTGCAGATCCTGTATCAGGAAGAAGTAGTAGAAGAAAACCTTGCAACGGGCACCGCCAGCTTTGCAAACGTTTCGTGGTCTCCGGGGCGCCCTTAAAGGTAGAGGG
>DASQMR010000066.1:0-2685 GCA_035645375.1 Rubrobacteraceae bacterium
AATGAAGTGGGTGGGTCATCATACCTTTTGCGGGCAACCCCCTCCTAAGAAGTCCCGTAGGAGGTCTCTAACGATCCACCCATATACCTTAATCTATCCAACTTAGAGCCGAATGCAACGTGCAGTGGGGGTTACATGTACACCCTGAAGGCTTAGTTTAGGGTAAGGGATCTCTAGGCACCGAACAGCTTTCGCCACCTCGAACGCGCAGAGACTGACTCCGTAGGTTTAGAACGATAGATGGGTGAGACGAAGGGAGCCCGCCAGGACGGGCGCGTAGCCCCGGTCCAACAGGAGGCAGGGCGCCGAGGACGGGCAACGTCTACCTTTTGATAATACTTCTCGATCTCAGATCTACCTCTCCAGGACGAGTCCGGGGGACCGTAGCTATGAGCGTACCAACAACACTCTTATCCGCCCTGCCTCCGATCGACCCCCAATATGTTGGGGACCGAGCAATTCGCCCTACCCGGTAAGAATGTGCCGGTCTACGCTACCGGCTATGGAGCAGCACGCCCACGGACACCAGCGGACACAATTTGCGGACGCGTCCCCGAGCTCGGGGTGGGTTACTACGGACGTGGCCACAAAGGCTGTCCGCGTGAGTCCGCGAACTATACGGCGGATGATTAACCGGGGGGAGCTCAAGGCTAAATAACGACGCGGAGCCGGTCTCAAAAGGACCTCTCTCAGAGCGTTAGCCACAGTCCAGGTGTACCTCCGCGGACACCGTCCTAACCCTGCTGGACCGGCTCGCAGCGGCACCGGTTTGCACGAGGAAAGAACCATAGCTATGATACATATATTACAGGGCTGGAATATGCGGGTGGTTTCTCTCCAGCCCTGCTTATTAAGGCCGGGGCAACTACTCTGAACATCTCTGCTCCCCGGCCTCTTTTCCTGCTCTCAGAGCCGCGAGGATAGCCCAGGATGGGCGGCGAAAGGTTATCTAAGATCCGGTGGTTGTGCTTGTCCCCATGTCCGCGCGTATTAGCTTCTTGACTGCGCGTACCTCGTCGTCGGCTCGATCTGCCAGGGTAAGGTTTCTGCCGCACTGACACTCGAACTCTGATCGCTCCGCTTGCCAGTCTTCTTCTAGCCCGAGGAGCATCAGCGTCTCTCCACACTCGCATTCGAGATCAAGACGTCCCGAACACTCGATGGTTTGCTCTTGCTCGGTGGTGCTCTCCATACTGCTCCCCCTTGCCTCTCTTCGTTAGGGGCGTCTACCCTCTTAGGAGTAGAATGGTTTTAGGGTGGGCTATCGCTCCTCCGGGGCCCCTCCATCTACCCGGAGTCAGCATTTCGGGCCCACCCGAAAGCTACGTTTACACGTCATCTCTGTGGATACAAGATCAACTCGCCTCAACCTTGAGCGTCGCAAAAGGCCGTTCCGCTTGCACTTGGCGATACCACAATATGTTGTGGGTTATGGCATTTTGTGTATCTCCCACTAGGGGGACGCGCTACTGTGTCCAGTATGCGACAGGACGCGACCAGGGACCAGCAGGACAAGGTACTAGACGACGTACAAGACACAGTACAGCACCATACCGGACCCTCGCAGGACAGTACTAGACAAACGTCAGATACAAGGGCGACTGTGCACGAGGCGGCTAACGCTCTCGGTGTTTCCGTTGATGCTATAAGAAAACGCATTCAAAGGGGCACAATTCCGCACGAGCGGCACGAAGATGGGCGGGTCTACGTGCTACTAAACAAGGCCAGCACTATGCAGGACGTGTCTAGTACATCGTCCAGTACCGCTCAGAATGATGATCGACAAGAGGGTCCCGTACGGTACGGGACAGAGGAACTTGTTGAGAGCCTCCAAGACCAGATAAGTTTCCTCCGCCGTGAGCTTGAGCGAAAAGACGCCATCATGCTTCGTATGACTGAACGTATACCAGAGCTTGAGGTTTCTTCATCTCCGCCGGATTCGCGGGACGCCCACGAGACCACCTCTGAGCATAGTACTGGAGGCGACGGTACTAGCGTCTCTCAGGAGCCTGAGAAGCGGTCCTGGTGGCGTCGGTTCTTCGGATTTGAATAGGGGATACTTTGTAACGGTAAAGGATGCTTATATGAGTTTCCGAGAACGCTGAGAAGCGGCAACTCAGGCTTTCCCCAGCCGGGCTATATAGTGGCGTGTGGTCTACTCAGAGCCTACCTAGCATGTGCGGGGCTCTGGATCTCTGTACTCCTGCTCGATAACAGTACGTAGCCAACCAACAGCCAGAAGACCGCGTATGTTACCCACCAAGCTAATGCCCCCAGGGTCCCCCCTAGAATTGCAGCAACAGGCAAGCCCGCGATAAGGAGCACCCCAAACCAACTAGGCAGGAGGCGAGCACGCAGGGTAGCTACTCCCATCAACACTAGTCCGATGAACGTCGCGATGACTCCCAAAACAAAGAGAAGCACAACAATGAGGGTACCCACGTCACCTAATAAGCCAGCAACTAAAGCGAAGATAAGCTCTATTGCAAACCCTGCAAAGGCCACCACGTATCCCGCAGTTCCCAGCCGACCGTAGCGACCATTCTGTAGAACATGAATGCCTGTTATCCCTACCACCTGGCCAACCAACGCGACGACGAAAACAACCGCTCCCCAGGAGCCTAATAAAAGCGAGGTGTCTAACACCGCCGCCTGCGAATTAAAAAGAATAAACACCATGTACAC
>DASQMR010000067.1:0-8918 GCA_035645375.1 Rubrobacteraceae bacterium
TGATGTCCAAGGACTGCTCGGCGCATCGCATCACCGGTTACATCGACGTCAGAGACGGCAACGCTCGTGCCGATCGTAAAGGCGAAATAGGCAAAGTCGCTCTGCGTCGGACTCTGCTCGCCAGGAAAGGCAAGCCCTCCGGGCGATTCTTCGGATCGATAGTACAGGTAAGCGTAGTGGAGCGCATAGGAGGTGTTGAGTATTCCCCACGCCGAGACCACTCCTAGTACGGCCATGATAGCTAGAGCTATGCCTCGTTTAGTTTCCAGGTCACGTACATCGGGCGCCAAGCTGATTGCCAGCACCAGGCTCACCAAGCTTACGAGGACGATGAAAAACAGAGAGCTTGTCCGACTAACCAAGAACACTACCCGCAATATTCGCAGAATTACCGAGCGCAGTATGGAGATACGCGGGCGAGGTGGTGTTCGCTGGTCTAAGGCCCATCGCTGGTTTTGTTGGGCGGACGACCGGCTTATCAGGAACCAGGTAAGCCCCAAGTAAGTAACCGCCCAGACGACCCAGAAGGTTAACAACCTGAGGGCCCAGATATCCCAGGAGGTTACCAGCCCAAGATCGAAGTCCATTTCTATTACCAAGAGCCGCAGCCCATAGACGACGATGAAGGCAGTGAGTGCTGCTGTCAGTATCCGCCCTAAATCAGTCAGAAAGCTTCCCCGCCCCGCAGCAGACTTCGGCAGTGCATAAGGATTAGCTTACATCAATCTTTATAGCGGTTGGCTTGCTATCCGGTAGCCGCGGTGCTCGAGAAAGCCCAGAGCGTGCCTCCGAGTAGTCGCCGCGCAGATTGCTCGTCCCACTACTTCTACTAGGGCGAGGGGGAGCGCCGTCCGTATCTCTGTAATATGGGGCCTGCTAGGAATGCCAGTAACCATGAACCTCGGGCGATCTCGACACTAAGGAAAGAGAGCCCTATCGATAGCACGAACACAGCCGGCAGGAACATCGCTCGGAGGTTGATGTACCTTACTGCTCGAGGATCGAGGTCCGCTTTTACAAGGCGTCCCTCCTTAGAAGCGTGCCTCCATAGCCACGATAGGGTTGATCCTGCCAGGATGTTGTGCACCGAGTAAAAGATGACCGGGAGCTGCAGGTTCTCGTATTCTCCTATCAGCGACGATGAGAACGGCATAAGCACAATCCACATCAAGAAAAGCAGGTTGATCAGGAGCAACCTGCGGTCGTAGACCCTGACGCGATGAAAGATGCGATGGTGTGCCAGCCAGTAAAACCCGATGACCCAGAAGCTCATGAGGAAGCTGAAAACATAGGGCCATAGGTCGAGCAAGGCACCTGGTAGCTCGGAGGCCGCTGTACTTTCGGATATCTCAGGGACTCTCAGATCTAGGGCCAGGAGGGTTATGGCGATGGCGAAGACGGCGTCGCTGAAGAACACCGTACGCTCGATATCAGTGCCGCTTTCGGTCCAGTGTTCTTCCGATCCGCTTATACGAGTTTCCTTTTCACTAGCCAACCCTACAATAATAAATCCTGCGCCGTACCGAGAGCGGATTAACTCTATCCACCTGATTGCCGCTAAGAGGTCTTCTCGGAAACCCGCATTCGGTCGGTGCCATCCTTTATGGATTGCGACTTCCGGCCGTGGGTGGATCTTCATGTCTTAGATCGCCTCTTGACGTTGGGTGACCAGCGCGTGTAGGGTTCGTTAGTACACAAAGTTGATAGACAAAGAAAACAAAAACGAAGGAGACAAGATGGTCGACGATCGTCCTAACGTGGTGGTGATAGTCGCGGACACGTTCCGCAGGGATCACTTAGGAGCTTACGGAAACGGGCACATCCACACGCCTCACCTGGATGAGTTCGCGCGTTCGTCGGTGGTGTTCGACAACCACCTGCTCTCCTCTTTCCCGACCATGCCTGCTCGGGCGGACATCCTCACCGGCACGTTCTCGTACACGCACATGGGTTGGGAGCCGCTGCCACGGCACTTGATGACTTTGCCGGAGGTGCTCTCCAAGGCTGGGTATACGTCGATGGGCATAGTAGACACGCCGTTCTTCGTGCGCAACGGTTTCGGTTACGATCGCGGCTTCGACGACTTCGTGTGGATCAGGGGTCAGGGCGACGGCACCAGGCCGCATGAACGCGCAGACGCGCGGTCGACGTGGCGTTCGGAGGAGGACCGGCTCGTAGCACGCACGATGAGCGAGGCCGAGCGGTGGCTGGAGCGGCACCATGACGAGCGGTTCTTCCTCTACGTGGACACCTGGGACCCGCACGAGCCCTGGGACGCGCCGGACTACTACACCGCCAGGTACAGGGAAGGCTACGCTGGGGAGGAGATACGCTACCCTTGCTACGGCAAGTGGGAGGACGCCGGTCTCACGGCAGACGAGGTGGACCTTGCTCACGCTGGCTACTGTGGCGAGGTGAGCATGGTGGACTTCTGGATCGGACGCCTGCTGGCGAAGCTGGACGCTTTAGACCTCCGGGAGAACACGCTGGTCTTCTTCACCTCCGACCACGGCTTCTACTTCGGCGAGCACGGCTACTTCGGTAAGGCCGAGTGGGTGCACGAGCCGGAGGCGTCGGTCAAGCAGGGCTCGATGGTGCCGGGGTGGCTGACCGAGTCCTGGCTTCTGACCGTCGAGAGGTCCCCACTGTACAAGGAGCTAACCAACATACCCCTGATGGTCCAAGGGCCCGGCCTGGAGCCCGGCCGTCGTACGGCGATGACGACCGCCCCTGACCTAGCGCCGACTATCATAGAGCTCGCGGGGCTCGGAGGCCTGCCGAGCACAATGACCGGCGAGTCGTTTGGCGAGGTCCTCGCGGGGACTAGGGAAGAGCACCGGCCCTTCGTCATAAGTTCCTGGCCACTGTACCTGGCGGAAGGCGAGATCGTTACAGCCATAGACTCCAAGGCGCGCAGAATCGCCAACTACATGCCGCTCACCGTCACCACGCCAGACCGCTCGTTGGTCTTGGGCGGTCCGGTCGACGAACCAGAGCTCTACGATCTCATCAGCGACCCCAGCGAACAGAGCAACGCGTGGAGTGAGCTAAGCGACGAAGGCGCGGCGCTTGGCGATCGAGCCCTCTCTCTCCTGGAGCAGGTTGGCACGCCGGAGGAGTATCTAGCTCCCCGTCGCAAGGCACTCGAAGGCTGGGGATCACTCAGAAGAAAGAGCGCGTGATCTGGCAACACCAGGTAACGAGCTTAAAACTCCAGAGTAGGAGACAGGTTGCCTCTATTCACCGGGTTGCCGCTAAGAGGTCTTCTCGGAAACTCATCTCTTCGAGAACCGATCGACGGCGGCTGGAAGCAGAACCTTTTCAAAGCCGCCTGAAGGGCCGTTGAAGCCTCAGCTAAGGGCGCGACACCCGAGGCCCCCCCAGGCAAGCAAGCGCTTTGAACGGCTTCAATGCCCTGAGAGCTGTATTAGAGGCAGCAGGGCAGCCTCCTCTGCTGTTTCCTATGCAAAAACGAGGTTGGCTAAAACTCGTCCGTCTCCGGAAGCAGATAGCCCAGAAGAAAATAGGCGAGGAGGACCGGGATCACACTAAAACCGGGGATAATGACCGCTAGGACTATAACCGCCATCCGCACCACAATAGAGCTGTAGCCGTAATGGTGGGCGATACCACCGCATACTCCCATAATCCAGCGATCCCTCTTAGCCCGCCTTAAGCTTCCCATCTCCAACCTCCTCCGGTACTCTCTAGCTTGAAGTCATCTCGCCTATCATCATACTATTACGCACTCCGTGCTTTTGAGCTTCCAGGGACACTCAGTAGTGGTAACGTGGCTGTCCCCTATTAGACGCAAGCTAATAAGGTGACGGGTGAAGGTAAGGCCGGAGGTCCAAGAAACCCTGAAAGACCTCGACCGCAGCTGCCTTACAGTAGGGGAAAGACCCGCAAAACAGAGCATTTCTATGCGGTCGATAACGCGGTTGATACTTACATTTGCGGTCGATAATGGTTGACTTGCGGACGATAATGGTAGGAGATATCGACCGCATAAATTCCCTGCAAATCCGCGTTTTGTATCGGTGCGGGCGATGCGGTCGATACCTTGCGGGATTCTTCCGCAAGGCGTCGGATCTCAACAATCCCCTTCAAGAACTCATCGGCGGTCTGGGAGCAGAACCTCCTCAAAGCCGCCTTACAGGCCATTGACTCCGTAGAGCTATTGATTGCGGCCCCTTGACCTGCGCCGGTTCGCAAGTGCTCAAATCGCCTCTTGTCGCGCTACCGAAATGGGAGCATATATAAAGGCGTTCGCCGATGTTCGAGAGGCGGAGCGAAAGAAATTCCAGCATTATCGGTGGGTACGTAGGCTAAAATCTCCTCGGATGCATAAAGCAATCATAGAGGTCCTCTATGAGAGCGTCAGGTAGCTTCTCGGGCTCATAACCTTGAACGTCGTCAGTTTGAATTTTGTTCCCGTTACTTTGGGGACACCGCTCCCGGGTGAGTGGCGGGGCCTAGTCCGAGATCGTGACGTTCTCCAGTCCCTCCTGCGCCGGGGGGTACCGCGGGTCCATCGCTTCCAGGGTATCGGCGATGGTGCGGGCGACGACGAGGTTACGGTACCACTTCTTGTTGGCCGGGACGACGTACCAGGGAGCGTGCTCCGTCGAGCAGGCGTTGATCATGTCCTCGTAAGCCCCCTGGTATTTGTCCCAGAGCAAGCGCTCTCTTATATCGCTATGATCAAACTTCCAGCGCTTGTCGGGGTTGTCGAGGCGCCTCTGAAGGCGCCGTTTCTGCTCGTCCTTGGAGATGTGGAGGAAGAACTTCAGGACGGTTATGCCGCCCAGGGTGAGACTCTTCTCGAAATTGTTGATGATCTCGTAGCGCGGGCGCCAGATCTCCTCGGGCACCAGATTCTTTACGCGCACGATGAGCACATCCTCGTAGTGGGAGCGGTTGAAGATGCCGATACGACCCTTAGCCGGGGCGCTCTTGTAGTATCGCCATAAGAAGTCGTGGTTGGCTTCCTCAAGCGAAGGGGCCTTAAATGAAGATACCCGGCATCCCTGGGGATTGACGCCTTCGAAGACGTGCTTGATCGTGCCATCTTTACCGCCGGTATCCATGGCCTGCAACACGACGAGAAGCCCCCGCTCGTTCTCGGCGTAGAGCCTCTCCTGCAGCTCCGCGATGCGCCTGCGCTGCACCTCGAGCTGCTGCCGGACGTCTTTCTTACTGTGATAGTCCTCCGTCTCGTCCGGGTCCACGTCTGAGAGAGCGAACGTTGTATTGGGCTCGACTCGGTAGCGCGGGTAGTCTGGCTCCGGCGGCGGCTCCTCGACAACGAATTCCTCCGGATGGGCTGCCGGCCTCACTGACGTCCCGCTCACGCCCCGCGCCGCGTCCAGCGCCTTCTTTTCTTCGTTCACGAAGATCTCCTCTCCCTACGTACACTCGGATTGTCTCACGAAGGGTTGCGGCGGAAAACAAAAGGTGGTTAACGCTTCGCGGGCAATAGTAGAGAGCATCGGACGATACATAACGCTCCTTCAAAACCGTCTCGAAGGCCGCTGAAGCCGCAGAGCCTGCTCCAGCGGGACCTAGGCTGGAAGGGGCTGCGACCGCTTAGAACGGCTTTTAGAGCACCACCTTCCGATGAACCCAGCAGCAGTGAGACAAGATACCATGAGGTGGTTATCTTCGCCCTTCTGATAAGGCGATGATGCAGAAGTCTGCATCCCGGAAGACGCTTGCTCTTGGTTTTTATCCGAGCTTTTGCCCTTATCTATGTGGTTTACTCCTAATACCCTCAAACACGTAGAACGCCTTGTTCGAATAGAGTAAAACCCTCCTCGCCTTCTACTGAGACCGCTGCCCTAGCTTTCGCTTCCGATTCGAGCTGGGTCGGCTGCCTCTAGTAGTGGCTGGGGCGAACCGATCTGAAGGCCCCGGAAGGCCTAGTCACGATCACGGTCTCCACGACGGTGCGTGCCGGCTGAGTTGTACAATCGGGCAATGAACTTCTGCACTCTCCAGGCTCCTAACCCTGGGCCGCTCACACTCGAAGGCACCAACACCTACGTGATTGGGGGAACGGTCGTGGACCCGGGCTCCGACCACCAGAAGCACTTGGAGAACATCCTCTCCGTCGCAGGCCACGTGGATCGTATAGTCCTTACCCACCGCCACCCCGACCACGCGGCCGGAGCCGGACGGCTCTCTGAGCTCTCGGGAGCCTCGGTTCTCGCCTTCGGCGCGGGACTTTCGGATGGGGATCATGTCGGTGAGCTCGTGGCCGTACATACCCCGGGGCACGCCCCGGACCACCTCTGCTTCTGGCACCCGGGCAGCCGCACCCTGCTCTCCGGCGACCTCATAGCAGGGAAGGGCAGTATCCTCATCGCCCCACCAGAAGGGGATCTGCAGGTTTACGTCGATTCCCTGGAGCGGGTCCGAGCCCTAGCCCCTAGCCGCATCTTGCCCGGGCACGGACCGGAGGTACAGGATGCCAAGGCGAAGATCGAGGAGTATCTAGCTCACCGCCGGGAGCGTGAGGCGCGGGTAGTTGCGGCGCTCGGGTCGGGCGCGTCCTCTCTGAAGGAGATAGTTGAGGCAGCCTACGCGGACGTCCCGCTGTTGAAGCGTCGTTACGCTGAGCTCTCGGCCCAGGCACACCTGGAAAAGCTCGGCCACCGGATCTCTCAAGACTGATGCTAGTGATTAGCCTTTCTACCCCAGAAGCGGCCGGCCACGCCGGTTAGCGGCGAATTGCGGTCGAAAGCACCGTAGATTAGCCGAAAGAGTGACCGGAGTCCACAACGGATAGACTCACTCAACGTACCTTTCAACGTCAGCTATTGAGCCGCCAAATCTCGAAGTTCAATACCGCCGCAAAGGTAACCCAGGCCAAGTAGGGCACAAGTAGCCAGCCTGCTCCCTTGCTAACCCGCCGAAAAGATAGCAAGGTTGCAAGGATAGCAGCCCACAGGATCAGGATCTCTACCAGGGCTGTCCCTGGTGCTTGCAGTCCGAAGAACAACACCGACCATAAGGTGTTGAGCACGAGCTGAATACCGAACAACGCCAAGGGTAAAGCGATCGTCGGGTTCCTCCCACGCTGTTGCCACACCAACCACCCTGCAACGGCCATCAACAGGTAGAGCACCGTCCACACCGGACCGAACAGCCAGTTCGGCGGGCTGAAGGAGGGCTTGAGCAGGTTTTCATACCATACAGGGATTGAGGAGGCCGTGAAAACCGATCCAATGAGCGCTGCGCTGAAGCATGCGACTATGAACACGACCAGTGCTAGTGCGGAGCCCGTTGAGGTCCTGAAGGTGCGCTTTCTCAAGCTTTTTGCCATGTTTCCTCCTTCTGATTTGTTTATACAACCTTTGAACTATAGAAGAAGTGCACCCAAGCGGATTTCTGTACTGGGTAGATCGTTTAGACTGGGCTGGCAATATTACCCCCATCCTCCTAAAGCCCAGCCCGGCTCTGCTTTTCATTCCTTATTCACCAGATTGCCGCTAGAGACTGTCTTATAAATAGCCGGAGGGCTTGTCGATGGTGGTTCTTGGGGATGCGAGACGGCCAAACAAGGCCCCTAAGCCTCGTTTTAGTCGCTCGTATGACCTCAAACGGAGGCCTGTTTTGATTTATCAGACAGTCTCACAAGGTGTGTTTTCGTAAACTCAGCATTGGCAGCCCGCAACAAGATTCGGACCCCCTGCGGGAATCCCTCGGCGATAGAGGCTTGCATAACGCTCGTGAGGCAGGGTAAAATGCAACCGAACGGGGAGTAGCCACCACCCGGAGGGTGGGGGCCGGCCGTCAATACGGAGTGCTTCTTAGATGCTCCCGGCCGGCCAAGAGCGTCAACGAACGCGAATCGGCGAGACCGCTACGGATAGGTTAGGCCGTGGTGGGCTCGCTTTTTTGGTGCCCTCCCGGCCCGTCGAGAGAGGAGATGGGCTGTGGTGTTTCCCGTTTGGGCGTGGGTGGCTTTCGGGGTGTTCGTTTTGCTGATGTTGGTGCTGGATCTCTTCGTGCTCCACCGGGACGCGAAAGAGATCTCCTTTCGTGAGGCAGCGATCCTGAGCGCTTTCTGGGTCGCAGTGGCTCTTCTCTTTGGGGTCTTGGTCTGGGTCTTGGCGGGACCAGCGACTGCGGGCGAGTACTACGCTGGCTACATCATCGAGAAGGCGCTTTCGGTAGACAACGTCTTCGTCTTCGCCCTGATCTTCGCGTACTTCGCCGTTCCCGTACAGTACCAGTACCGGGTTCTGGTTTGGGGCGTGATAGGTGCTTTGGTGTTGCGCGTCATCTTCATCCTCATCGGGGCCGAGCTTCTGGAGCGTTACGACTGGATGGTCTATCTCTTCGGGGCGTTCCTGATCTACACGGGTATCCGCATGGCCCGTCACAGTAACCAGGAGGTTCACCCCGAGCGAAATCCCGTCCTGCGTCTGCTCCGGCGCGTACTGCCCATGACCGACGGCTACCGGGGTCAGAAGCTCCTCGTCCGGGAAGGCCCTGGCCGCGGCAAGCTCATGGCGACGCCGCTGTTCGCCGTCCTGATAGCAGTGGAGACCACCGACGTGGTCTTCGCAGTTGACTCCATACCGGCGATATTTGCGATCACGACAAACACGTTCGTGGTCTGGACCTCAAACGCCTTCGCCATCCTCGGCCTGCGCGCTTTG
This sequence comes from Rubrobacteraceae bacterium, assembly GCA_035645375.1. Taxonomy (GTDB): domain Bacteria; phylum Actinomycetota; class Rubrobacteria; order Rubrobacterales; family Rubrobacteraceae; genus Rubrobacter_F. Next base: position 8,670 of record DASQMR010000067.1, read on the forward strand.
TACTTCATGCTCGCTGGCTTGATGCAGCGCTTCGTGTACCTGAGCGTAGGGCTCTCGGTAGTGCTCGTCTTCGTGGGGGTGAAGTTCATCTGGAGCGACCTGTTTGGGAAGGTGCCGATCTGGGTCTCCCTGCCGTTCATCGCTACGGTGGTGGCGGTCTCCATAGCCGCTTCGTTGTGGAAGACCCGCGGTCAGGCAAGCTAGTATGCGACCAGTTAGACCAGAGCAGGCCAAGCGTGGATGAGATCG
>DASQMR010000068.1:0-4428 GCA_035645375.1 Rubrobacteraceae bacterium
CTAATGCGCTTCCACAGAGGTGAGACGAGCCAGGCGAGGATCAGACCCAGGACGATCCCTCCCCCACCGACCAGGAGGAAGCTTAGTCCTGCCTCCCACACCGAGAACGTACCCGTGACCACCGCGGCGACCGCAAGCCGGTAGGCCACTAGTCCCGAACCATCGTTGACGAGACTCTCGCCTCCCACTATCGTGCTCACCCTTCCCGGCACGCCAAGACGACGGAAGATCGCCTCTGCCGCCACAGGATCAGTTGGCGCAAGAATTGCCCCCAGAACGAAGGCTGCGGCCCACGGTAGGCCGATCAAGGCGTGCGCGATCAGCGCTATCGCCGCTGTGGTGAAGAGCACGAGGCCGATTGCGAGCGCCAAGAGCGGCCTGAGGTGGCGGCGCAGGTCCTGCGGCGAGGAGAAGAAGGCTGCATAATTCAGCAGAGGTGGGAGAAAGACCAGGAAGATAACCTCAGGGGAAATCTCAACCGTGGGTAGCCCCGGCACGAAACCGATAAGGAGGCCGCCGAGTACCAGGAAGACTGGATACGGCAATCTCAGGACTCGGGCGAGCTGTGCCAGTAGCGCTGCTGCCCCAAGCAGGAAGATAAGAGACTCGATCTGGTCCATGTACGCGTCGTTACCTCAACCTCTTGCAAATGCTTCCTTACGGGGACATATTAACGCGCGTAACGCGCAGCTTACTAAGTACGGGTTTCCGAGAAGACCTGTTGAGAGACTGTCGGAAAAAGTCGTTTGGTGATCGCCTACCCTCCGGCGCATGGCGAGCAGGAGATACCCGAGCGACCTATCCGACCCAGAATGGGAGTGCCTAAAGCCCCACATCCCGTCCGCGAAGCATAGAGGACGACCGAGGCTACACAACACGCGCGAGATCCTTAACGCTGTCTTCTACGTGCTGAAGGTCGGCTGCCAAGGTCGTGAAAGCGGGTCGTCTCGGGCAACTTAGCGCGCTTAAGGAGCCGGGCGAAAGAGCGGTTACGGAGGTTTGAGGGGTTGATGGTACCGCCGGTCTTGTTGGCGAAGACGAGCTCGCTGGGCTTGTAGAATGAGCCCGAACCCTCCATCTCCCCCCATCTGACGCTCTAGGTGATCACGGAGAGCAGCAATCCCAGCCGTGGTGAGTCGCACAGTGCGCCTGCTCTTCTTGGTCTTGGGTTCCGCTATTGAGTGCTTGCCCCCCGCGTAGGTGAGGGTCCTCCGAACCCGGAGCGTTCTCGCTTCGAGGTCCAGATCTTCCCACTTGAGGGCGAGTAGCTCCCCTTGCCGGAGCCCTGTGTGTATAGCGAGTATGTAGAGAGCTTCGAGATTATCGCTACAGGCGACCTCGATGAGGTAGTTGGCCTCTTCACCGGTGAGCGGATTGATCTCCTCGCGGTCTACCCGTGGAACCTTGTGAGCGGCAGCCTACCTAAGCTCTATAAAACAAGCTCTAGGAGCTCTTCGCGCTGACGGCGCGGATGTCGTCGAGGGCCGAGGGATCCTCGATGGTCGGGATATCTCCGGGATCGCGCTGCTCGGCTATATCCTGGACGGCGCGCCGGAGCATCTTTCCGCTCCTCGTCTTGGGAAGCGCTCCTACGAAGCGAATCACCGCCGGGCGGGCTATGGCCCCGATGCCGTCTGCCACGGTCTCTTTTATCGACCGCTCTAGCTCGTCGCGTTCCTCGTCGGTCTCCGGGTCTTCTTTGGGGACGACGTAGGCGTAGACCACCTGTCCCTTGTCCTCGTCCTTGACCCCGATCACGGCCGCCTCGGCGACTCCGTCGTTGGAGCTTATGGACTCCTCGATCTCGCGGGTACCCAACCTGTGCCCGGCGACGTTGATGACGTCGTCCGAGCGGCCCATCATAATGTAGTAGCCTTCTTCGTCGCGGGTGGCCCAGTCAAAAGTCGAGTAGAGCTGCTCGTCGGGGAAGCTGGTGAAGTAGGTCTCTACAAAGCGCTCGTCGTTCTCCCAGATCGTGGTCATGCACCCCGGCGGGAGCGGGGATTTTATCGTCAGGACCCCGCGTTCGCCCCGCTCGACCTCTTCGCCGGTCTCCTCGTGCACCAGCCTCAAGTCGTATCCGGCGCACGCAAAACCGGCGGAGCCCGGTTTTATGGTCGCGTCCTCCAGGCCCGGCAAGAGCGTGCTCAAGATAGGCCACCCCGTCTCCGTCTGCCAGTAGTGATCCCGCACCGTAACCCCCAACGACTCCGTGGCCCACTCGTACGTCGGCGCGTCTAGAGGCTCCCCGGCAAGGAACAAGTTTCTGAGCGACTTACCCAAGTTCCGTCCCTCTATAAATTTGGGGTCGGCGCCTCTCAAAGCCCGGATGGCTGTCGGGGCGGTGAACATGGTCGTGACGTCGTGCTCCTCGACTATGTCCCACCAGATACCGGGGTTCGGCCGGATAGGCAGCCCTTCGTAGAGGATGGTCGTCATGCCGCGCAAGAGCGGTGCGTAGACGATGTAGGAGTGTCCGACGACCCACCCGATATCGGATCCGGTGAACATCGTCTCCCCCGGCTCTGCCATAAAGACGTGCCGCATCGAAGCCTCCAGGGCGACCGCATGGCCTCCCGTGTCGCGCTGCACGCCCTTTGGCGTCCCCGTCGTCCCCGAGGTGTAGAGGATATAGCTTGGCTCCGAGGACTCTACCCACTCTACAGAGATCTCCTCGCCCCAGTGGCGCTCGCGCAAGTCGGCGTAGTCCAGATCCCGGCCGTCGGTCAGGGGGAGATCTTCCGCTATTCCCCGGTTGAGGATGATGACGTGCTCTGGTGGAGATTCGGCCTCGTCAAGGGCGTCGTCTACGATGGGCTTGTACTCAGTGGCTTTGCCGCCGCGCATGCCAGCGTCGGCGGTCACCATAACCTTCGGCCTGGCGTCGTCTACACGCTTGGCGAGGTTCGGGGCAGAGAAGCCACCGAACACAACGGAGTGTACGGCTCCGAGCCTCACGCACGCGAGCATGGCGAAAATGGCTTCAGGCACCATCGGCATGTAGACGATCACGCGGTCCCCACGGCCCACCCCGAGGCTTCTCAAAGCGCCCGCCAGGGCGTTTACCTCCTTGTGAAGCTCCCCATAAGTGTAGCGCTTGCGCTCACCGGTCTCGGTGGAGATGTAGATCAGGGCGTCCTGCCCGCCGCGCTCCGTGAGGTGACGGTCGACCGCGTTGTGGCACAGGTTGGTCTCGCCCCCGACGAACCAGTAAGCGAAAGGCGGGTTGTCGAAGCTCAACGCCTTTTCCGGCTCCTTACGCCACTCTATACCTTTGGCCTGCTCCATCCAGAACCCCTCCGGGTCCTCCAAAGAGCGCCGGTGAAACTCCTCGTACTCCTTGATGCTCATTCGTCCGCTCCTTTCCCCGAGCTTACGATTTCCACTTACCCAGAGGGTTCGAGAAGAAAAACCGGCGAGCACAGACACGCATGTGTACGCATTGCGTGTCTGCGGTGTCCCGAACGCGATAACAAACTACATCATAGGATCCGGACGTTTGCGGCAACGCTATCAGGCAGTGACACAAGCGGAATAGCCGTGTGGGAACAGGTGGCTGGCCTGCTCCTCTCAGCGCGTCCGTGCATCGTCTAGCACATCCCCTCTAACCAGCTTGAGTCAAGCTCGAGTGGTAGCGGATAAGAGCTTGCGTCTATAGGGACGGGTCGCTACTCACGCTCAAGAACGCTAGCCTTTCATGCCACGATCCTGAATACGGGTTTCCGACAAGACCTCTAAGCGGCAATCCGTAAATAGAAGCGAAGCCGTGCCTCCTTTCGTTGGCGGGTTGCGCTGAGACAAAAAAGAATCACTACCCGCCAGAGATACGCCCACACGGACTGCGTAGCGTCGACGGCATGAAAGCATTGCAACGGGATACGAGTACTTCCATACTTAGCACTTGGGGTCACGATCAGGAGGAGGAATGTATGTCCAGCGCTCAGCAAGACCAGCGGCAGGCCGGCACGGAGGAGCGGGTTACCGACTTCGATGCGGTCATCGTCGGCGCAGGGTTCGCGGGGTTGTACGCGCTCCACAAACTGCGCAACGAGATGGGGCTGTCGACACGGGTCTATGAGGCGGGGGACGGCATAGGCGGCACGTGGTATTGGAACCGCTATCCGGGCGCGCGCAGCGATTCGTCCAGTTGGATCTACTGCTACTCGTTCGACGAGGAGCTCCGCCAGGAATGGGAGTGGAGCGAGCGTTACCCCCAGCAGCCAGAGATAATAAGCTACATCGAGCACGTGGCCGACAAGTTCGACCTGAACCGGGACATCCAACTCGAGACGCGCGTGACCGAGGCGACCTTCGACGAGGAGACGGAGCGTTGGGAGATCAGCACGGACACCGGAGACGTAGTCTCGGCGCGGTTCCTCATCGCCGCTTTAGGCGCCCTGTCGGCAGCCAACGTACCGGACATCCCCG
>DASQMR010000069.1:0-2138 GCA_035645375.1 Rubrobacteraceae bacterium
GGGTAGATGACGAAGTAATCAGGGCGCTGCTCTGGGGCCATACCCTCCAGCGCCTCGTAGATGCTTCCCGGTCCGCTTCTACTAGGTTCCGTGAACCTGTTAGTTACTAGGCCCACTAGGTCCACGATCGCATGATCCCCATAGTAGCGTATCGCCCCAGCGTCATTGACGGCTACTCTGGCTTCAGGGGGCAAGTTGTTTCGAACCCAAAGGCCTATAGAGATTTGTTGCTCACGAATCTCCGCAGATTCTTGGCCCATTTTCACAGCCCATGCCGGAAGGGCAATGAGCGAGAACACCAGCGCGAACCCTATGAGCCCCTTATACACAGGCATATCAAGGCTCTTAATCGTCTCCGTCGAGGACAGCGAGCTTATTCCTACGACCGCTAGCACGATTAAGATCGGAAAAAACGGCAGGAAGTAACGGTAGCTGTGATTGCTCCACGTTTCCAGGGTGGTGATCGATAAGAGCCCAAGGGCGGAAGCGATGACCGCAGCCATCGTGACAGCCCTGTATTGTGTCCCAAAGGATAAGAGTCTAGAGATACCCAGGATCACGAAGAGCACCGCTCCGGGAAAAAGGTATCCTCGTACGTCCAAGCCGGAGAAGACGTCTAGCAGAAGCTTGAGCAGCCTGGAGAATGCTAAGGCCAGCGCCTCGGTTGGGTAGAAGATCGGCTCGTAAAGTACGGACTTAGCCTGGATTCCGTTGGCTACGCTAGTGCCCGTGGTGAGGTGGTAGAAGATGAGCTGTCCTGCGCCCACAGCGAAAGGACAAAGAGTGAGTAGTCCGTTCGCGACCAGCTTCTTAGGGTCGATCTGGCGCCGCCTGAAAACTTCGAATAGCCGCAAGAGGCTTACCACCATCATAACCGTCGCGAAGATGAGACCTTCAGGACGAGTCAGGGCCGCGAGGGTTAAGAGAACGGGCGTCGCTAGAAACTTACCTTTTGGAAACTCATACCAAAACACCAGAAGAGCTGACAAGAGCAGGGCCGCCAGGAGGGGAACCTCCATGCCACTCGTGGCGCCCCACGCAAAAGGGCCATTGGTTGCGATCAGCACCCCGCTCCACAACCCCGACTTCTCTCCCCCAAGACAGCGGCCCAGCTCGCAGCTCAAGACAGCCGTGGCCGCTAACAGAACAACGCCCATACCAATGGCAAAGTTTAAAAGGAGAGACCCTTGGAATCCTAAAGCGTGCCCCACGCCTAAGAGGATCATGTAGAGCAAGCTGCTAGCTCCGGTGCTCATGGGGGCGCCGTCGTTGTACCGGAACCATTGCCCCTCGCTGAGCTGGCGCCCGTACTGTAGATGAATAAAGACGTCATCTAGGGGAGCGGAGAGGTACCCGTGATTGTAGATGACGTTCGACGCAACGAAAGCCCCGCCGACACACAGGGCCAGGACAGCTACAAACGCATCCTGCAGAACGCGCCTCTCTGTAACACCGCTTCGCACCACTGAAGCGACTCCGGAGGATGCAGCGTAACGCCTTCTCCAGAACGATTTCATCACAGTAGTAAATTTTAGAGAAAACAGAGAAGCTACGCGCAACCTCCCAGACAGCCTGTGATGCCGATGATACGCAGCCAAGAACCTCTACTTACATGAATAAGCTACAAAGCCGAACGGCAGATCGCTAATCTTAAGGGAATCCTCGTCGGCGTGGGAGCAAGCGCGGCAAAACGGGGGAGCCGATATGATCTGGGAGGCTATTCCTAGGGATCAGAAGAATGGCGGCCCCTTGGCCGCCTGTGAACCCTCTGTAGGCAAACAGACAACGGTAACTGGAGTACACGTCGCTGATAAGTGGCATGGGTGGAAAGAGATCCATCCAATAACCTAGGTTACGATCGATGGCAAGACCTGTACGCGGTCAGAGCCAACCTCTACAGGGTCCTCTGGGGGAGGGGGCCAGTGTAAAGAGACCTGGGGTTGGGGTGGCAGAAACAGGTGTTAGTAGACGCATCTTGGACCAGTAGTAAGTAGCTCAGAGGCTGCGCTAGTAGGCGAGTCACGGTCGGCGGCAAGGTCGGCTCTCCTAGCGTTAGCAGATCCAGGCTATAGAGGTAACCTATGCCTTATCTCTAGGCGCAAGCTCTTTAGGGGGATGCAGCGGAGTTCGTTTGGTGG
>DASQMR010000070.1:0-1516 GCA_035645375.1 Rubrobacteraceae bacterium
GAACTGCGCGTTGTTGTGTCGAGCACAAATAACAAACGGAGGTAGCAGGTTGAAAACTTCAGAGAACAGTAGCAGGAAGCACACGGAGCGAGAGACGGAGACGCCGGAGTTGCTGGCGAAGTACCTCTCGCGCATAGGACGAGGGAAGCTTCTTACACATCAGGAGGAGATAGACCTCTCTGAGAGGGCCAAGGCGGGCGACAAGAAGGCCCGCCAGAGGCTCATTGAGAAGAACCTGAGGCTCGTTGTCTCAGTCGCCAAGAAGTACCGTGGGATGGGTCTACCCTTCGAAGATCTCATCCAGGAGGGCAACATAGGCCTCATGAAGGCCGTGGAGAAGTACGATCCTGACCGCGGCTACCGCTTCTCTACCTACGCAACTTGGTGGGTGCGGCAGGCTGTGCAGCGGGCCGTGGCTGACAAGGGGCGTACCATACGCGTTCCGGTGCATATGGGCGAGAAGATTCGGAAGATGGCCCGCGCCTACAACGAGCTCTCCGTGGAGTTTGAGCGTGAGCCGACGGACGAGGAGGTCGCGGAGCGGATTGGCTGGACGGCACAGGACGTGCGCGAGGTGAAGGGCGCGATGCCGGATGCCACGAGCCTCAATAAACCTCTCGGTTCGGACGAAGACGCCTCCGAGGTAGGCGTCTTCGTAAAGGATGAAAGGGCCTCTGACACGCCGGGCGAGGTTATGCGCGCGATGGAGATTCAGGGCCTCCAGGCGGCTGTCGAGCGGCTGCCCGAGCGGCACAGGCGCGTACTGGTGCGCCGGTATGGTCTCGACGATCGTGGTTCGGCTACCCTAGCCGAGCTTAGCGACGAGCTAGACGTCTCGCGTGAGCGGGTCCGCCAGCTCCAGCGCGAGGCGGAGCGGATGCTCAAGAGCGGCGAGTACGGACGATCCTTCGCGGACGTCGCTGCCTGAGAGCAGCGTACCAAGGCTTTGAGAGGGGGCGCCTGAGCGGTGTCCCCTCTTCTTTTAAACAGATGATTAAGCGCGGCGTTCGTTTACTTGATTAGTTGTCCGTTTCTACTCTGGACGCGGGGTCGGGAGACACCCTGAACAGGTTCCGGGCGCGGGATACGTGCGCCTTCACTTCGGAGGCGGGGCTGCATCTTGTCGATATAGAAGACAGTCGAACTGGCAAACTTACCTTGAGGCTATTACTCGTCGGCCCGCGTTAGTAGGGGGCGCAAATCTTCCAGACGGTCGTAGATCCACCACAGGTAGTTGCGTGTCCCGTCCTCCCGCAACGGGTGCAGTTCTGCGTGGTCGGGGTCGTTCAGAAAGGCCCGGAAGGAGTCGTGGGAAGGCCACTCGACGAGGACCATTGCTCTGCGCGGTTCTACCCCAGGGTCACCTTCCTGAACCCCGCTCAACCGGCCCAACGCCACCACCTTGCCGCCGTGCTTGCCCACGGCGGATACCGATCTACGTGAATACCGCCGGTACGAGTCGTTATCGGCAAGATCGAACAAATTGAGGGCGTAAACCGTCATTCAAATACCTCCC
>DASQMR010000071.1:0-11233 GCA_035645375.1 Rubrobacteraceae bacterium
GGGGAGAATAGTGCCAGCCCGGTCTAAGTAATCTAGCGGTACTCTAAGCCGTGAGGTGCGGTTCATCTATAGGACGTTTGTACTATAGGCTTCCTTTCCTCCAACAGATCAGCTACCGCTTATTGTGGCCCAATAGAGACTGCACAAGGCTAGAGTTTTTTGAGGGTCGGGGTTAATCTCCCGGCCCTCTTTTTTGTGCCCGCAAGATTTGGGGTTTCCGAGAAAACGTGACACCGGAAGTTAGAGTTCTGAGAAGACCTCTTAGCGGCTAGCGGCAATTAGATGCAAGCCCTAAGGGCGCTGCAAGCATTCCTTGAGGATGCATGTGCTAGAGTTAGGCGGTGGGAAGGAGCAATTGAATGACGCGAGTCACTGTACGTATCGAAGGACACTACGAGGTCGTTGAAGCCCCCTTTAGCAGGCCCTATAAGTGGCACCCTGCCTCTGTCACCCTGGTGTGTGATTGCGGCGAGGAATTGACACTGACAGGTGCCAGCAACGCCGCCACCTGTCAGTGTGGCGCAGATCACAGTGCCCTCATCAAAGACATTCAAGAGCGAGAAGCTCAGCTGGCAGACGCTGTGACCCACCCCTGGCACCATGAAGGAGATAAACCGGCAGAACAACACTTACGAGACGAGGCTGCTTACCCTGAGGGCTCACCCCGACGTTATAACGATGTTACGTCGGGTTTGATGGGTGATGATGAAGTGAGGCGGCAGAAGGCTAGGGGACGGTAACTCCGGCTCTCTTTTCAGGTTTACTCTAGGATATCCGGGAAATAAAATAGTACTGGAACTGTACCTTGAGTAGGAGGTATAGACCGATGGACAGAGTAGACTGACATAGAGGTACTCTGTTGTGATGAGACCGCGGCGTAATGTCGTGGCAAAGACCGGACTCCTCGTGTGGTCCGGTCTTTCTGTTGCCGAACGTCCGATAACCACGGCGTCGCCGTTTCCTCTGGATGCTCATATGGTAAGGTCACGTAATACTCTCCACACTCCCTCTATCCCAGTCCTATAAGCTTAGCGGACCGGTACCGAGGTCACAGTGCGATTCCGTCTTCAGAAATCGGGTGTTCTAAGTTTAGACAAAGCGATTCCGTTGAGAGGGTTGCTACGTGCCCCCGTTCCTTATTGAGAAGGCTTACGTCGTCGCCTCCCTAGAGGCGGCTCTCTGGGCTTTCCACAATAGCGACTCGTTTCAGGAAGGCTGCCTGCTTGCGGTCAACCTCGGTAAAGACGCGGACACTACGGGAGCTATCTACGGACAGCTAGCCGGCGCCTTCTACGGCGAAAAGGACATACCGAAGCCCTGGCGCTTTAGGCTCGCGCACCGTCTTCTGATTGAATACTTCGCAGGGAGGCTCTTTTCACTGTCACGACAGAGATCTGTTAGTGGACCGGAGGAGGGGAGAGGTAGCTGACCACGATAAAGTTCATAGGTGAGGCGCCCGACTTAGAGACGGGCGTGGAGATAGTCCTCGAAGACGAGATTCGTAAGGGAGACCTGGTCGTCTTCAAGGCTCAGCGTGGCCAGACCGTCGCGCTCTACACGGTCGGTCCGGACTGCACAATCGATGGCGGGTCAAGCTCAGGCCGAGCGGAATCGACGAGCCAAGATCATCACTGCCGAGGGCGAGTGCCAGGCCTCTGAGCGTTTGCGTCAGGCTGCTGACAGGTTGGAAAGCTCTACGGCTTTGCAGCTAAGGCTCTTTCAGACCCCCAACGAGATCTCAAGCGAGCAAAATTCGACGGTAATCCTCCCAATCCCGATAGATCTTTTCCGGCCTTACCTCGGCACATCTAGCTCTAACGGGACTTCCAAGCCATCGCAGGTCAGGCGCAGCGAGGAGAGAGAGGCGGAGCGTCGCTATAAAGAGACTATAGGGCAAGTTCGCGGCGAGCAGGAAGCTATACAGGCAACAGAATCTGATGGGACTAGCCCTTCTGTCACGCAGACGCCGCATGAAGATCTCTTGGCACCAAGTGAAGAGCGGCCACCGCTTGGCGAGGAGCAGCCGCCGAGGTCGTAACCTTTCTAAGCACCTTACAAGAAGAGAGGCGTGGTGGGGCTTCTCAGTGTCTCGATTGCTCGGTATCGGCGAGGGATAGTGAAGGAGGCGATGTCGCTGATAAAAGTCTCACGGGAGTTTATGGAACGGCTAACCGACGTGATTTGCTATGCAGCCAAATGGCTAAAGTCGAGCTTACAATCTTATAAGGGTAGCGTTGCATGATAAGATCATGCAACCGGGGGAAGTGCTGAGGAGGCCGCAATAGAGTTGCAGGGGTGCTAGATGTCCAAGGTCAGGCAGCGGGCAAGAGAAGCGGCCAAGGAGTTCTCCGAGAGCGAGCAGTTTGAGGAGTTCCAGGCCGATCCAGAGGACTTTCTCTCGGCAAGGGAGCGCGGCGGCGGGACCGCCGGGACCAGGATTGAGCAGCAGACCGCGGCGCTCACTGACGCGGCAGAGATCATCAACCGCAGCTTCCCCGAGCGCGAGGCGTCGGGACAATCTGTCAACGCTATCTCGCCGGTTGTGATTCCGAACCGGCAGTCTTTGTTTTGGCGTCTGTTGCCTATAGGGTTGCTTCTGATCTTCGTCTTTCTGGGCATCTTGGCAGCCGTCGTACTGGGGTCGTTGCCGCAGGTGGGCGGCCTCACGCTCGCGGTGTTCGGGCCGCACTTCTGGCTGCTGCTAGTCGCATTTGCGGTCTTCGTCTGGTGGCGGCAGAGCGTAGTGATGGTCCCCGACGGATGCCAGGCGGTCATCACGCGCTTCGGCAGGCTGGAGGAGGTCGTGGACGCCGGGCGAACGCTGCTCTTCAACCCTTGGAAACAGGTTAGCTACATCGTCAATACGGCCAGGGAGTATCCGTATAACGCCCCGATCCGAGAGGCTCCGACGGCGGGCCGCGTCAACGCCTCGGTGGACCTCTTTTTGCAGTTCCGCATCGAGGACCCAGCAGAATTCATCTTTACCGTGGGCGGGGTCAAGGGCTTTGCGGACAAGTTGCAGAACGCGATCAGCGAGATGACGCGGGCCCTGATCTACGAGCAGAACGCCGAGGATATCTACGACCTGGTTGGTGAGAACACCCAGAAGTTCCTCGGATCACTGAACCAGCAGTTTGTTCCCGCCGTCCGCTTCACCAATGCAAACATCACGCACGCCGAGCCCTCCAGCAGGGAGTATCGAATGGACCTTGCGGCACCTGAGATGGTGCGGGTGGCCAAGGAGGCCTATACCTACGAGTACGAGCTGAGCCTCCGCAAGGAGCAGGACGAGGGCGAGCTGAACAAGGAGCTGGCGTCGCTGCGCGAGACGCTCTCGGCGATACAGGCTGAAATAGCGAGCTACCAGGCCCAGATCGATACGGCCCGCGAGCGCGAGACGAACCGGGCTAACGCCCGCGCCCGCCAAAGGTTGGTAGAGGCAAAGAGCACGGCCAACGCCAACGCGGCGCTGCTGGAGGCCCAGGCGCTCGACATCCGGGCGGTCAGCGGCGCGGCGGCCCCGGAGATTTTGGAGTACCGCTTCCAGCAGGACGTTCTGGACAAGCTGGAGTCGGTCGCACAGCGGCTGCCGCAGGTGGTTCAGCTCGGGGAGAACGGAGGCCAGACTATAGACTTCCTCGCCATCGCCCGGCAGATGATCGGGACGGGTGGCGAGCCGCTCTTTACACCGGAGGACATGCAGAAAATCCGGGAGCGGATGGAGGATATCCAGGAACGTATTCGGGAGCGGGAGCAGGAGATCGAGGAGATAATCTCCGCCGAACAGGGCGTGACCGACAAGGAGCCCCAGGAGCCGCAGGCCGCGGAGGAGGAAAACGCGGAGCGGTTGGAGGAGATTCGGCAATCCGTCACCGACGAGAAGGTGAAGGAGCGCGTTGAACGTCTCCAAGGCGCGAACGGCGAGGCGGATAGCGAAGCCGACGCAGAAGCCGGGGAGGAGACAGAATGACCGCGCCGAGCGTACCGGAGTTCTCAAAGATAAAAGAGGTTGTAACCGGCTGGTCCGGGGTCCGGCGCTACCTGCGCGGGGGTGACGAGGGCCAGATCGTACCCGTAGTCATCCCAAAGGATCGACGGCGCTACGGCTGGCTGTTCCTGCTCGGCTTGGCAGTCTACGCTTTGGGCGTGGCAATCTTTATCGGGAGCGGATTGCTCACGGCGCTCGCCATGCTAGGGACAGTCTTCTTCGCGGCTCTGGCCGCTCTCTGGCTCTGGCGAAGCGCCATTGTGGAGATCGAACAGGGCACGACCGGCGTGCTTTCAACTTACGGGAAGATCACCGGCACCCTCTCGCCGGGCCGCCACTACCTTTGGTGGCCGTGGCAGAAGGTCGAGTTCGTAGTGGATACAGCGACCGAGATCCCCTACCTGGCCCCTGTAGCCGTCTGCCCGACGCAGGAGAACGTGCCGCTCAAGGCGATAGAGTTCTTTCTCAAGTTCCGCATCCAGGCCCCGATAGACTTTGTCCGCACCATCGGGGCCTCCAACTTCGATCTCGTCCTCTCAAGCGCAGTGCAGGATGCGATCCGGCAGCGCAGCCGTCAGGTCCGCACCGAACGAGCCTATGACTTGCGCGGCGGCGACGTGGGGGACATGCAGGACTACCTCAATCGCCAGCTCGAGCGCTACGGTGTCCGTATCCTCGGTGCCAACATTCCAGATGTGCAGCTCCCGGACCAGTACCAGCAGCACCTCGCCACCCGCGAGCGCGTGGCGAAGGAGCTCGCTGCCTACGAACGCGAGTGGGAGCTGACCCGCAAACGCCGCATAGATCGGCTCTTGATGGAGATCGAACGTTCGAAGAAAGAACGTGACGCCCGCCTAATAGAAGTCAAGGAAGCTCGCAACAAGGCTCGCCAGGATGTAGCCCGGATGCTAGAGGAGAAAGAGACCGAAGCCCAGCGGGTGCGACTTGAGATAGAGACCCGCGGACGAGCCGCGCTTACTGAGGCCGAGAACGAGGCGACTGCCCTGCGACGCCTGGGACAGTCCCACCGGGACAATCGGGCGATGGTCCAGTACGAGCTGGCCCTCCGCCGCGTCGAGGTCGGCGAGCGGCTAGTGCAGCACGCCCCGCGTCCGCTCCTGGTTCGGGGCGTCGGCGGCGAGTCCTCTCCGCTCTCTACGCTTCTTCTTGCCCGGATGCTGCCGCAGCTCGCGGGTAATGGTCCGTCACTTGAAAGCGCCCGCGAAGTCATGCGCGAGGCAAGGCGCGAGTTCGGTGAAGACGACGAAGGGTAGAACCGAGTTCGCTTGCCACATGCCGATGACTTCCTCGACTCCGATGATCTTCTAACCGACAGCCTACTCTCGGCGTCCAAGCCGAGGTTCGCGCCCAGCATGGCCTCAAAGGTCTGCATAAGCACGCTTTCTTCTGAGGCGTCCCGAAAAGTATATGTAGAGTTGGTCGAATTCCTTGTCCCTCTCTTGTCACGTAGATACCCTCTCTAGAATAACTCTGCATTTCACCGTGACGACCGTCGGGACCGTCAAGTCTCTCTACAGAGAACAACTAGAGACTGCTTCATTGATGCTTCTTCGCTTCCCGACGGTCTTGACGATGGTGACGGGCTTTTGCGAGTTTATTCTAGATGCACCTGTTCCACATTTTGGTTCCTACCTGCTTCCTTAACTCGACGAACCGACACCGAGGGAGGTCAGCAGTGGGTAGACCGGCCCGCAGTTCTTCGTTTCGATCTCCATTCGATTCGGTCGGAGATTTACGGCAATAATGGGGGCATGAATGAGATAAGGATCGGAAGTTGGGCCGAGCTGCAGGAGAAACTGTTCGAAAATTCTTGGAACGAGGGGTTGGATCGCTTTCGCCCCAACCATGCCTTCCGAGAGACCGACGATGCTTCTTACCCGCTAAAAACGAGCATTTCGCGCCTCGGGGGCGATGCTGAAGACTTGGAGCGCCACCTTATGAGGAACTTACGCAAGTACGCGGGTAGGGACGTCGTCGAGCAGGATTCGTTGTGGCACTGGCCCTCGGTGGCCAAACACCACGGCCTCCCCACCCGGCTCCTCGACTGGACGCACTCGCCCTTCGTCGCGATGCACTTCTACACAGCCGACATCGGGAGGTTCGATGCCGACGGGGCGATCTGGGTGGTCGATTACGTGAAAGCCCAAGAGCTGCTGCCGGAGGAGCTGAGAGCCCAGTTAGCGAAGGAAGGATCGAACATGTTCACTGGTGAGATGCTCTGCAGGGTGGCGGATTTCCTGGAAGACCTCAAGGGGATGCACCCGCCGAACTTCGTGGGCTTCTTCGAGCCCCCCTCAATGGATGAGCGGATCGTGAACCAGTACGCGCTCCTGTCTTTCATATCCGACGCCGGGGCGATGCTGGACCAGTGGTTGGAAGAGCGCCCCGGTTTGTGGAAGAAGATCGTGATCCCGGCGGAGCTGAAGTGGGAGATCCGCGACAAGCTTGACCAGGCGAACGTCACAGAGAGGGTTTTGTTCCCGGGCCTCGACGGGCTCAGCAGTTGGTTGAAGCGGCACTACATGCCCAAGGAGAGGGAAGCGAATTGAGGAGATGGTGTGTATCTGAGCCCGTGGTGCGTTGATCTGTAACCGCCTCTGCTCGCGGTAACGAGGCAGAGCATGATCGGGGTGAGGATAGAGGGCGGGGGCCTGGGCTGGTCGCGGAGTTGATGGCGGTACTGCCCGCAAACGGCGAAGAGGTTACTGTCAAGAGGCTCCACAAGGGGGCGAACAAGACGAGTCTCAAGCCCAAGAATAGCTTCTGGTCTTGAACATTGTCTTAGCGATCATAGTAGCGGCGATCTATATCTCTTTTGGGTAGCTGGGTTTTAGCATGGAAGAGAGCCGAGGCTACAAAGCCATTGCCGCGACTTTAAGGGACCCTCAATGACCGAGGCGGTCACCTCTAGCTCTTATACTTGATGGCACTGACAATATTCACAAGCGATGTCGTAGGAACGCGATTGATGGATGTTGAAAAACTTGCACCGTTCTCAAACCAAAAGTATCTCAATCTTGTCACATACAGAAAAAGTGGCACCGCTGTTTCGACGCCCTTGTGGTTCGTCGAGGACCGGGGCGTGTTGTACGTACGTACGCCCGCGAAGGCCGGCAAAGTCAAACGATTGCGCAACAACCCGCAAGTACGCGTAGTGCCCAGTGACAGGCACGGAAACCCTAAGGGTGTGTGGATCGACGGCCAAGCCCGTCTCGTGGATGGCACTGAAGCAGAAAGGGCTAACCAACTTGTCCACCGGAAGTATGGCTGGCGTAAAAAGCTTATAGAGCTTTGGTACAAGCGCAATTCGGAGAAGCGGGTGACAATCGCTGTTTACTTAGTATGAATAATTCCGGCTAGAAAATTCTCTTTCATTACGCTATCTTCTCCTCGTTTCCGTGGGGTAGTGTCAACGCGTAGCTCTCCTACAGACGGGCCTTGCGCTCATCACCCCTACTACTAACGGCGATACCGTCCCCTGCGCAGCTCTATTACTCGAGTCAATCATGCCACCTGCCGGGCGTCCTGTGGATGCGACCGACGGAGGCTGCGATTCGTCAAGATGAAGTCACTCGAGGCAAAGGTGTGGGAACGTATGAAGTCCAACACTAACCTTTCCAAAACATGCTCCTAGAAAAACACTGCATTTTATCGTCGCCACCGTGAGGATTGTCGGACTCTCTATAGTCCTCCTCGGCAGTACTCACCCAGTGGCCTGGATCTTCACATCGGCATGAACGAAGACCTTCCTCGATCGGCCTTCTTGACTGTCTTGACGATGATGATGGTCCTTTGCGGGGGCATTCTAGGTAGGGTTGTGCTGTTCGGGGTTCGGTTGATGATCCTGAGGGTGGGCGTGGTGGTGCTCGGCGTCAGCATGAGTCGAGCCAAGGTGCTGACGACCTGGGCCGCATGGCCGTTCGTTGTCGACTGGGCAAGAGTCGAGTGGCGTCCAGTTGATTACTGGCGTCTGACCTCTTTTACTCCACTGGCCAGCCTTCCAGCCTCCAGGCTGCATCCCAGAACATCCACTCGTAGCGGCTGGTGGTAACGAAAGCGTCCGTGACGCGGGCATTCTGAGAGGAGTTGAGGTCTTTGCAGGCTCTGTCGGTGAGATCCAAGACGGCTTCGACGAGCGAGCCGAACTCCTCGCTGCCATAGGTGTCTATCCACTTCTGGTACATAGGGTTCGGAGAGCCGCGTTCGAGGAGGGCCTTGCCTACCTCCCAGTATATCCAGTAGCATGGCAACACTGCGCCTAACACCTCAGGGTAGTCACTGAGAGAGGCAATCTTCAGTAGATAACTGGTATACGCAAGGGTTGTCGGTGATGGAGCCGTTTGATTCGCCTCGTCTTGGGTAACGCCGAGGTTTTGGAGGAAGCCTTCGTGCAGGCTCCGCTCGACGGTGATGGCGCCCGCCGAGTGCTCGTTAAACATCACGAGCGCGCTTTCGTTTGGGGAGCGAACTCCGGTGAGGCTCAGGGCGCGAGCGTACTCGCGCAGGTAGACCCCATCTTGCAAGACGTAAAAGCGGAAGCGTTCTTCGGTGAGCGTGCCATCGGTAAGCCCTCGCAAGAACGAGTGGGCCAGTATTTCGTTGTAGATGGACGTTATGGAGCGCCAAAGCTCGTTGGTGAATCCTTCACGCTCGGTGACCGGAATTTCCTTGTACATAAACTCCTCCTGCTATCTTACGGCTTCAACGCATTCTAATGTTTGCGCTTGCTCTCTGGATATCAGGTAGTCCTGGTTGGAATCAGGTCCTGGAGCTCTTACGAACTGCGTGCTTTGTAGGTAAAATATGCTCAGAAAAAAGCACCGGTTCGGGCCTTTACCCTCCCGACGTCGTAGGCGACTTTCCTCTATTTTGGAACCATTCTAGATATCCCGCTCGTTCACTCCCTTAGTTTTCGAGGATTCGCAGCATAAACAGGGATTAGAGGAGAGCTCCCAACCTTGTATCAAAGTCTTTTACCAATGTGGAAATCGAGCGAGAGCAGAGAGGGGGAGTGCCGACGCACTGATATCGAAGTAGGGTTAGCCTAACGTCGAGGTTAAGTTGAAGCGGTACATCAACTTGGCGTCAAGCATAAGTAGGATGTAGTAGAGCAACGTTCATCTTGCGCCCTTCCGGAGGATGTGTGAAGTTGTCCCTCGCGTAGTCCTATGGCTCGCTAAAAAACGTAAACGCGGCCCCAGGGGGGCGAGGGAGGTATAGACATGCATCGCTCTTTGGAGCAGCAGATGGTCATCCTAGAGTGCGGATGCGGGGAGATCACGGTGATTCTAGGCTCCGAAAATTACTGGAGATCCAGGCGCCCCGTATTCAGATGCGAGTGTGGGCAGAAGCTCACCCTTGATGACCGCGCCGACGACGAGGTACTCGCGGCCTCCTCTTAGCTCCTCCCGGCTCGCCTGACCTTGTGCTGGGCTGGGAGTCTACCCCTTCCGCTAGCTTAAGGGCGCTTGTATCCTTCAAGCTAGGCGAGGAGGAGGAGAGCATCCCAAAGAGGTTCGAGAACCCGATCGAGGTCCCCACAGCTGTTTTTGACGGGCTGGAAACCGTTCAAGAGTCGGGGGAGACAAGCATGGTAGATTATCAGGCGGTGCAAGAGCTCGCGGCCCGCATGGGCTACCCTGAGGCCGCGCTGTGGGTTCGGGAACACCAACACGAATACCTAGAAGGTGTCTTTCGCGGTTTCGTGATCGCCGAGTAGTAGGGAGAGCCAGCGCGATGCGCATGCATTGAGAAGCGGAGTAGGAGAGATGGGTCGAGGCCTAGCCGAGACTCCGGCTCTTCTTGTACGCTATGTACTACTTAAAGGGAGAAGAAGGGGTTTCGTGGAGAGTTGGCGAAGGGCTTGGAAAGGCCCGGGGCTTCCGGTGAAGCCCTTTGAAGATATCGAGTGGATAGAACAACGCCGAGAGTTTATTTCCGGCGTGTTAGATGCCTCAACCACCTCATCTGAGGCGGCAGCTGAGAATTATCGCTTGGTACAAGCGCAATGGATGCTCGATCACGTTAAGGAGTTGGAAGGGGTAGACCCAGAATTGGCTGCCGAAGTACGCGGAATGTCAGAGAGAGGCAAAGATAGATAAGATTACGGGTAGGGCGTTCTCTTAGAGGTGCACCAGATCGGAGTACAAACTAGTATCGTTCCATAACCCTCAAACGAGGCGGAGCAGAAACCCTTAGTTGAGGTAGCGGTCAAACTGAAAAGCGAGGATTGCTCAACAACGATCCGCAGTACCTACTTCGTCTTTGAAGATGGGGAGTGGCTGCATAGGTTCGCCCAGGAGGAGAATGATCTCTTCAAGCCAGGAGTGTCTTTCGAAGAGTGGGTTAATAATCAGCGGGGTGTTCCTGAAGGACATGGAAGTGACGGAAACTCATAATGCCATCACGAAGCAACTCGGGGTCACTATGCGGTGGGTCCCCGGTCGTTATGCGAAGCCAACTGTACCCGCAGGTTCTCAACAGTTCGGTTCGTCACAGCGGCACGCAGACAGGCTACAACAAGTATGTTCGCCGGTATAAGATAATCTGTAGTTGACTCTAGCCTGACTCTAACGCGTACAAACAATCGGGAGCGTCTAGCAACCTGAGGTGTAGAAAATTTGGCTTAGGTAAGCGCTTTTCCTGTTTCAGGTTGTTTACCGCAGTCCTTTCGTCACGGACTTAAAATCCGTACAGTGTGGGTTCGAGTCCCACCGCCCCTACTAATGAAACAGTAGATTTGCAGGAAAAATCTAGGCGAGAGGTTAGATACGAGGACGATATGGAGCTTTTCTACACCAGTTTGTACACCAATGTGCTCCCTGGGACGATCGTTGGTTGACGCAACGCTGAGAATGAGAGAAGGCTCAGCTGATAGAGCATCAGGTTGTGGTTCCGAAGGTCGCGGGTTCGAGCCCCGTCGGTCACCCTCCTCTATGCAGGAGAAACGCTAGGCCAAGCGGCAAGATGAAGCCCTCGACACACCACCGGGGGCATTCCACTGCAGTGCTACTGCGATGCTAAAGAGGCTGTTTGGCAAGGGTTAGAGATTCAAGCTAGGTTAGCAATGGCGCAGGACTGAGCAATGGACGTCTACCCGCGAGTCGCAGGTTCGCGCCCTGCTGGGCGCTTTAAGAAGTGCGTTCTTAAAGGACTGCTACTGCGATTGGCAATGCGGAGGCGTCGAGTAAGCTCGTCCGGTTAGCTTTGCCGTTCCCGTTGTAG
>DASQMR010000072.1:0-6751 GCA_035645375.1 Rubrobacteraceae bacterium
GGCAGCCTCATAGGCATGAGCGCGACGATCCTGAACGGGGCGAAGATAGGCGAGGGGTCTATCGTCGCAGCTGATGCTCTCGTTTCCGAAGGCAAGGAGTTTCCTGCTCGTAGCCTCATAATAGGCGCCCCGGCCAAGCGCGTTAGAGAGGTAAGCAAGGAGCAGACGCAGGATATAGCGCGGGGCGTGCGTACTTACGTCGAGCGTGCCGCCGCTCATCAGGAAGCTTTGCAAGGACGCCTGTAGATCGAGAGGGCTCATGAACTTCGAACTTAGCAAGGGGCAGCGGGAGATCAAGGAGCGGGCGGCGGAGTTTGCCGCCCGGGAGGTGTCTCCCTATGCGGCAGAGTGGGACCGGGAGGCGCGGTTCCCGGCGGAGGTCTTCGAGAGGCTGGCGGAGGCCGGGTTCATGGGGCTGTGTGCGCCGGAGGAGTATGGCGGGGCGGGTACAGACTTCCTCTCTTACGTTTTGCTCCTTGAGGAGATCAGCCGGGCCGACGCGGGCGTAGGGGTAACGCTTGCAGTGCATACGAGCGCTGGGACGTTGCCGATTCTCGACTACGGGGACGAGGGGCAGAGAGCGCGGTGGGTGCCGGACCTCGCATGCGGAGAAAAGATCGGGTGCTTCGCGCTCACGGAGCCCGCGACGGGTTCGGATACTGCCTCGATCGAGGCGCGGGCGGAGAGGGTGGACGGCGGGTACAGGCTCTCGGGGCAAAAGCAGTGGGTCACGAACGGGCGGGCGGCGGGCACGATGGTCGTCTTCGCCCGGGCGCCGGAGGGGGTCACGGCGTTTGTGGTTGAGATGGATGAGGAGGGCGTCTCCTTCGGCAAGCACGCCGAGAAGATGGGCGTGCTCTCGGCTACAACGGACGACGTGATCCTGGAGGACGTCTTCGTGTCTGAAGAGAACCGTCTCGGCGTGGAGGGGAAGGGCCTGCGGGTCGCTCTAGGGACGCTGGACGGAGGGAGGATCGGGATCGCCGCGCAGGCGGTAGGGATAGCCGAGGCGGCCTTCCGGTACGCGGCGCGTTACGCCTCGAAGCGAACCACCTTCGGAAAGCCGATAGCCGAGCACCAGGCTATAGCGTTCAAGTTGGCGGAGATGCAGACCAAGATCCAGGCTGCCCGGCTCCTAACCTACGAGGCGGCGTGGATGAAGGACCAGGGCACGCCTCACGGTGAGGCGGGGGCGCGGGCGAAGCTCTTCGCCTCGGTGGCGGCGAACGAGGTGACTTACGACGCGGTGCAGGTGTTAGGCGGGCAGGGGTACATGAAAGACCATCCCGTTGAGAGGTACTACCGGGACGCGCGCGTCACGGAGATATACGAGGGCACGAGCGAGATGCAGCGTCTCGTCCTCTCACGGTCTATCATGCGAGATCTGGCGGCGCCCGGCGGGGTGCACGGCTCCAGGCCGGTGGTTGGTTAGAGACGCACCGGTGTGGTTGTTGCTCAACAGAGCGTGCGCCGCTGGCGTAAAATCCCCGCGGGCGCGATAGGATCGCCCGACCACGGCCCATAGAGGAGGCGGTTTTGTCCGAGTACGTGCAGTTCGCGGTGGTGATGGCCCTGTTTATAGCCATCTTGATCGGCTCTTACGGTTTTATGATGAAAGCGTCGGGCTCACCGGATCAGGCCCAGAAGGAGCGGCAGTCTCAGAGGGAGAGCGAGGCCGACTGAGAGCTGTACCGGAATAAGGGGCGTAGGCGTTGCAGGTCTCGGCGCGGGCTGACTACGCGCTCCGGGCGGCGGCCGAGCTTGCCCGGGCGGCATCGGAGGGGAGCGGACCGCTCAAAGGGGAGCGTATCTCCGAGGAGCAGGGCATCCCGAAGAAGTTTATGGAGAACATCCTGCTGGACCTCAAGCACTCCGGGATCGTGCGGACCCAGCGGGGCGCCGCGGGCGGCTACTGGCTCGCCCGGCCCGCTAGTGAGACGACGCTCGCCGACATTATCCGCGCCGTCGAGGGACCGCTCGCCAACGTCCGGGGCGAGTGGCCGGAGGCCGTCGAGTACGTGGGCGCCGCCGCTCCGTTGAAGGAGGTCTGGATCGCCGTCCGCGCCTCGCTACGCACCGTGCTCGAAACCGTGACCCTGGCCGACCTCGCCGAAGGCTCGCTCCCCGCCTCCGTAGAAGAACTCACCCGCGACCCCGAAGCCTGGATCCACCACTGACTTAAAATCCCGGTCACTCACACCGTGAGGACGGCTTGATGGTCCGTATAAAGATCCTGTAACCTGCACATATCTCTACAAAGGCGGTAGGCAAACTGCGAAAAAGGGTGTGGTCTTGGAGGGAAAGAGTGTCGGGTTCCGGGAAGCGTTCCTCTTCTGGGTGAAGCTCGGGTTCATCAACTTCGGGGGACCTGCCGGCCAGATCTCGTTGATGCACCGCGAGCTGGTCGAGCGTAAACGCTGGATCTCCGAGAGGCGCTACCTGCAGGCCCTGAACCTCTGCATGCTGCTCCCCGGTCCCGAGGCGCAGCAGCTCGCGACCTACATCGGCTGGCGGCTGCACGGCACTCTAGGGTGCCTGGTCGCAGGCGCGTTCTTCGTCATACCATCTATCTTGGTGCTTCTCTTGTTGAGCTTCCTCTCGGTCGCCTACTCAGACGTACCGGCGATAACCGGGCTCTTGTACGGCGTCGGGCCGGTCGTCGTCGCCGTCGTCCTCGAAGCGGTCCTCCGCATAGGACGCCGCACCCTGCATCACCCGGCCCTCGTAGCATTCGCCGCCGCAGCCTTTGTAGCCATCTACTTTCTCTCCGTCCCCTTCCCGTTGGTCGTGGCCGTGGCCGCCCTCTCCGGGTTCCTACTGCACCGCCGCTACCCGGACGTGTTCCGTTCCGGCGGTCATGGCCCGGCTTCGGATGAGGACGCGGAAGACGGCGATGTCACGTCGGAGCCTCGTCCCTCGTTGCTTCGGATCGTGAAACTCGTAGTGCTGTTCCTCGTGCTGTGGGCTGTTCCGTTGGGGGCGCTGGTTCTGTGGCGGGGCGGGGGGGACGTGCTGGTCGACGAGGCACTGTTCTTTACCGGGGCGGCGTTCGTGACGTTCGGCGGGGCGTACTCGGTCTTGAGCTATGTCGCGGATGTGGCGGTCAACCAGTACGGGTGGCTTACCGGGGAGCAGATGGTGCAGGGGCTCGCCCTCGCGGAGTCCACACCCGGACCCCTGATCATGGTGACCCAGTATGTAGGCTTCCTCGGCGCCTGGGAGTTCTCTGGTCCGTATGATCCGCTCCTCTACGCCACCCTGAGCGCGCTGACGACGACCTACGTGACCTTTCTACCCTGCTTCCTGTTCATCTTCCTCCTCGCCCCCTACGTCGAGCTTCTGGGGAGGGCGCGGCGGTTGCAGGCCGCACTCGCCGGCGTGACGGCGGCGGTGGTCGGGGTGATCCTCAACCTGGCCGTGTTCTTTGGCACCAGGGTCCTCTTCCATGACGGCGGGCTCGACCTCTTCGCCCTCACGGTCGCAGTGGCCTCGTTCGTAGCGCTCCAGAGGCTGAAGGTCCCCGTCTACCTGCTCGTGCCGGTAGGCGCCGTTCTGGGGATGGTCTGGACTTTGTTGTAGGAGTTAAGCTCGATAGCCGGAGGCTATGCGTAGACCACCACTTCGTCCTCTTCCAGCTCGGCCCGGTAGGTAGCTATCCGCAGGCGGTCGGGCTCGCAGGGGGAGCGGCCGGTGTCGAGGTCGAACTCAAAGTTGTGCCAGGGGCAGATGATGACGCACTTCTCTTCCGCAGCTCTGGGGCGGCCTACTTCATTTCGAAATTTCGGAAGGCTGCTGATCTTCTCGGCAAACGATCTTGCCCTTTCTTGCTCCGCATACAGTTTGGAGATCGCCATCCTACGGTATCAAATATTGCCTTATCGGATCCCCAAGGGTATCAAAGCCGAAATCCATAGCGGCCAGGCAACGAGATTGATCTCCTCTCAAGGCTTAGGGGCGAGCCACTCTCTGCACTCGGCTCTGGTCCACGATCTCACGCCTGTTCTGGCGTTCGGCGGGTCACCAACGACCCCGCTTTCGTGTTTTCGGGAGGCTTCCACCACCCGGAGGTCAACGCGCCGGTCTTCTGTACCGACGCCCGACGAACCAACGGAGACGTAACGTTTAAACAGCCGCATTTAGTAATTATGCCCTGGCGCAAGGTCGGCTGTATTGCTTCTGCGTGCTTCCTTGACCCTTAAGAGACGAAAAACGGCTGTGCAGGGCACCGCTTCGATGGCAATGGGCGGGGAAGGGGCTTACGTACTTGCTATTCTGATCCAGGTTTACATAGAATTGGCTATCTAGGCGGACGAGCATTAATATTCGTTGGCCGGGCAGTAGAAAGAGGGTAGAGAGGAGCAGAACACCATAGTGGAACCAGTGTTGGCGTTTTTCAGGCAGATCCTACAGAGGGGCTCAAGCTGTTAGGGGTCGGTGTCGCCGCAGGAGCTGCGGTCATAGGACCCGGAGCGGGGATGGGCTACCTCATAGGACAGACCATAGCGAGCATCCACCGTCAGCCAGAGGCCTTTGAGCAGACGAGGACTTTGATGTTCTTGGGGATAGGGCTGGTAGAGGCGTTCGCCCTCTACGGTCTCGTCTTCGCCCTTCTACTCGCCTTCGTTCTCTAGAGAGGGCAAAGAGGAGAGATTATGGACTCAACAAGTATATTCAACCTGCCTAGCACCAGCCTGATCTTCTGGGAGGTCATAACCTTCGCGATCTTGCTGGCCCTGCTCTACTACTTCGTCTATCCGCCGATCAAGAACCAGATCCGGAAGCGCCAGCAGTCAATCGAGCAGGCGATAGACGAGGCGGAGAAGACGAGGAAAGAGGCCCGGGAGCTCTTGCAGGAGTACCGCCAGCAGATTCAGGAGGCCCGCGAGGAGACCCGCGAGATCCGCGAGGAGGCCCGCCAGCAAGGCAAAGCTCAACACGAACGGGCCAAGAAAGAGGCTCGCGAGGAGGCCGACCGGATCATAAAGAGGGCCCAGGAGGAGATACAGCGCGAGCGTGAGTCGGCGCTGCGCGAGGTACGCCACGAGGTCGCCGGAATGGTCATGCAGGCCTCCGAGCAAATCATCCGCCGCTCTCTGGACCACGATGAGCATGAGCGACTGATCTCTCGTTCTCTCGATGCGCTCGAGGCCGAGGTCGACGGGGCCGGTGCCGAGGACGGTAGAGGTAGCGCTTGAGCGCGGTATCCTCCTACGCAGAGGCTCTCTTCTCTCTTAGGCCACCCGCGAGCTTGAGGAGCTTCAGGAGACGCTGGAGAGCCTTCAGGGCTTCGTCAATGCCTTGCCCGAGAGTGTGAAGAGCTACAGCTCTTTTTCTATGGCGAGCAGATTCCTGAGTCACAGAAGCGGCGGGCCATAGACGGTCTGACGGAGGGGATGACGGTCTCCACGCGGAGCTTCCTTAAGGTACTTTGCGAGAATCGGCCGTCTAGAAGATTCAAGTGGTAGTCCCAACCGGCCGTCGAGTGATGAACTCGGTTTGTGATGCTAAAGCGCCCGGTTAGCTCTGTGGGCTGGCCTCGCTGCTGCCGAGTAGCGGCCTTGAGTCTCGACGCGCGAAGGCGAGCGCGAAGTAGAGGGCCACCAGCCAGATCGTGACGATGGCGGCGTAGACGAAGTAGTTGACTCCTGGGTCGATCCCGACAGTCTTGAGGAAAGTGCGGGCGTTGGTAAGGAGTATCACACCTGCCACTGCTGTGCCCAGAACCCGTGGGTGCAGGTAGCGCACGAACCAGGCGGCTAGGGGCGCTGCTACAACGCCGCCGACAAGTAGTGCCGCGACTACCCCGAGCGGTATCTCGGCGAAGCTCAAAGAGACCAGGAAGCCGGCGCTCGCGCACAGGGCTACGACGAACTCGCTTGTATCCACGGTGCCCACGACCTTTCGCGGTTGCATGCGTCCGGAGGAGAGCAAGGTCGGCGTGGAGATAGGACCCCAGCCCCCGCCGCCGGCTGCGTCCAGAAATCCGGCCACGAGGCCCAGAGGGGAGAGGAATCTCCTGGAGATGGGCTTCTCCTTGATCAGGTTGCTCACCTTGAACGAGAAGCGCACGAGGATGTAGACGCCGAGACCGAAGAGGAAGATCGCCACTATAGGCTGGGCCGCCTCGGCTGAGATCGAGCTCAATACCACCGCCCCGAAAAAGGCGCCCACGCCTCCCGGAATCGCCATCCACCACACCTTGCTCCAGTCCACGTTACCGAACCTCCAGTGCGAAGCGCCGGAAGCGAGTGTTGTGCCTACCTCCGAGAGATGTACGGCCGCCGAAGCGGCGGCCGGCGCTATCCCAACCGTCAATAGCAACGTCGTGGAGGTAACCCCGTAAGCCATCCCAAGAGAACCGTCCACCAGTTGAGCGACCAAACCTACCACCGCCAATACCACCAAATTACGCATTCCTGCCCGCCTCTCTTATGAGAATTTTGTCTACCTGACATATAGAGAAACGGGAGTTTAGGAAGGAATCAGAGGGTTGTCAAGGTTCGGGGGAGATTTTCGGCGGAGGGGTTTTGCCCGCGCTGATATGGTTGTGGCGTTCTGGAGGAGAGGCGGAAGCTGTGGGGCGGGTAGGGTTTATCTGGACGCGGTAAGCCCTTACTCGTATCTGGAGTTCGGGCAAACAGACGCAGGAAATGGGCGAGGAACTGGGGGCGGAGTCGGTGTTGCGGCCGCCGGTAGAGATCGAGAGAACAAGGGCCGCTACCAGAGGCGAGACATCGAGCGATGGGCGAAG
>DASQMR010000073.1:0-19311 GCA_035645375.1 Rubrobacteraceae bacterium
TTAGAGACCTCCGGCTTTTTTATGCCTCAACCTGTATCTTCTCTATAGCCAAAACCTACTCCTCTCGGTAAAGACGGAAACGGTAACCCCGGCTCGCCACACTTTCTACAAGTCATCTCTCCACGGCCTGTATAAGGCTCAAACTTTCCGTCGGCCTGCCTACGAGGATGGCGTCGTCTCCCGGCTCGCTCAGATTTGCCGCTTCCCTGACGTACGTGATAGGTTGCTGTATTGTCGGCCCTAGCTCATCTTATACCTCTCCTCTTATAAGAAGGCGCCAAAACCGGTTATGGCGCGTCCCACGATGAGTGAGTTAATCTGGCGTGTACCTTCGTAGGAGTGGATCGCCTCGGCGTCAGCAAAGAAGCGTCCCACATCGTAGTTGATGAGGACTCCATTTCCCCCAAGAGCCTCGCGGGCAAGAGCTACTGTCTCGCGGGTTCTGGTGGTAGCGAAGGCTTTGGCCAGCGAGGCATGCTCGGCTTTCATCTCCCCGGCGTCCTGCATCTGCGAAAGGCGCAGCATCATACACTGCGAAGCCGTCACATTGCCCAGCATCTGCACCAGCAGGTCCTGTATAAGCTGAAACCCTCCGATCGGACGGCCGAACTGCTCGCGCTGCTGCGCATAGGCGAGGGCATGTTCGTACGCGCCCATCCCGCAGCCTACAGCTATCCAGGCTACTCCAACGCGCGTCATGCGCAGAACCTTGGCTGTATCCTTAAACGAGTTGGCGTTCTGTAGCCGGTCCTCTTCCTTCACGCGGCACTCGTCCAACGTGATCAAGGCGTTCTGCACGGCGCGCAGCGCCATCTTGTTCTCCATCTTCTCGGCGGTAAAGCCTGGAGTGCCTTTCTCCACGAGAAAGCCTTTGACCGTATCGTCGGCTAGGTCGCGAGCCCAGACGACCGTTACGTCCGCGAAGGTGGCGTTCCCGATCCACTTCTTCTGGCCGTTCAGCACCCACTCATCGCCCTCGCGGCGGGCGGTCGCGGTCAAACCGCCGGCCACTCCGGAGCCGATCTCCGGCTCCGTCAGCCCGAACGCCCCTATCTTCTCCATCCTCGCCATCTGCGGGAGCCACTTCTGTCTCTGCTCCTCAGAGCCGCAAAGGTATATGGAGCCCATCGCCAACCCGCTATGCACGCCCTGGAAAGTCGCCATGGAAGGATCGACACGAGAAAGCTCCATAGTCACGAAGCCATCAAGTAGGGTGCCTTTCCCGGGACATCCGTAACCCTCGTAAGCTAGGCCTGCGATGCTGAGGTCGCTCATCGCCGGGAGAACTTCGAACGGGAACTCGTCCCGCATCCAGTAGTCGTTGATGATTGGGGCGACCTTCTCCTCCATAAAGGTGCGCACCTGGCTCACAAGGTCCCGGTCCTCCTGGCTCAAAGTACCGACGAGCCCATAAAAGTCTCCGTCCGGTGGCGGAAGCTGTTGCTCTTGCTTCGCCTGCTCTCTTGACGTAGCCATCTAAGCTCGCCCTCCTGTCGTCCGGTCTCCCCTTACTTCGCGTACTTTTCGCGCAGCATCTTCTTGTCGATCTTGCCTACACTCGTCTTATCAATCTCTTCCACGAACTGGACCCGCTCGGGCACGGCGAACTTGGAGATCGCGCCACTGTCCGCGCGCTCCTTGACGTGAGCCTTTATATCGTTCTCCGTGATCTCGTCTACGTGGTCCGAATTTGGCGCGATCAGGGCGAGGGGCCGCTCTCCCCACTTCTCGTCTTCTACCCCGATTACCGCAACTTCGCTCACGCCCTCGTGCTGCGAGAGGATGTCTTCGATCTCCTGCGAAGAGACCCACTCGCCGCCAGTCTTGATGACGTCCTTGATGCGGTCGGTCACCTGCAGGTAACCCTCAGGATCGATATACCCGATGTCCTCAGTGTGGAGATAACCGCCCTCCCAGAGCTCCTCGGACTTCTCGGGCTCCTTGAGGTAGCCCTGAGTCAGCCACGGCGACCTGACGACCACCTCGCCGGTGGTATCGCCGTCGTGGGGCACATCGTGCATCTCGTCGTCGACGACTCGTAGGTCCACTAGGGGGATGGGCCTCCCCGTCCTGGTCCGGATCTCCAACTGCTCGTCAAGGTCGCGCTCGAGCATTTCAGGCGTGAGCTGGGCGAGGGTGAGGATTGGGCAGGTCTCGGACATGCCATACCCAGTGAATATGTCGATCCCTTGCTCAAGAGCGGTCCTGGCCATCCCTTTAGGCAGCGGCGAGCCACCGATAACCACCTTCCAACCGCTCAAGTCGGCATCCCCTTCTGCGGCGCCGCTCAGGAGCATGTGCAG
This sequence comes from Rubrobacteraceae bacterium, assembly GCA_035645375.1. Classification (GTDB taxonomy): domain Bacteria; phylum Actinomycetota; class Rubrobacteria; order Rubrobacterales; family Rubrobacteraceae; genus Rubrobacter_F. Next base: position 2,304 of record DASQMR010000073.1, read on the forward strand.
GACGGTTGGGACACAGTGGGAGAAGCTCACCTTCTCCTTCTCGATCAAGTCCAGCAGCATCCCTGGTTCGTATCGTCCCGGATAGACTTGCTTGACGCCCATGACGGTTGCTATATACGGCATCCCCCACGCATGTACGTGGAACATCGGCGTCATGGGCATGTACACGTCCGCGCGGTGGAAACGGCCCTGCTCCGCGGAGGTCCCTAAGGCCGCCAGGGTCGCTATCGTGTGCAGCACCAGCTGCCGGTGGCTAAAGTACACACCCTTGGGGTTTCCCGTGGTGCCGGTAGTGTGGAAGGTCGTGGCGCGCGTGTTCTCGTCGAAGTCGGGGAACTCGTACTCTGCGGAGCTCGACTCTACCATCTTCTCGTACTCAGTCGCGATCTCGAGTGAGGTCTCGGGCCGGTCATCTCCGTCGGCGAGAAGCACTATCTTCTTCACGCTCTCGAGCCGGTTCTCGATCTCCTCAAGCACGGGTAAGAAGTCCGTGTGAACCAAGAGCACATCGCTCTCGGCGTGGTTGATGGTGTAAAGGATCTGATCCGGGGAGAGGCGAACGTTCACCGTTTGAAGGACCGCGCCCATCATGGGCACGGCAAAATAGCACTCCAGGTAACGGTGACTATCCCAGTCCAGCACTGCAACGGTGTCACCCGGCTTCACACCCAGGTCCTCGAGTCCGCTGGCGAGTTGCCCAATCCGACGTCGCAGCGTCCGGTAGTCGTAACGCTTGAGGTCCCGGTAGACGATCTCCTGCTCGGGAGCGTGCGCCAGGGGAGTGTGCAACAGGTGCTTTATGAGTAGCGGGTAATCGTAGGCTGAAGGCGTACGTTCAATAAGGTCGCCCTCGCTTCCGGTCTGATGCGTGGATACATCGGGATGCTCATTAGCCATGAGTCTCCTCCTTAAACACCGCTGTTTTGTCCAGGTTGGCCTTGGCATTTTTTCTTAGCGCCAGCCGAGTTAGCGCTCTGGGTTACCCTCGCCTTATGGCTTTGGGGATACCCGCTTCCTCGGAGCGGGAAACGTCTGGATGGCTGCTATCGTAAGCATACTTTCCTTAACCTCCGACACCAGATGGACTCCCTCCTTACTTCATCGGAAGAGTAACTCAAGGATGAGTTACCTGATGCTGTAGAGTTGAGAACATGCGTTCTCCCTGAGTAGTGAGTCGCTCTTATGCTAGGGAGAAGCCGTTATATAGGCGTTTTGAGGCCTCTACGACGCGGCTACAACGCGCCGTGTGAGCTACTCGAGAGCCAATAAGGCAACCCGCTGCTTCTCTTGTCTGTCAGTCTCATAGTATTCTATTCGCCAAAACCCGCTCGAAATGTACGTCTTGCGTGTTGTCAGATAGCAGGACGCGGAATGTCAGGATATTTTGTACATCGGGGGGTAAACCACAGTTTAAACGTACATGAATGCTAGCTCGGCACCTTCTTCGTTTAGCAGTGCGCGGAACTGGAAGGCGTGCGTTGTAGATATGGGACTCCATGAAGCCTTAGAATCGGCGTCGAAAGTAGGAGCATAGAGAGGACCACCCTTGATCATAGACCCGTCGAAACTGGACCCTAAGAGCGTCTATAAACTGTTGATAGGCTCGGTCGTGCCAAGGCCGATAGCCTGGATCTCCACGGTAAGTCGTGGGGGCATCCGTAACCTAGCGCCTTTCAGCTTCTTCACTGTGGCCTCACGCCAACCGCCAATGCTCTGCGTAAGCGTCGAGCCACGGCCGGACGAGGGCTCCGCCAAGGACACTTTGGGCAACATCGAGGAGACGGGAGAGTTCGTCATAAACATCGTCTCACTTCCTCTCTCAAACGCAATGTACGAGTCGTCTAAGAGCCACCCGCCTGAAATCGACGAATTCGAGGCAGCGAGCCTTACACCGGCTCCTTGCGAGGTCGTTGAGGCTCCGCGAGTCGGAGAGGCTGGTGTGAACATGGAATGCCTACTGGATCGGGTGCTAACTCTTGGTACCGACCACCTCGTAATCGGTCGCATGGTCCGCTTTCACGTTCGAGACGAACTCTACCAGCAGAACAGTCGTATAGACGTGGCCAGCCTCAAACCGTTAGGCCGTCTTGCCGGCAACTACACAAAGGTGGAGACCGTCTTCGAACTGCCGGCGGAAGACCTCTGATCTTACGCGAGTAGTAAAGTCAGTAGGCTATCCAGGTTCCAACGTACAAAACACCCGAATTGCACTTTCGTGCCCTACTAATCGAGGGTGGCGACGCGCTCGTTGAGGGCGAGTACTTCTTGGGCGATCCCAGCCTCGATCCTGGCCGGCGAGTTCCTCTGCAGGCAGGCGTGTACGCTGCTTTGGCGGCTCGCAGGGCGGCTTCGGCGAGGCGCGAAGCGTTCCCGAGGCCTCCCCTTCAGATACGATTCGGTGCGCTGGCGAGAGTGATCAGCGGCTTGGAGCAACGGACAAGCTAAGTTCAGATTCACCACCTCATGGTGATCAAGAGGCAGATGTCCGATTGGGTCGGCTTCAACCTTCTGATCGAACAGTTGTACAGGCCGCTTGCCAGTGGCGGGTGCTGCGCAAACTTAACTAGTATGCGCGCGCCTGGTACACCAACTTCTCAGAAGAACCAACGGTGACAGGAATGGCAAGGTGCCCATTAAGGTCTATCGCCTTTTCGCGCCATAAGGTGAGCGCGTAAGGCGTTGACCACAGATTGCATGAGAATCCCAGACAGGGTCACACAACCTCGTTGCAGCGCTTGAGTCTGCAAGGTGCTTGTGCGATTGTTGAGGTCGAAGTACCGTACCCCGGCGGTCAAGGCTGTGTCGAGCGGGAAGCCAAGCTCATTATCGTTGGTCTCGCCAACCGTAGTGGCGTTGATCACCAGGCCAGCTCCGTATGTCTCGATCTTTTCAACGATGGAGACGGAAAGTTCAGCGGCAAAATCGGATGTGCGGACCGGGTTGCGTCCGATAACACCTATCTCAAGCTCTCCATATGAGTCGCGCAGACTGACAACGCATGAGCGCGCCGAAGCACCGGTCCCCGCGATCAAGCAGCGCCTCGGGCGTGTGCCTCCCATCAGGTGCCGTACCGCCCAAGCGGCACCTGAGACGTTAGTGTTGATTCCGATACGTTTTCCTGTCTCGTCCTGCAAGATGGTGTCCACTACGCCGGAGCGCTCCGCGCTTGGCGTCACCTCGTCGCACCAGTACTGCACGGCTTGCTTGAAAGGGCTTAGGACGAGCGCCAGAGACCAATCATAGTTGCGAAACAGCTCGCCGACGTCTCCATACGGGCGGTACGCTTTCGGTTCTATGCCTCTCCTTGCCAGCTGCCGGAGTAACAGGGGGCTCGCCAGAGCCTTGCGAGCTACGGAGCCCGCGGCGGCAATAGATGGATGCGTGAGAGCCGCCCGTGGTAACGTCGCCGCCTCCGTGCTCTCGAAGCGCCCTACGATACTGTGTAACTCTTCGTCAACTAAGTCCACTCTGGATCCTCTTGCTCACCGTAGCCTGGCCTCAACATTTGTCCGGCCGGTGAGCTTAATAACTCTCCTTCCCGAACCACGCAAAGACCTCGCACGTAGGTCGCCACCGGCCGTCCCCGCACCCGCCACCCATTGTACGGGCTGACAGGATGTTTGGAGTGAAGCGCGCTGTCGCTCAAGCGGTAGCTAGCCTTCAGGTCTACCAAGGCAAAATCGGCGTCAGCTCCTACTTCGAGCGAACCTTTTCGGGGGTAGAGGCCATAGAGCCTTGCCGGATTCTCGCTAGAGATCCGTACTGCTCTCTCCAACGAAGTGCGGTCCTTTGCCACGCAGTCGAGCAGGAGGGGTAGCAAGGTCTCGACGCCGATGAATCCACCGACGCCCTCCCAAACGTTGCTCCTCTCTTGCTCCTCCAAAGAATGAGGAGCGTGGTCAGTTGCCACGCATTCCACGTGTCCCCGGTTCAACTCTGTCCACAGGTACTCGACGTGCTCGCGCATCCGGATCGGCGGGTTGAGCTGAATCAGATTGCCGTAGCGCTCGTACGCCGTCTCATCCAGAAGTAAGTGCGAGATCAAAACCTCGCACGTTACCGGCACACTGCGTCGCTTGGCCCATAGTACTTGCTCGGCGCCTTGGCGAGTGGACAGGTGGTGGATGTGCAGGCGGTTCCCCGCTGCTTCGGCAAGGATGAGCGCTCGACAAACGGCTTCGGCTTCTACAAAAGGAGGGCGTGAATCCAGATGCGCCCTGGGATCGGTGCGTCCAGCCTTCTTTAGCTCCCACTTCAACCGCTGCAGCACGGGGTCATTCTCGGCGTGAACCCCTACTACGAGACCTAGTTCGGAGGCCCGGCGAAACGCTGCGAAGATGGCCCCGTCGTCAGGAGGAGAGTTCTTGCCGGTCGTCTCGCCCATGAATAGCTTAAAGCCCATCGCCCCCTCCGAGGCCAACCCGCTCAACTCCTCCTCGTTGTCCGGAAGGATCACGCCGTAGAGGCCGAAATCCACGTAGGATTTCCCCGAAGCAAGCTCGCATTTTTGCCTAAGGGACTGCCCGGTGGAGGTAGGAGGATATGTATTGGGCATCTCGAGTATAGTGGTAACTCCACCAGCCGCCGCCGCCAGCGAACCGCTCGAGAAATCCTCCTTGTACTCCATTCCGGGCTCGCGAAAGTGGACGTGTACATCAACCAAACCCGGCAGTACGTGCAGCGAGCGGGCGTCGACCTCGTGCTCCGCCGGCCCCAAGCTGGTTCCTATGGAGGCCACCCTACCGTCCTTGATCCCTAGATCTGTCCGCACTCGACCCTTCGAGGAGACTAGGGTCCCTCCCCTAACCAGTAGGTCTAGTACGTCTCTATCGGCATGTAGCACTCAGGTCCTCTGAGAAGCATTCGAAGGTCGTATTCGCACCTGTTTGCCCTAACCGCCTTTGGTCTCGGCCGTCTCCACGAAAGCGAGTGCCAGATCCGGCACATAAGTCACTATGAAAAGCGCGAAGAGCAACACCAGCGCGCTCGGAAGGGCGGCCTTCGCAACCCGCATCACCGACATGCCAGTCAAACCGCTGGCCACGAAGAGGTTCACACCCAAGGGTGGGGTGATCATTCCGATCTCGAGGTTCATGACCATTATTACCCCGAAGTGTATCGGATCGACCCCCAACTCGGTAGCTACGGGCAGCAGGATCGGCGCAAGGATCAATATTGCGCTTGAGGTCTCCATAAAGCAGCCCGTGACAAGGAGCAGGATGTTGACGACGAGCAGGAAGGCCCACTTCGCGAGATCAAGGTTCAGGAAGAGCTGCGTTACCTCATTCGGTATCTGCTCCCGGGTCAGCACGAACGAGAAAAGCACGCCGTTGGCGATGATAAACATAATCATGGCCGACATCCTCGTCGACTTCACGGTGATGCGAGGGAGATCCCTTAGACCGATCTCCCGGTAGAAGAAGAGGGAGACAATCAAGGCGTAGAAGATCGCCATCGCCGCCGCCTCGGTCGGGGTGAAGACACCACCGTAGATCCCGCCTAGCACGAAGACGGGCAACAGGAGGCTCAAAAAGGCGTCTCGGAAGGCGCGCAGGCGGTCCCGGGTCGATCTCGGCGCAAGCTCTTCACCGTCGCCGCCTCCGAAATTTCTCCGCCGCGAGATAACCACGACCAGTCCTAGGAGCAGCAGTCCGGCGAAGAGTCCGGGCACCACACCGGCGATCAGCAGATCCCCAATGGACTGCTCCGTCGCTATTCCGTAGATGATCAGCGGGATCGAGGGCGGGATGAGAATGCCCAAGGATCCGGAAGTTGCGACGAGACCAGTGGAGAAGTTGCGCCCGTAGCCGCTTCTGACCATAGCCGGAATCAGGAGCGTCCCGACCGCTACCACGGTGGCGGCGCTGGAGCCCGAGATGGCCGCGAAGAACATGCAACTCAAGACGGCGGTCATAGCGAGCCCCCCCCGAAATTGTCCGACCACCGCGTTCGCCGCCTCCGTCAGCCGCCGGCTGATTCCACCCTCGCTCATAATGTTCGCCGCGAAGATGAAGAACGGTATCGCCATCAGCGGAAACGTGTTCAGGGCGTTGACCAGCTGATCCGGAATCTGCGTGAGCGGAATCAGCGTGTAATAGTAGAAGTAGACGAAGGCCGCGAGTCCCAAGGCGATGGCGACCGGCGTTGAGGATATGAGGAGTAGGACCAAGGCCACGAGGAGAGCTATGGAAGCGGCACTCATTCGACGGTCTCCTCTCCGTAGGTAGTCTCTTCGGCCTCGGGGAAGGTGCGCCGGCCGCGGGCCGAACGGTAGACTATCTCCAAAGCCCGGACGAACATCAGCGTTAGCCCGATTGGGAGCCCGAGATAGACGACCCACAGGGGGAGATCCAGAGCCGGGGACATGGTATTGCGGATACCCGGCTCTGTGACCAAGACCCACGCGTAGAAGCCGATGACCCCGCAATAGACCAAGGTGACAAGCGAGGCCAGGATCGTGAACGCCCGTTTTCCGCGACGCCCGAATAAGAACGGGAGGATATCGATGTTCACATGCTCACCATGCCTCAGGGTTATGACGGCTCCTAGGTAGGTCGAGAAGATGATGAGGTAGATGACAGCCTCCGAGCTCCAGAAGATGACGTAGTCGAAGACGTAGCGCAGGATGACCGCGATTATAGCCAGCGCGGAGGCAGCCCCGAGCGTCGCGGCAGCCAGGAAGTTCTCGATCCAGCTGAGGACTCGATCAAAGCGTGACATTTTTCATCCTCCTTAGGGTAACTGTGGAGACAGCTCCTCTCCCACAGCTCCGAACAAGAGAAACCTCTAATTACCCTGCGGTGGTGTACTCGATCACGTTGCCGCCGGGATCCTGCTGATCCTTGACGTACTCGATTACGTCCCCGCCTATTTCCTCAGCGTACTGGTCCCACACCGTGGGAACGACTACGTCCCTGAAGGCTTGCCGCTGTTCGGGGGTCAGCTCGATGATCTCGGTCGTACCAGCCGCGAGTATGTCCTCTTTGCCCTGCGAGTTCTCCTCCAGTGCGATCTGCCGGCCGTAGGCAGCGGCTTCGTCAGCAGACTCAGTGACGGCCTGCTGCAAGTCCGATGGCAACGAGTTGAAGTAGTCACTGCCGATCGCGGCTACTGAGACGTTGGTCCCGTGGCTCGACTCGGTTATGTAGGGTTGCACTTGGTTAGCCTTGCTACCGAAGATGACCGAGTACGGGTTCTCGTGTCCGCTCACCACCCCCTGCTCCAGAGCCGTATAGAGTTCGCCGAAGGCTATTGTGGTCGGCTGTGCGCCCCAGGTCTCAAACATGCTCCTCAGCACAGGGGCGGGTTGGACGCGTATGTTCAGGCCCTGCAGATTCTCGGGAGCTCGAATCGGCGTGTTAGACGCTAGCTGCTTGAAGCCGTCCGGCCACAGGCCGAGCACCTGGATGTTGTTCGAGGCAAGCTGCTCGTTCTCGTAGAGGATTCCTCCTACAGGCGTGTCTCGCGCCGTGATCTCGGCGAAATCGTCATAGTTGTCGAAGATGAACGGCAGGTCCAGAACCTGCATGTTCGTCGCTATGGTGGTGAACTTCGAGGTCGTCGGAGCGATCATCTGTACCGCGCCCGATTGGATCGCCTGCAGCTCGTCCTCGTCTCCGAAGAGCTGCGAGTTGGGGAAGATCTCAACCGTGACCCGCCCCTCGGACTTCTGCTCGAGCAGCTCCTTGAACTTCTCGGCGGCGAGCCCCTTCGGCGTCTCAGTGGCAACGACATGCGAGAGCTGGATTGTGTAGTTATCTTGCTCGCCACCCCCGCCCTGAGCGCCCCCACCTCGTCCGCATCCGACGAGGACGAGCGTCACAAGCGCCACCGACCCGAGTACTAAACTAACCCGCCAGTTAACGCGCATAGACTTTTCCTTTCCTGCTTCCCCACATTGCTAGCCAGCGATTCACCAAGACCTGAATTTTCGGTGGTCGGGTTCAAGCAAGACCGTCCCACCCCGTTGACTCCAACCACTCGTGTATTGCATCACCTCTTTACTGGAACGCGTGTGCGCGGTTGTCAGCTTGCCGCTCTCTACTTTCCTTCGGTCTCCTGAGGAGACGTCGAAACGTCAATCTTTTACTCACCAAGAGTGGCACCCTCCCTGTGGCATAAGCCGACCAATTCATCGAGCGACCCCATCCGTTCCCTTGCGAGGTACCCCGCGAGACCACCGATCACCCTCTCCATGGCTCTGGGTTCCCTGAAAGTGGCGGTTCCTATCTGTACCGCGCGGGCGCCGGCGAGAAGGAACTCGATCACGTCCTGGACCCGCACTATCCCTCCCGCCCCGATTATGGGGATGTCCACCGCCTCATAGCATTCCCAGACAAAATGCAACGCGATGGGCTTGATCGCCGGTCCAGACAAGCCGCCCATGATGTGTCCGAGGAGCGCCCGTCGGGTAACGATATCAATCGCCATCCCCCGAACCGTGTTGATCAGGCAGAGAGCATCAGCCCCACCATCCTCGGCGGCCCGCGCTATCTTCACTACGTCCGTGACGTTCGGCGACAGCTTCGCCACGAGCGGCAGGTCGGTCCCGGCGCGAGCCGCCGAAACCGTCTCAGCGGTCAGCTTTGCCGACTGGGCGATGATGGATCCGTGCTCGAGATTCGGGCACGAGAGGTTGATCTCTATCGCGTCGACCCGAGGCTCCTCGGTCAACCGAGCCGCCATCAACTCGGCCTCTTCAGGCGAGTACGCCTGCACGCTCACGATTACCGGAGTATCGAAGGCCTCGTACTTTGGGAGCACCTCGGACATAAATACGTCGAGGCCCCCAGAAGGTATGCCTATAGCGTTCAGCATCCCTGAAGGCGTCTCGGCCACCCGCTGGGGCGGGTTCCCTGGCTGGGGCTTTAGCGTAACGCTCTTAGACACGAAGGCGCCCAGCTGCTCTACTGATGTGCTGAGAGAATCGTCCCCGAACCAGTCGAACGTTCCCGACGCGGGCATCACGGGGTTCTTCAGCCGCAAGGAACCGATCTCAACCTCGGTATTCACGTTCAAGGCAGGACCACCTCTCGAGTCAGGAACAGGGGTCCGTCGGTACACACGAGCCTATAACCACCGCCGTTGCGAAGCTCGATGGGACAGCCCTTACAGTAGCCTATGCCGCACCCCATCTTCTCCTCAAGGAACGCAAAGGCGGGAAATCCGTATCGCTCCCCGATCTCGGTAGTGTGGCGGATCAGCCGCCGTGAACCGCACACATAGGCAGCGTCCACACCCTCCGTTTCACACGCCTCTTCCAGAAGGGAAGTCACCACCTCGTCGGCGAAGCCTTCGTCGTCGGCGATGGCGCGCACGGGCCCAAGAGTCCAAAACTCATCGAGCCCGAAGAGGTAGGCGTTCATGCGAGCGGATAGGTACGAGGAGACGCCGCCGCCGGTGGCGACGATGTGTTTGGCGAGAGGAAGGAGCGGTGTTATGCCAACCCCGCGACCCACCAGCGCAATCTTCCGTCCGTCGTACCTCTCGGTAACGGGCCGCCCCAGAGGTCCGGTGACGTGAGCGACGACTCCAACGGGGGCTCGGGCCATAGCCTCTGTGCCCGGTCCCATAATCCTGTAGAAGATATCCATGCTGCCGGCGGAGACGTTGTAAGAGAGCGGAGCCATAGCTCGGGGCAGCAGGGGTTCGCCTTCCCAACATAGGATCATGAAGAATTGTCCCGGTCGGGCAGCGCGCACGACCTCTGGTGCTCGCACCACCATCCGGCCCATATCCTGTCCCACGAGCGAATTCTCGAGAACCACCCCGTCCTCTATCCGCCATCTCGCTACCATCTCGCCACCTCGTTCTCACGCTCCCTACCGAGCGTCATAGAGGCCTCTTCGGCAATGTGCTGTAGCTTCTCCGCGGTAGCTTCCCAATCCTCCATGAGAGCCACGGTGGGAGCGACAACGGTCAAGCTAGCTGCTGATCGGCCGCGAGTGTCCGTGATCGCCGCGCCTAGGGCGCTGACGCCCACCTCCAGCTCTTCCGCGCATTTGGCGTAACCGCGGCGACGCGTCTCCGCTAGCTCCTCGAGATAGGACTCTACTACCGTAACTGTCTCGAAGCAGGTGCGTGAATGCTCGTCTATCTCCCGCTTCACCAACGATCGTGCCACTTCCTCCGGCTGATAGGCGAGCAGGGCCTTACCAGCGGCGGTATACAGAATGGGAACCCGACTCCCTAACTGGACGAAAAATTGAGGCTTGCTCTCCGGAGGCTCTACCGCAACACACACGGGCTCGCCCTGGTCCAAGACCGTAAGGTACGTGAAGAACTGCGCCTCCTCGCTCAATCTCCCGACGAACCTCCTCAGCGGCGCAAGGGACATTGGCCCCTCAAGATACTTACCGGCCCAGAAAGCAACCTTGTACCCGAGTCTCCACTTCTTCGAATCCTCCTCCTGAACCACTATCCCATGCTCCTGCAGGCTCGCCAGCACGCGATGCACAGTGCCCTTGGGCAGACTCGTGGCAAGGTAGAGGTCGGTGATTGATATACCTGATTCCGAAGCACCGCTGATCGCGTCTAACAACGCCACCTGTCGCTGAATTCCCCGCATCTTCACCCACCCGTACAAGCCTTGTTCCGCTCAGCAGACTCTTATTCCACTAGCATGCTACACTAGGCGCAAGGTTGCCGTCAAGCAAGAGGAGACGACGTGGGAGGCTGTTTCGTTGGCAAAACGCTTGTAGCTTGCGAGACTCGGAGGACTGGAAGTTGAAGTTAACGATTAGTGGTGGGACCGTAGTAACGGCGCAAGGTAGGTACGAAGCGGACGTCGAGTGCGAGGACGGGCGCATAAGTGCGCTGGTGGCTCAGGGGGAGTCCCACGGCGGTGATGAAAAGGTAGACGCGAATGGCCTCCTGATCTTCCCCGGCTTCATCGACCCGCACGTGCACTCGCGCGAGCCGGGGCTTATCGAGAAGGAGGACTTCGCCCACTCGACCCGCGCAGCGGCGGCGGGGGGCATTACGACAGTGTTGGAGATGCCAAACACGATCCCGCCTTTAAGCGATGCTGCGACCTTTCGCCGACGGGCCAAACAGTACGCGCAGGTCGCGTCCGTGGACTTCGGTCTATGGGGCATCTCGCTCGGAACCGAGAACCTGGAGGATTTGGCCGGGCTCGTCGCGGAGGGCGTCGTGGGGGTAAAGCTGTTCTGGGGCTACGCGCTGAACCGCGAGACCAAGCAGCTCGTGTACAACGTCGCCGATGAAGCCCCAGAGAACCTCATCCCCCCGCCGAACAATGGCGAGGTGCTCGAGATCTTCGAGACGATGGCGCAGACCAGGGGTTTGCTCGCAGCCCACTGCGAGGACCGCGATGTCTTGGATAGGGCGCAAAGGACTCTCGGTCGGGAGATCGAGGAATATGAGGACCTGCTGACGACCCGCCCTGACGCAGCGGAGGCGGCCACGATAGCGTTGGGGGCCGAGTTCGCAAAGACCACCGGCTGCCGCTTTCACGTGGTGCACACCTCTTCGGCGCGGGGCCTTGAGGTCGTCCGCGCGGCACAGCGAAGGGGAATCCCGATCACCGCCGAGACATGCCCCCAATACCTGACGCTCACGGACGAGTCCTACGAAACCGTAGGTTCGCTCATGAAGGTATACCCGCCCGTCAGGCGCGCAGCGGACCGCGAGGCCCTCTGGGAAGGCGTGTGGGACGGCACCATAACCTCAGTCGGCTCCGACCACGCCCCCCATACGGCAGAGCAGAAGAGGCAAGGGCTAGCGACCCAACCCGCCGGTGCCGTAGGCGTCGAGACGCTCGCGCCGCTGATGGTGAACGAGGCAGTAGGAGGCCGCCTGTCCCTTGAACGACTCTCCTGGCTGCTCTCCGAGGGCACCGCGCGCCTCTACGGACTGTACCCTAGGAAAGGAGCGATACTGCCCGGGGCGGACGCCGACCTCACGCTGGTCGATCCCAAGGGGGAGTCCATCATTAGCAACAAGCAGCTACACTCCAAGCACCCGGTTAGCCCTTGGAACGGGGTGAAGGTTCGTGGAGCACTCAAGGCGGCCGTCCTACGTGGGAACGTAGTCATGCGAGACGGCGAACCAGTCGGAGATTCAGCGGGGAGGATCGTACGGCCCGTGCAGGCCCAGCAGGCGCGGGTTGGCCGTGGATAGCAAGGTTCCAGCGCAAGATTTCGAGCCGCTCGCTTCCTCGGCGGCAAGCTTGGAGCTCGACCGCGTGCCGGAGGACATCCTGGGCCACGCCGTACGCGTCGTCGCGGACACGATAGGCGTGGCCCTCGGGGGCGCCAAGCGGCCCGAAATCAAATTTTACGTGCATGGTGATGGAGCCCTCTTTGGCCCCTTGGCCGGTGGTGCAGCTCAGCTGCTCGTCCCGGGTTTCCCGAGCGCAGACCCTACCTTGGCGGCGTTTGTGAACGCGACGGCCGGCACCTTTCTGGAGCTGGACGAGGGGTGCCGACCCACTGGGCACCCGGCGATGCATGTCGTGCCTGCCGCCCTGGCAGCGGCGCAAGCCCTGCATGCCACAGGGAGCGAGTTCCTCGCCGCCGTTCTCGGCGGCTACGAGGTCACCGCACGTCTCTTCGAAGCCTTCAAGCTGACCTACCCGTTGCACCCACATGGCCACTTCGGCGCGGTCGGCGCGGCGGTCGCGGTCGCACGTATTCGTGGTGCGGATGCGGTCGAGCCGGCGGCGATAGCCGCCACGCTCCCGCTCCTGCCCGTTTGGCAGCCCTGCTTCGAGGGGGCGACCGCCCGGAACGCGTACACCGGTACCGCTGCGGCGCTGGGGCTGAACGCCAATCGGATGGCCGTGGCGGGCTTCACGGGCTCCCGCGAAGCACAAGGAGTCGGTTTCGGGAAGCTCGTCGGCAGCCTCGCCGCCCCAGAGGTTCTCCGGGCCCCGATCGACTACGGGCGGTTGCGCATCACCCGCAACTACATGAAGCTGCACAGCGCGTGCGCTTTGAGCCACTCTGCGCTGGACGCTGTGCTCGCTCTCGGTCCACTCGACCCTAACGACGTGGTAGGGGTTGAGGTGGAAACGGTGTCGAACAACCTCAAGATCGCACGCCAGGCACGGCCCAATGACCTCTCCACCCGCTTCTCTACTCCATACGCGGTCGCCGCAGCAATCTTTCACGGTCATACACGGCCGGAGGCGTTCGCTCCCGACGAGCAGGTCTCGAAGCTCGCGGAGCGTGTCGAAGTGCGCGCCACGGAAGATCTCGAAACCGCCTGGCCGGACTCCGCGCCGGCGCGCGTCAAAATCCATCTGCGCGAGGGAAGCCGCGAGCTGCAGGTGGACAACCCTCACGGCCACCACTCGGACCCAGCACACCCCAACGAGCTACGGACCAAGTTCGAGATGCTCGCCGGAAGAGAGAACTCCGACTCACTGTACGAGAGGCTGCTTGCCATTCAGGAGGTGCAGGACATGTCAGACATCTTCGGGGTGGTTGGGTGAGTGTGAGACGGTGTCTGCCGCCCATTGCAACAGTAACGGTAACCATACCACCATTCGGAGGTGCCGAATGAGGCGCAGGATAGACCTCCTGTCGGAGCACCGTCTCCGCCTACCGCGCGAGGAGTCTCTGGCTGAGCTGCGCGCAGATATCGTGCGCGCAGCTTACGTGGAGGGGGACTTCATTTTCTCGGGTGGCCTGCGGCGGCGCTACTACTTCGACAAGTACCTCTTCGAGACCCGTCCCGCCATCCTTCGGCGACTCACACGCTTCCTGGCCGAGCTCGTGCCCGAGGGCACCGAACGCCTCGCCGCGCCTGCGCTTGGCGCCGTAGCCCTCGGAACTGCACTTTCATTAGAGCTCGGTCTCCCGCTGGTGATTGTGCGCCCGGAGGCAGAACCCGGCTCGCCACGGGCGGTCGAAGGTGAACTCTACGCCGCGGAAACGGTGACCCTGATAGAGGATGTGGTCGTCACCGGGGGGCGTGCCCTGCGTGCGATCTCCCGCGTGAGGGCGGCAGGTGCGAATGCTCGTCACGTCGTTGCCGTCCTTGACCGCCGGGAAGGGGCCGAGGAGCGCTTGACAGAGAGCTCCGTAGGCTACAAACACCTCTTTGTCCCGGATGAACTCGGCATTGGCTAGCGGCTCTACGAAACGAAATTACACCTCCGGAACCCGAAACCTCTCCGGAGTTTCTCTCATGGTTTCTTATCCGCAAGAGGAAGAGGGCAGGGCTGAATGAAAAACAGGACACTTCCCAAGACGGATCGACGCTACGTCACACGCTTCCTTCGCAAGCTCTCCGAGATCGGCCGCAATCCGCGCGGGGGGTGGTCGCGGCTCGCTTTTAGCCCCGAGGAGCGCCAAGCCCACGACCTCTTCCAGAGGTGGGCCGAGGGCCTGGGCCTCTCTGTGAGAACCGACGAAGTCGGCAACACCTTCGCCGAGCTTCCGGGGACGAGCCCGAATCCGGCGCTCCTCGCAGGATCACACCTCGACACCGTCCCCAACGGGGGTAACTTCGACGGCGCTGCGGGGGTCGCGGCCGCCCTGGAGGTGGCGCGTCTATTATCCGAGTCGGGAGGCCTCGAGTCCTCCTACCGGGTCGTGGCCTTCAGCGGAGAAGAGGGCGCGCGTTTCGGCGCGCCGTGCATCGGAAGCCGCATCGCGACCGGCGCATTCACCGCTGGCACACTGCGTGAGCTGACCGACAGCGAGGGGCGCACGGTTGCCGAGTGCGCCTCCGAAGTCGGGCTACAGCCGGAAAAGGCTTCCGACGCGGTCTGGGAGCCTGGCTCCGTCGCAGCATTCCTGGAGCTTCATATCGAGCAGGGCCGGGTGCTAGAAAGCCGCAGCCGTTCTCTGGGCGTTGTGGACGCCATCGCCGGCAGCACCAGGGTTGAGCTTCTTTTCTCTGGCAGCGCGGATCACTCAGGAGCGACACCGATGCGTTTGCGTCACGACGCCCTCGCAGGCGCCAGCGAGTTTATACTGGAGGCCGAGCGGCGCGCGTCAGCTCTGCGCACCACCGTTGCGACGGTGGGACGTCTGGAGGTCGATCCAGGGTCTGTCACGACGGTGGCGGGTTCATCACGCCTCTTTCTCGACGTCCGGGACATCGACTCGGAGCGCCAGCGCGATCTCGCGGAGGACCTGCTCGATGAGGCGATGCGAATAGCCGCACGGCGCAGCCTGGAGCTTTCCGCTAGTCTTCTTTCCGACCAGTCTCCGACAGTTTTGCACAAGCAAGTCCGAGAGAGGTTGGCGCATGCGGCCGAGGAAGCCGGGACGAACTTTTCCGTACTCCCCAGCGGCGCCTCGCACGACGCGTCGCACGTGGCCAAAGTCGCCCCCACCGGCATGGTCTTCGTCCCGAGTAGGGGCGGCATCAGCCACTCTCCCCAGGAATGGAGCGACGTAGACGACATAACCAAAGCGGCGGAGGTATTGGCCTTGGCCCTGAAGGCGCTCGACGAGCAGGAGCATGGGCAAGATGGATAGGGACGCGCCAAAGAAAAGTTGTCGGCGCTAAGCCAAACACGAAAGTAACCTTGGATCAAACGAGGAGAGATGAAGCGTGACGGACAAAAGAGTAGGTAGCGTCAGCGATACCGAGAATAACCGCATCCTGTTGAAAAGTATCGGCATGCTCTCAGACAGCGGGGAGGTGATGCGAAGCAACCCGCTCTCTAGCCCGCCGAGCTTCAGAGAGTTGGCATCCAGGCTCCTCCGGATCGTGGATCAGCCCTTTGATTTGGTGGTGGTTCGAGATCTCTTCGGAGACCGAGTTCTAGGCTACGAGTTCGCGTTACTCTCAGAGAAAAACGTGGTCGTTAGCTACGATAGTGAAGGGCTCATTGCGCTCGAAAGTGGTAGGCCAATCGAGCAGGGGAGCCGAGCGCTCATCGTGGCAGACACCCACTTAACCACGCAAAGCATCCAGGCTGCCGCTGGCGGCGTGGAGCAAGCTGAACTAAGGGTAACAGGAGTCGCCATGCTGCTCCAAAAAGTGCATGCAGAGTACTCTTTTAACGTTTGGGCGTTGGAGAGTGCACTTGACTAAGGGTCGGTTTATTTACTTCCGTGTTTTGTAACCTGGCCGATTAGCTGCTTTAAGGTCGCTTAGCTTTTACGGTGGTTGCCACGATACCGAAGTGTTCGGCTATTTCCCCTCCCTGAGACGCAGAGATCACGAGAGAAGAGAGGACTGGGCGGAAGCTTGAGACATTGCGAGTGCATCAGACGCACAGTGCTGGGGGAGTCTCTTTTGTTCCTCGTTCTGAGGAGCAAAATCGCACCTCGACCACATCCACAACTGTTGCGGATGTGCCGCCCCGACGAGGATCGTTTCTAAGGCTCTCCACCCGTTCCACATACGTTGGATTAGCTCCTAAGTTCCTGTCAGGGCATACGCTATAGGCATACATTAAGTATACGCCCGAAAGCGTAACCTTCCTCCCCTGTAATCTTACGAAGAGTTAATCTGCCGTAACCCGCTCGAAGCGCACCTCTTGTGTGCCGTTGTTTAGCAGAGCGCGAAACCTGAAGGCGTCTGTTGTAAATATAGAACTACACTTTGAGAGGTGTGGTGACACATTACAACCCAAATTGACCGCAAGAAGCTCTCCGTCATTAGACAGCACCTTGAGACGCATCGTTCCAAGCCGCCGCTCATTCAGTTGTTGATACATCGGCACTCGCCAATTGGCGCAGCCTCTTATTTAGCTCTACGCCTTGAAGAGCGGGGTGACCTTATCTAGTAGAGGGCGCTTGATCCCGCTTTCTTAGCTTGTTATCTCCGTTTTCCTTCATCGATAGCTGAATTGACGTGGAGCTCACCTCGGACGCGTGAATGCTGTTGCTGCTTTTCTGGCCTGCAGGGCCGTTGCTGTCTTCCTTCTTCGAAGAGTGGGGCTGTGTGGGGCTCGCTTCGGACCCGGGCGCTTCGTCTTTAGCGTTGCCGGCATCGCCACTTTGCTGACCTGTGAGGCCGTTGCTCACTATGATCGTTACATCAGCTCCCCACTCTACCACGGCTCCTATGGGAGAATAGG
>DASQMR010000074.1:0-3259 GCA_035645375.1 Rubrobacteraceae bacterium
ACCGTAGGCAGGGCGAAAACCAGGTGCAACTCCGAGCCGGTGGAGTTCGAGATCTCGACGGCGACCCGCGTAGCGGCCTTGGACTCCTCGGAACCGTCGAGGGCTAGGAGCAACCTGCCGGGCAGGTGACCGCCGTCTCGCACTACCAAAACGGAAGCTGGGGCGTGGCGTACTACGGAGCCGGAGACGCTCCCCAGTAGCGCCCGCTTCATGGAACCCAGGCCCCGGCTTCCCACGATCACGAGCCCCGAGCCGAGCTCCTCGGCGAGGCGTACGATCTCGGCGTCCGGGCGGCCGCTCCGGGCGTGGGCCTCGGCGAGCTTGCCGCCCATACCCTTTATCCTCTGCGCCTCCCGAGTGAGTCGCTCGCGGGCGTTTTCCACTGCGCGCTCGCGCATCAGGGTTTTGTCTTCCGGATTGAGAATCGCGGACTCAGGCCAGGCAAGAGGCTCGGGTATAGGCTCGACGTAGGTTGCGTGCAGCTCGGAGCCGAGCGCCCGCGAGAGCTCGACCGCCATCCGCGCGGCGTGTTCTGCCTCCTCCGATCCGTCTGTAGCCAAGAGCGTGGCGCTCGCGAATGGGCTCATCCGTTCTTTCCTTTCTACGGTGTTGCTCGCCCCCGCAGCTCTCTCAGGAGCAGCAAGGTCGCCAAGCCACCGCCGACGAAGACCACATCATACGCTCGAGCTGGCATAGACCGAATTCTATCCAGTCGGAGATCGCACAGTCGGCCAGATGCGAACGGCAAGAGTTGAGCGGGCAAGAAAGGAGATACTCGTGCCGGACACGTCGACAAACAACTGTTTCTCCCCTTGGATCAAACTCTTCAGAGTTGTTTCGCGAACGTCCATCAATCTGCCCCTCTCCTATGTTCCCCCAGTAGGTAACGCATCACGTACGTACAACAAAGGGTACAGTAGATGCTTGAATTGCGTTCCTCCTCGAAAAGTATTGCCCCGAACTCGTAGTCGGCGTAAGAGCACCCTCAAGTAGTGTTCGCGTTTGTTTGAGGTCGAATGATGCCCAGCCGTCATGTCGCCCTCTACCTTTGATGTAGTAGATGAGATGCTGAGAGCACTCTGTGTGTGCATCAACCGTGCAGCAACCCGAGTAAATCTCCTGAAACAACAGGAAAGGCGGTAGAGTAGAAATGCGCTCGTTTGCGGCTATTTTGCAAGCTCCGGAAAGGCCAAGCAATGTGTCGCGCCGCCTTTGCACGGCGGAGGTCGGGGGTTCGAGTCCCCTCGGCTCCACTCCGGAAATGCGCTGTTTTGCAGGTTAAACACCGTACAACGATGAGCGCTCCGAATGCTAGGGCAAGCGCTTGTGCAGCAACCGTGCAGCAACGCGAAGGGGGAACCCGCGAAAACGTGATCGTGAGAGGCTCTCAGGGCACCTATGAGTCGTCTTGGAGCGCATGGCCGCGGCCAAGTGCCTTAGACCCCCTCGGAGAGAGGACGAGGGTCATTTCGGATTCACTCTCGCAGTTTACGCACCGCATCACGATGTCAGCACCACAACCAGGGTGCGCCCGAGCCTCGTCCCCCGGCAAGGTTCAGAGGAGCCGCAGTCGCGGTACTTAAGGTTCTTCTCCCGCACGATTTGTGCCGCAGGGTCTTTCTGCTGGTACGAGAGCCTTGCTCTGCTAGCCACAGCGTCAATCTAGCCTGCTCAAACTTGCAGACGCTAGCTACTAAAGCAGCGCGCTTACGGGAGCGTTACGAAACCGTATTCTTACCTGTGGGCCTTTACAGTAGAAGCTTCGGATGAGCTTATTCACAAGTGATCTCAAAAGTGGAGGTTGCGTTACCGAATCGTTACCGCAGTGTTGCTGTCCCTTTACGGTCGGCCTATAGAACTAAGATCGAAAGGGCAACCAAAGGAAGTGGGAAATCCTTGAAGACTTTGCTGCCGACACCCGGCGTAAACCCCTAAGGGGTGTTGTTTGCATTATGGACAAGACTCTCATTGACGAGCGATACGAGATCTGGGATCTGGCAGGCAGCGGAGGGATGGCGGATGTCTACCTGGCCCACGACAAGGTGCTCGATAGGCCCGTGGCCCTCAAGCTCCTCAAGGATCACCTCGCACAAAACCACGAGTTCGTCGAGCGCTTCAGGTACGAGGCACGTAGTGCCGCTTCTCTCTCCCACCCGCACATAGTACCCGTCTTTGCCTGGGGTGAGACTCGGGACGGGACATGTTACATAGTGATGGAGTACCTCCCCGGCGGCACCCTCAAACGTAGGATCAGGAGCCAAGGTGCCTTGCCCGCGCGCACGGCTGCGGCCGTAGCGTTGCAGATAGGTGAGGCTCTACAGGCGGCCCACGAGCATGGCATCATCCACAGGGACATAAAGCCGCACAACATCCTCATCACCGACTCGGGCCACGTGAAGGTTGCGGACTTCGGCATAGCTAGGGCGGCAGAGACGACCACGATCTCCGATCACGGAGACATCCTCGGCACCGCCCACTACATCTCCCCGGAGCAGGCGATGGGCGAGTCGGTTAGTCCCGCGAGCGACCTCTACTCTTTGGGCATCGTCCTCTACGAGATGCTAACCGGCAGGGTGCCGTTCGAGGTCGAAAGTCTGTCGGACCTGCCCGCCGCGCACGCGGGCGGACCGCCGCCTCATCCGAGGGAGTTGAATCCCAAGATTCCTGAGGGCACCGACGCTTTGGTCATGAGGCTCCTCCGCAGAGATCCCGACGATCGTTACGCGAGTGCATGCCAGCTCATCAAAGACCTTGAGCGAGTACGGGACGGTTTGTTACCGGTCGACTCGTCCGCAGATGAGGCGACCACCGCCGCTCTGGGAACCTCAGCGGCCTCACCCCTCGCGGCACTCGCGCCCGGCGCTACCGGGCCGCACGGGAAGAAGTGGTTTCCAATCGTGGCAGCCTTCGCGCTCCTCGCGCTGCTCAGCGCTGCTAGCGGCTGGAACGTCTTGCGAGATTCCGGCGCAGCCGGCGCAGCCACCATCTCCGAGGTCCTGAGAGGCGCACCTGGGGGACCTCCCATAGAAGTCGGAGCGAAGTCGTCAGAATCGGAGGAGCCTAAGGTTCCAGGCGTAGAGGTCACGACCGAGCAGGAGGCGCAAGAGCGTCTCGCGGACGCCGGTTTGGAGACCGAGGTCCGGCTCCGCAAAAGCCCCCAAGAAGACGCAGGCAGGGTGCTCAAGCAGTCGCTGCCGGGTGGGAAGGTGGCAGAGAAGGGCTCGAAAGTATCACTTGCCGTAGGCGAGGCTTCGGAGCT
>DASQMR010000075.1:0-22700 GCA_035645375.1 Rubrobacteraceae bacterium
CGCCTCTCGACCTCTTGGGGGTTCTGAGCGGCGAGGTTGTTCTTCTCGGCTGGGTCTTTGGAGAGGTCAAAGAGCTCTTCGGGTTTATCGTCGAAATGATAGATGTACTTCTCAGTGCCTTTGATGCTCGCCAGGCATCCAGCCGCATTCCAGCAACTCGCCATGAGGGTGCGATTGGCGGGGATCGGCCCTAGTAGCGAGTAACCTGGATACTCCCCGCCTTGGACCTCGTAGCCCAAAAGGTCCGCCACGGTCGGTAAGAGATCGAGTTGGTTGACCGGTCCCGTCAGACGCGCGCCCTCCTCGAACCGCCTGGGGTCGTGGATAATGAGCGGCACCCTCAGGCCCTCCTCGTAGATCGCGTTGTCGTGCTGGTAGCGGCCGTGCTCTCCGAAGGCCTCGCCGTGGTCGCCGACGATGACGAAGACCGTATCCTCGTAGAGACCTAGCTCCTTGTACTGATCGAAGAGGTTTTTCAGGAAGAAGTCCTGGTTGCGGACGCTGTTCAAGTAACGGTTGATCAACTCGTCGTTGGTAAATTGCTTGCCCCCGTAACGCTTCTCCGGGGCGAGGTAGTCGTGGTGAGGGGCCGAGGTGAGATATGTAGCGAGGAAAGGCTCGTCTCCGTTCTCCTCCAACCACTCCTTGCTCGGCTCTAGCATAACCTCGTCTTCGTAGCCGAAGTAATTCGTCTTTTCGAAGCCCTCCTTGTCCATCGTATCCACCGAGCGAAACTCCTCGTAGCCGATGTTCTCCAGGATCCTCGGGCTACTCTCGAAGCTCCCCTCCTGAGACATGAAGTAGACGTTGTTGTATCCCTGCTCGCTGAGGAGTTCGGGTAGGCAGGCGGTGGGCGGCTCGTAGTAACTAAGCACCTTCGTCCCCCACGGGTCCAACGGAGGCGCGATGCCGCAGTTGGTCGCGGCGAGGGCGTTGTGGGTGTGAGGGACGACCGTGTACGCCTTGTTTACAAGCAAGCTTCTATCCGCCAACGAGGCCAGAAACGGCGTCGTGCTAAGGTCGCTGTTATAGGCGGTAGTAGCGCCTGCGCGGGTGGACTCTAAAAAGACCATGACGACGTTTCGCTTCTCCCCCGAGCTCACGGGCTTCAGGCTCGCCTCGGACGCAGCCTCGACAGGCTGAGAGGAGGGGTCGGGCAGACTCTGTCCCTCCGCCACCTCGGTGGCGCTCATGATTACGTTGACCAAGGCGTCCCGAGAGAAGGACTTGCTCGCGCCCGTCGAGCCACCGCCGGGGAGAAGCGAGAACGAGAACAGAGCGTACACCGCTAGTCCGACACCAGCGACGCGCAGCCAGGAAACCCCCGCTGGCCTGCCCTCGGACAAGCCGCGCCAGCGGCCCAAGAACCAAGTCACCAGCCAGGGACCAAGAATCGTGTAGACAAGAATAGCCGTGAGCACGACTAGTATGCCCGTGGTCAGTTCGCTAGCGATGGCCCCCCCTGTACCTTCGGGAGAGTAGAGCCAGAGGTAGATGTAGTCAGAGTCGAGCGTCGAACCGGTGACCTTGAAATACTGATATGCGCTGGTCGTTATCAAGGCGACGAGGAGCGTGGACAGGTGAAAGAGCCCGGCGACGATCCAACGCGAGGCGCCCCTCCTAGCTATAGCGAACAGCCCGATCCAGAGCAGCGCGTACCCCAGGTTAAACAGAAGATCTGAGCGCATTAGCCCCAAGGCTCCCCAAAAGCCAGGGTCCTCGGGGCGAGAGAAAACCAGGGCGCCCTTCAAGACAAGATCGTACAGGATGAAGGGTACCAGCAGGCTCAACAGGTATACCCAGTCGTGGCGGCTCAGAAGCGAGCGCGATGCTTCTTGTGACGTCTCGACGTTGTCCTGCGCTTGCGTCATAGAAGGAGCAGTTTAACAAACGTTTAGTGACAAAGAGTATCGAGAAGGACGCTCTGCTTGAGGCTGCCGACAGATCACTATATGGTTACTTTTACCCCGATTCAGGCACGGGTTGAAGTTCTTCGTTGCCCTGTCTGAGCCAGTTACGCGAGGTCGTTGAGCCTCGCGCTACACGGTACGTGAGCCGTTGTTGATGCGAGCCCGTGGAACATCTCCTTCGACCTGCCGTTCGAGTCGTTGTGTCTTCCTAGAGCATCTCCTCCGGCGAGATCGGACCGAGCCTCACCCCTCCTCGACCCACTTCGTCCGGTCGCTACGCAGCTCGCTCCAAGAACATCATTTCCCGTTAGCAAGCGTTCTCTGGCGAAGGGCCACACAGAGGAGCGCGGAGGCGTCGAGCCCCGCCCACGCAGCGATTGCGGAGGGCTCGACGGGCGTTTATTATAGCCGGGCTTTGTCAAGCTCCCTGAGAGGCCGCGCTGATAAGCAAGAGCGCTACATATAAGGATCTCCGTACCTGGACGAGGAAGTTAGCTTTGCCGCTCCTCATCCTTGCTCTGGCTGTCTTCGTCTACGGTCTTTACGGCTTCGACGGAGTATTGCTCCGCGACTACTCCATTTATCTTTACGGAGGTCAGAGGGTAGCCGAAGGCATACCGCCTTATGCAGGCGTCTTTGACCACAAAGGGCCTCTCGCGCCCATGATCGCCGGACTCGGCGTAGTGATCTCCCAGATCTTTGGTTGGGACGACATCTACACGGTACGCGGGGTTTTCTTCGCTTCCGCCTGCCTCACCGTCGTGGGGGTCTACCTGCTCGGCAAGAACGTGTTTCGATCGGAGAGGGCGGGGCTCTTCGCAGCTCTGACCTTCCTCGGTTTCTACGGCTTCGCCCAGCCCGCCTCCTCGGGTCCCGAGCCAAAGACCCCGATGGTCCTCTTCGAGGTTTTGTGCCTGCTCTTCGCGACCCAAAAGAGGTGGTTCTGGTCAGGTTTCTTCGGTTCTCTGGCGTTCCTTATATGGCAGCTAATGGGCTTCTTCCCGTTTGTGACCTTCCTTCTTGCCATTCTGCGCCCGAGAGAGGCGCGCTTCGGGGCGACGCTGCGGGCGGCTGCAGGAATCTCCGTCCCGCTCCTGGCAATCCTGGCGTACTACTATTACCACGGCGCCCTGAAGTACCTTGTCGATGGGATGCTCGTGTTTAACACCACCTACCTGGTACGGGGCAGCTTCAATCTCGGGCCGCAGCTAGCCGGGGCGGCGAGCAACATTATCTTGCCCTACGCTACGATGTTGGTTCCCATCCTGATCGGGTTGTTCTTCATCCTGCGCCTCTATATAAAGAGGCCTTTCGAGTATCGCTTCGCCCCGATCCTCGTCACCCTTCCGGGCCCTATCCTGTGGTCCATACGAGACTTCCAACTCGCCGACGACTTCTACGTTTTCCTCCCGTACGCGGCTATCGGGTTCGGGGCCTTCGTAGCTACCTGGATCCGACGCGCCGAATCGCCGCGGGTTCCGGCGGCGCTCCTCGGCGTGATCCTAATCGCTATAGCAATCGGCAATACCTTTGAGGCGATCAACGCGGGCGCCGCCCAGAGGTTGACCGGTACAACCGTGACCCTGCCAGCCCAGAGGGCGGGGGCACAGGAGATCGAGAACCGGTACGGGGACGACGCAAAGATAGCCTCCATAGGTTCGCCGCAGGTTCTGGTGCTCCTGCATCGGGAGAACCCCAGCCCCTACCTCTGGCTCTCCGCCGGGGTAGACAGATACATAGAAGGCGAGACGCCCGGAGGCTTTAACGGCTGGCTCGACGACCTCGAAGCATCCAACCCTGACGTGCTCACCTTCCTCGCCGAAGGCCAGATCCTGTTCAACCAGCACCTAACCTACGAGCACAAGCGTGAGCTGATGGGCCGGCTCAACGCCCGCTACCATGCCGAAAAGGTAGGACCCTGGTGGGTCTACGTGAAGAACTCTCTCGAGCAGGGAGATAATGCCTAGAGAAAGGGAGAGCGCGCGAGGCGTCCTCCGCGATTGCGGATAGGCTTGCACACAAATCACAAAGCGACCACAAAGAGTAGCGGTTTGCTCATAATCGAACTACCGTTTCTAGTAGCAGCCTCCCGACTTTTGGTGCAAGGACCTTGCGGATATACGAACGTAAGCGAATGATGCGTAGACAGCCTGCAGAAGCTGGCGTAACCCTCCGGACCATGTTAGCCTTTGTCGACGAAGCATCGCCGAGGCAGAGTCGAGGTGTTGCTGATATGCAGGAGGAGGAGGGGGCCTCTCCCAAGACCGATTGCAGGTCGATATGGGATCACGTGTGGAGGACAACCGTTGAGCCTTAAAAATCCTAAAGACAGGGTAAGCACAGGCGGCGGTTTCGTAGTTAGGAATACCGCCGGCGGCTCCTACAAGCGCAGGCTGAAGAGAGGCCGGCGGAGAATCGTCGCGCCCGTGCTCGTCTTCTGCGCCGTCTTGGCGCTGCTGGTGGCGGCGGACTACTGGAGCAACCAGGGTGAGATCTATCGCGGCGTCGCGGTGGGGAGTGTAGACCTGGGCGGCAAGACACCAGATGAAGCACGCGCGCTGGTCGAACAGCAAGCGTCGAGTGACCTGCGGGAGATCCGCTTTACCGGCGCGCCTGAAGATTTATCCCTGAGCTCACAGAGGCTGGGCCTGAGCTTCGACCCGGCTGGTACCGTGGAAGATGCGTACAACGTCGGGCGTGAGGGCAGCGTTCTCAAGCGTCTCGGCGACCGGTTGGTGGCTGCATGGAACACTGTAACTATCCCGCCGGTAGTGGACTACGACCGGGTATCCGCTCGTGCCGAGATCCAGAAGCTCGCCGCGCGGGTAAACGTGGAGCCGAGAGACGCTACCGTGAACGTTAGCGGCGCCCAGGCCGAGGCCGTGGAGGCTCAAGAGGGGTACAACATGGACGTCGACGCCACGGCGGCGAACGTAGACGAGGCGCTCAATACCATGAGCGGAGAGGTCGAGGTCGCCGGAGAAACGCAAACCCCCGCGGTCCTGCCCTCCGCCGCCGAGTCGGCTGCCGCAAAGGCGCAGCAGGCGATGGCCTCAGGGACGGTCACCCTGAGCGCCGAGGGGGAGAATTGGACGCTCTCGCCACAGGAGATCGGGCAGACCCTCAGCTTTACGCCAGAGGGTGGCGAGTTGCGTGTCGGCCTAGACCAGGAGAGCTTCCGTAAGGTCGCCTCCGATATGTTCGACGACCTTACGGTCGAGGCGGCCGAGGCTGAGTTCGAGGTTCAGGGCAACGGGGTCTCCGTCGTCGAGGGCCAGGCAGGCAAGCAGATCGAGGAAGAGCAACTCTTCGGTAGCGTCGAGGCGGGTCTCTTCCAAGGTCAGCGCAACTTCCAGGTGCCGGTCACGGTTACCGAACCGGAGTTGACTACTGAGGAGGCCGAGGCGCTCAAGCCGACGGAGCTTATCGGGAGCTACCGGACCAACTACGCGATAGTACCCGACGAAGATGGCGAGCGGGCGGAGAATCTCGAGATCGCCTCCAGCGCCATAAACGGAACGTTCCTGGCGCCGGGTGAGGTCTTCTCCGTCAACGAGGTCGTCGCTCCACTAAAGTACAACAAAACGAAAGTCATTATCGAAGGCAAGGAGGAGAAGGCGGACGGCGGCGGGCTCTGTCAAGTCTCCTCGACGCTGTACATGGCCGCCAACTACGCGGGACTAGACGTAATAGAGCGTCATCCACATTACGCACAGTTACCCTATATCAGGCCAGGCCTGGACGCGACAGTGTGGTTTGGGGCACTGGACATGAAGTTCGAGAATACCACGGACGGTTACGTGCTTCTCCAGGAGAGGGTGGCGGACGATGGATACATATACGCGGAGATCTGGGGTAAGCCTACCGGTAAAAAGGTTGAGATGGACTCCGAGCCCGAGTACAGAACCCCCGAGGAAGCCAAGTGGATCACTTACCAGAAGGTGACGGAGAACGGCGAGGTGATCTTCGACGGCGAGCTCCACAAGGACAGCTATAAGCCCCTCACGGATGAGAAGGGCAAGGTCATCGCAGCCGACTCGGAGGAGCTTGAGATAGCGCCGGTAAACCCATAGTAGGGTTTATAGCAGGGAGTAAGGGAGTAGCTATCTGTCTTCATTATTTCTCTACCGCAGGTAGCTACTCTCCGGCGGTCGTGCTCTCCTAAATGTAAGCTTTTCACGTATAAGAAGCTTCGTGCGGCGCAGCCCCGCTAAACAACCGGTCTACTATAGACTGGCGCCAGCCGACCGCTAATAGAATACGTTGTTCTTCATCTTCTGGTAGAGACGATAATAAACAGGCTCGAACTTGTGCCAGGCGGCGGCGCGCGTGGGTCTTATAGGAAGGTCTAGACAGCCCAAGGAGTCGGCGATCTCCCCGCCGAAGCCGACCTTGAACTTGTAGACGCCCCACAGAGAGTCGCCCTCGTTGAGGTTCTCTGGATTGGGCACGCCGACCATATCGTAGTACCTCAGACCGTTACGCTTGGCCCAGCGCATAACCTCCCATTGCAAAAGGTAGGTGGGCATAAGGTTGCGCTTCTCGTCCCTGGAGGCGCCGTAAGTGTACCAGTACTTCTCGCCAAAGGTGAAGGAGTAAATGCCGGCTAGCGGCATACCCTCGTGGGTAGCGAAGAACAGGCGCCCGTTGCCCGCGTCGTGCATCTTCCGCATTACGTCTTGCAGGTACTCCGGCGACCTCCTTATGGAGAAGCCGTTCCGGTCGGCGGTGGTGTTTAGCAGGTCGAAGAATGCCTCCCACGCCTCCTCGAAAGGAGGTTCTATAACCTCAACGCCCTTTCTGGCGGCAAGGCGAATGTTGTAGCGTGTCTTGCTCTTCATCTTCGCGAGCAATTCCTCTTCCGAAACGCTCAGGTCGATGAGCATGGTCGTCTTATGGTTCAGGTCGTAGCGGGCCTTTTTGAAGCCGATCTCGGCAAAGAGAAGCTCCTTTACGTCCTTCTCCTCTTCGAAGACTTCGGGCTCTATCTTGATGGTATGCGCGCCCCGGCGCCGGGCGAGGTTCCGAACGCCTTCGAAGAACGCCCGCACGGCGTCCTCGTCGTGCCACGGTAGCCAGGGGCCCTTGGTGCAGTACCAGAGGCTGCCGGGAACCGGAGCCGTGTTATAGACGAGGAACTGCCCGACGCCAACAACCTCCCCGTCCCTCTCAAGCACGAGCCGCACGGGCTGCCAACCGATTTGCTTCTTGAACTCGCCCCACTCATGACTCTGAAGTACGTGCCCGCCTCCGGGAGCGCCCTTAAGCAAGCTGTCCCATTCACTCCGCCCGGCGTTCTTTATCTCCCTGACCTTGTAAACAGCCGTTACCTGTGTGGATTGCGGGATCAAAGTTGTGCTCCTACCTCTGCCGAGTAACGAGATGAATTCTCAGGCGTTAGAGAAGCGCCTTCTGGCCCGCGAGGACGTCTTCGGGCTTGCCGACAGGGCGCAACAGGCGTGGCTCGCCCTCCCAGATCAAGACCTCAGCCGGGTTCGGGTGGCTCAGAAAGCCTAGGTTGCTGGCGCTGAAACCGTACGCCCCGCTGTAAAACACTCCTACGAGGTCGCCCGGCTGCGGCTCGCCTATGGGTATGCTGGTCCCGAACATGTCCAGCGGCGTACAGCACGGTCCGGCCACCGCCACCGGCTCGCCCGGCTCCCCTCCCATCCTGCTGAGGTTAAGTATGGGGTACGCCTTCCTGAAGACCTGCCCCATGTTCCCGGTTGCGGTTAGATGGTGGTTCATCCCGCCGTCGGTCGTGACGAAGGTTTTACCCTTCATGTCCTTTACATCCACCACTCGCGTGACGTAGACGCCCGCGTCGGCGACGAGGTAGCGCCCGAGTTCGAAGACGAAGCGAGAGCCCTCAAAGCGCGGGTCGGCGCGGTACCGGGCGAGGAGCTCCTGGTACCCCAGGCCGAACCTCTCCAGGTCGAAGTCCTCCATCTTCTCGAAGTACGGCACCCCGAAGCCGCCGCCGAAGTCGACCATCTGTAGCGGCCGTCCGGCTAGGTCGGCGGTTTGTAACGCCAGCTCGAAGATATTGCGGCAATGCTCCAGAAGCGCATCCGCGTCGAAGACCTGCGTGGCCGTGTATACGTGAATGCCGCGCAACGTCAACTGGTCCGGGTAGGAGAGCGTCCTCTCGACCGCTTCGGCGAGGTCTGCCTCGTCCAGGCCGAACTGCCCGACCGTTCCTCCCATACGCATCTGGGAACCCATAAGCTGGGCGGCGGGGTTGATACGGAGCCCGACGCCTATTCTCTTGCCCTGCTGTTTAGCGACGGCGGCGAGACGGTCGATCTCGTTCACAGACTCTACGTTGACCGCGAAGATACCCTCATCCACAGCCATTCTCAGCTCTTCGCCGGTCTTGGCGGGGCCGGCGAAGACGATATCCTCAGGGTCAAAGCCCGCCGTACGCGCCACGACTAGCTCGCCCGAGGAGGCTACCTCGGCGCCGGTGAGGCGCTCGCGGGCGATGAGCTGGCAAACGGCGAGGTTCGGGTTGGCCTTGACCGAGTAAGTGACTTCGACGTCCCCGCCCAGCGCGTTCCGCACGCGACGGACGCGGTCCACGATCATGTCGCCGTGGTAGAGGTAGAAGGGTGTACCGTACTGCTCGGCGATCCGGCCCACAGGCGTACCGCCGGGGGCGAACTCACCGTCCTGCCAGCCGCCGAACCGCTTCGCGAGATCCTGGGCCTTATCTGTTTGCGTAAGCATTGCTTATCCCTTTTCGGTCTATCTTGCCGGAAGGAGTCTTTGGCAACTCGTCCCGGACGATTATCTCTTTAGGCACCATATACGGCGGTCCGTTCTTCACGGTATACTCCCGGATCTGCTCGAGGACATCTTCGTCGCCGCCGTTCTTGAGCGAGACGACCGCCATGACCTGGTGACCGACGTTCGGGTCCGGCACCCCGAAGGCGCACGCCTCGTGTACGAGGCCCGAGCCTATTAGAAGATTCTCTATCTCCTCGGGGCTCATACGGTAGCCTTGGGACTTTATCATCGCGTCCTCGCGGCCAACGAAGTAGAGGAAGCCCTCCTCGTCGCGCCGGACCTGATCCCCGGAGTAGACGACCCTTTCGACGTCCAGTAACTCCGGGGGCGCGAGCGGGTTAGGACGGTACGCCTTGCGCGTCGCCTCCTCCTTGCCCCAGTAGCCCATCGCGACCGTCGGGCCCCGGTGTACAAGCTCACCAACCTCACCGGGTGCGCACTCCTCGCCCTGTTTGTTGATCACCATGATCTGGGTGTCAGGGATAGCCTTGCCTATGCACTCGGTCCCGCGGTCTATCTCCTCTGGCGGAAGATAGGTGGAACGGAACGCCTCCGTGAGACCGTACATCAGGTATATCTTCGTGCCGGAGGGCTCAAGGAGGCGTCTCAGCTCGTCGAGGTTGGCCTGGGGGATGCGCCCGCCGGTGTTGGCGATATAGCGCAAGCGTGTTAGCGGCTCCTCCTCTATCGATTTCGAGCCCCGGAGCAGGAGCGACCACAGCGGCGGCACCCCGGTGACGCCGGTGATCTCGTGCCGGCGCAACCCCTTCAGCAGATCCCCCGGCAACCTCGAGCGTAGGAGGGCAAGCGTCGCACCTACGCGCAACGAGGTAGTGAACTGGTTGAGACCGGCGTCGAAGTTGAGCGGGAGCGCCGAGAGGATGCGGTCGTCGCTGGTATTCTCCAGATATGTGGAGACGATTTGAGCCCCCGACACGAAGTTACGGTGGCTTGTCGAGACCCCCTTTGGCATCCCGGTCGAGCCAGACGTATATAGGATAGTGGCCAGGTCGACCTCGGAGACGCTCACGTTCTTGGGCTTGTCGCCCCCGTGCAGGACCTCCGCGAGGTCCACGAGCTCGCCGGAGACGCCGGGCGAATCAGGCTTCTCACCCCTGTAGAACGCCCTCTCTGCCGTCTTTGGCTCCATGTCGTCGAGCTTGGAAGAATCTCCAATCATCACGCGGATGTCGCAGTCCTCGGCTATATAGCGGACCTGCGGGGGTTTGAGCATCGGGTTGACGTTCACGAAGGCCGCACCGATCCGCGTAGCGGCGAGCATCGCCACTATCGCCTCCCAGTACTTGTCCATGAGAATGCCGACTCGCTCGCCTTTCGCCACCCCCGCGTCCTGAAGCGCGGCGGCGAGAGCGTCGCTCTCTCGGGACAGATCTTCGTAGGTATGCTCGCTCTTGCCGTCAACGATGGCTACCTTGCCGGGATCGCGCTCGACGGAATTGTGGAGCAGGTCGTTAAACGTGAACTCCGGGCGCATGCTCAACTAGTCTTGCCGGCCACCAGGTTGGTGATCGCGTCGATCGAACCGAAGTTCTCCTCGTCTAGCTCCTCGTCCTCGACGGTAATGCCGAACCTGTCCTCAAGGAACATGACCAGCTCAACGGTCTGTAGTGACGTTAGAACGCCGTTCTCGATGAGCGCGTAGTCGTCGGGAATGTCCCGGCTCCCCGTCACGTTCTCCTGCAGCCAGCCGCGTATCTCAGCGTTCACGTTCTCGGTGTTAACTGCCATAGTAGTAGCCTCCTATATCTAACTTAAACGAACCCAGAAGGTCGCCTCACCGTCGCCGATGCTGTACGACCAGCTGTTTATGTCGCGGGCCGCTTTGTGCAGGCCAGGATCCGCGAACTTTACGAGCAACCTGTTACGCCGTCCCTTGCGGGGGAAAAAGCCTAGCTTCAGGAGATCACTCCTCTGCGGCGAGGTGGGCGACTCAAGAAACCGGTACCTTAAGAGAGGCACACCGGCTCGTCTGAAATGACCAACCACCTCCCGAAGCAACGCCCTCGCTACATCTTGACGTCCCGGGAGCGCCGTGAGATCGAGCACGTAACCGTCTCGCAGACCGTCGAAGAATCCCTTTATCGTAACCCCGAGCACGGCGTAGCCGAGGAGACCCTCACGGCCTCTCACCGCGAGGATAGTCACCGGGTGCTGGGGCGAACCGGGCCCGTAGCGCCAACGCAGAAACTCGGCGTTCTTCTCCGCCAAGACGGGCACCTCGGCGGCTACCTTCTCGAACATCTCGTCGAAGGACTCGTCGAACTCGTCTAGGACCTCCACCTTCAACGTGCCTCCGAAGGCGCTGCCAAGAGCTTTATCGACGACCTGGAGCCCCCCGTTTAGTAGGCCCTGCACCGGCGTGGGGATCGGGGCGCGCGGACGAACAGGCGATGGTACCACGTTCTCGTGAAACCCCTGGGGGTCCGTGCCGGGCCGATCAGCATACGCCGGGGCAGGCTGGGTGTTCAGGACCTGTCGCTCCTCGAGGTTGAGGAGCTTCTTTATGCGCGAAGGTAGCGGCGGCGCGGGGAGCCTTGAGACGTTGAGCAGCTTCGCCGTGTACTGCATTTCCCCCGCCTCTGCGGCACCGAACCGCATCTCGACCGCGATGACCGACGGCAGCATGTCTATGGAGACGCAGTTCTCGACGGTGCGAAAGAACTTGCGCATGAGCAGGATAGCTTGAAAGCCATACTGGGGGAGCACCTGATAGTCAGCGGGCGTGTGGGCGATCACTCTGTGCCCGTTAATTCGGTACCACTGGGGCGTGGCCGCGAGGTGGCCCACCACCTCGTCCGCTTCGGTAGCCAGTACCCAACGGTGCATATGCTCCGCCGCCAGCGGGTGGCTCCCCAGCCACCTCCATAGGGAGCGATGCCAGCTTGGGTCGTGAGAGTCCTGCGCGGCGGGATATACGAGCGCGCGCAGCCTGTCCGTGCCCTCACGAAGACTGGTGCTGTCATCGAGCGGCCGGACCGTCGCCCTCATCTCGCGGACCCCGGTCTTCCTTCTGGTCTCTGCGCGGGTTCTCCGCCTGGACGCCGGTGTAGCCGCCCGTCCGTCTCCACTACCTTTCTTCCTCCTTCGTCGTAACGCAACTCTACTATCTGTTCCGTACGGTGCGTCGTGTGGGGTAGATCAAGAACCAGAGTGTAAAGGAGCGACCCTGCAAAGTCCAAGCCGGACTATCCCCTGCGGCCTCGGTACGGCTTGCAGCAAGTCTTCCACATCTATTAAACACTCCAGAGCAAGATGCCGCCCTTATGCTAGGATACCCGATGGCAAAGGCTGCGATGATCGCAGAGCAACATTGGGGGACAGAATCGGTTACCTGGAAAGCTTAGAGGGAACGGTAGTCTTGCCGAAGATATCGGTAGGGTTCGTTCAAGTTCTCCGACCCGCCCTTCTCTTTGGTAAAGGACGGGCGTGAGAAAGCGCTTCAAGAGCTTCTGGCCGCAGCGCCGGCTGGAAGAGAATGGCTGAAACATGAGCCGCCGCAAGCTCTTCGGTCTCCGTAGACGGTGGCGGTCTTTGGGAATGCTGGCTATCCTGATAGCCTCCGTAACGTGTGCCCTTCTCGCCCTAGACTTTGCCTCGGGCGGTACGGGGAGTATTGGGGAGTACCTCTCGACGTTGTCCGGCAAAGCATCCCTTTCGTCGAACGAAGAGCCGTCGGCCCCCGTGCAGTCTCCCGCCCCGGAGGAGGGCCCCGTTCCCGAAGCTGCCGCAGACCAGTCGGAGGAGACGCCGGAGAGCCTCGCCTACAAGGCCGTAGCCGCCGAGATACCGGGCATGACCCCTGAGAGCATCAAGGGTATCTACAAGAGCAAACTAGATCCGGCGTGGGCCTCCGTGCGTGTCGAAGGGCCGAAGGACGAGGGAGTCTACATGCTCTTCTTCAAGCGGCAGGGCGAGACGTGGACGGCCCTAAAGTCCATCCGAGCAGACGAGCCGGAGAATCCAGAGTACGAGGACGTCGTGTTAGACGGAGTGCCCGAGGACCTAATAGGCTCCGTCTACCCGCAAAACGCAGCCATCTCCGAGCCTTCCGGGCTCCTCGCGGAGCCTGTGGAGCCGGGTTACCTGCCCACCGTCGACGCGGCGGAGGCGCCGGTGGCCAAAGCGGCCTCCGAGGAGGTACCCGAGGAGGACCACGAGCGAGTCGAGGAGGGGCTCGAAGAGGCGCGCAAGACCATCGAGAAGTACGGGACGGTCTACGACGGGACCGCCGGGGTATACGTGCAGGATCTTGAAGGGGGTTGGGGCTACGGGGTCAACCCGGACGAGACCTTCTTCAGCGCCTCGGTCATAAAGATCCCGATAATGGTCGCCGTCTACAGGCGGATGGACGAGGGGAAGTTCTCCTTGAATGAGGAGTTCGCAACGGCTCCCGAGGACTGGGCGGCCGGAGCCGGGACGTTACAGTTCCAGGAGGCCGGAGGTTACCATACCGTCGAGGAGTACCTGAGGGTAATGATGACCCAATCGGACAACGTGGCGACCAACGCCCTCACGCGCCTCGTCGGTGGTCCGGAGTACGTAAACGCGGTCGTCGCCTCTTTGGGCGCTACCAACACAGTGCTCTACCAGGAGGTAACCAGCGAGCGGGCGGCCATCCCTCTCCTCGACAACCGTACTACGCCTCGCGATATGTCGAACATCCTCAAAAACGTCTCCACGGGCCAAGCGGCGAGCCCCGAGAGCTGCCAGCAGATGATCGACCTCATGCGCCGCAACGACCTCCAGTCGTCTCTTAGAGACGGTCTGCCCGAAGACACAAAGGTAGCCAACAAGGGGGGCTGGCTCTATAAAGTCTACGACGAAGCCGGTATCGTCGCCCACAAGGATAACCCCTACGCGGTAGCCATCTTCAGCAAGCACGGCTCGGCGGACGTGGAGGTAGGCAAAGCCCTGCTCAGAGACATCTCCGCAGGCGTCTGGCAGGCGCAAGGCGGATAATCCGTCCCCCAAAACAGCTCAAAGGTTAAGCCAACACCCGGCTCAGAGCAACTTTTTAGCGGGTTACGGTCGCATATGTAGCGCCGGGTACACCATCGGCGCTCTCCGTGATACCGATGCTGCTTGAGTCACCGAGTTGCGATGTCAGGCCCCGGCGACAGGCCGCCCCTCCAAGCGTTACCGGTGGTTGAGCGTCAGTTGTTAAACTTCCGGCGCAGCAACGCGAGGACGGACTTCAACTCCTCGGCTCCGAGTAGATAAGCCGCCCCGAGGTAGGCGGAGAGGGAGATGCTTCCCACCACAGCGAGTACTAGTACGCGTTCGAGGAAGCCCGAGCCGGTACCGAGGAAGATCGCGCCAACGAGAGCGAAGGCGTACATTACGGCTCCGGCGACCAGGACTTTAGAGAAAGAGCGCAAGAGACGCCGGCCGCCGAGGCGTCCGATCTCGCCTCTCGTCGCCGCGAGGCCGAGTAGGGCGAAGACGGTACTGGTTGCCGAGAGCGCGAACCCAAGACCGGATACTCCTACGAGGTCCGATAGACCGTAGGCGAGGGCCGCGTAGAGCAAGAAGACTCCAACGTTCAGGAGGGCGGGCGTTCGGGTGTTCTGCCGAGAGTAGAACGCGCGGACTATCAGGAAGTACGCTGCGTAGGCGATGAGCCCTACCGAGTAGGCGACGAGGATATCCGCGACGAGGGCCGTATCCTCTGGAGTAAAGCTTCCACGCTCGTAGAGCAGACCAACGATAGGGTTCGCCAGAACTATAAGGCCGACCGTGGAGGGAACCATGATAAAGGCCATCGTCCTCAGACCGAAGGAGAGGGTATCCCGGTAACCTTCCAGGTCGTCGCGGGCGTGCTGCTCGGAGAGCTCCGGCATAAGAGCCGTTTCGAGGGCGATGATAAAGACCCCATATGGAAGCGAGAAGACGACGAAGGCGTATGCGACCTGCGTCGAAGCGAAGAACGCGCTACTGAGTAGGGTGACGACGAACTGGAGGCCGAACGAAGCCGCCACGAAGACGAGCATCGGTCCGGCGAGCTTCGCGGCGGGGAGGAGTGCCGGGTGCCCGAAGACAGGCCGTAGTCTATATCCAAGGCGATACATGGCCGGCAGCAGCATTAGCGACATTAGCGCGACGCCGATGGTCGTAGCGGCGAGCAGGTAGACGGCAGCATCCGGGTTTCTCGGGGCGAGCAGAGCGTAGCCGAGAAAGCAGACTATAGCGAACACGTTGTTGAGGACCGGGACGAAGGTCGGGAGGAAGAAGCGCCGGTGGGCGTTCAGAACGCCGGTACCGACCGTGCCGATCCCGTAGAAGAAGACGTGCAGGATAGAGAATCGGAAGAGCAGTACCGCCAGATCAAAGGTCCGCTGCTCCTCTTCATCCGAGAGGGAGGAGTCCTCCCAGAGCGTGGAGAGGTTCACCAGAGGTTCGGCGAAGACGATGCCGAGCACGGAGATCAGCGCGAGGAACGGCAGGATCAGGGTGAGAAGAGCGTTGGTGAGGTTCTGGGCGTCCTCCTCGCCGTGGGTGGTCATGCGTTCGACGAGCAGCGGGACGAAGATCGACCAGAGGATACCGCCCATAAACAGCTCGTAGATCATGGTAGGCAAACCGTGCGCCACGGTGTAGGCGTTTGCTACTATCCCGGTCCCCAAGACCGCCGCCGCCACCATCGTACGCACGTACCCCGTTACCCGCGAGAGGGCGGTTACCGCCGATAATGTGAGCACCGCGCGTAAGATAGAAGCCATACGGGGAATGTTAACTTAAGAACGTCCCGGTGATTACCGCGCTAATCTTCTTCGAGCGCGCGGAGCACAGGCCCGACGGGCTCTAGCCCCCTGTACAGACCAGAGATCCGGGCGTGCTCGTTCGCGACTATCACTGTGATGTTTCGACCTACCTCCTGCACGCCGAACCTCCGGCTGATGAGACCGCCCCAGTCCTGAAGTGTCAGTGCATCGTTGGCAGGTACGGATCGTCCGTGGATCTGCCCTACTATCAGGCTTGCCGTGAGCCAGTACAGGGGCGGTACGAGGCTCAAGTCCACGACGCCCGCAACTACGACGTCTTCGGTCGAAGGATAGCGGTCTCTCACCGCCCGGTTTATCTCCTTGAGAAGGTACGCGGTATTCTCGGAGTGGAAGACCAGGACGAGACGGCATCCCGCGCAGCTCCTAGAGCTAACCTCACGGCCCGAACTAGCAGCGAAGGCCCTGAAGTACGGCACCCGATCCCCTACCTCGATCATCTGTTCCGCGCTCGAGATCTCTCGCCGCTCTGCTCTTGAGCACCGCTCCTTAGGACTCACCGTTGTACCTCTTCTTGCGGCGGCCGCGCGCCTTCAAGGAGAGAGTAGCCGCTCGAAAAGACGAGCAGCGTCAGCACACTCAAGGTAGCGAGGCTCCCGACAACGGCGAGGCCCAGAGCCAGGGTCAAGAAGCCGGAGATGGCCGCCCGCCAGCTCCTCCGTCCAGGCACCGGCAGAAGCATCAAGACCTCATCAGCCGCTCGTGATCCGCCCAAATTCTCCTGTCGTTCAACCTGCTCAAGCAAACAGTCTGCAGGTTACCTCGAAGAGCGACTTTTTCAACGCAAGGATGAGGTTACTCGGGCTTCTCTTGAAGCCGATCGCAGGCTAGGATAGGGTCTTTGTGCGACGAGGAGGCAATATGAGGCTGCGGACGCTGTTCGCGAGTATGGCGGGTTGTTTGGTCGGGCTCTCGGTGCTGAACCGGAGGCTTAGAAAGGTCGGGGAGCCCGCGCGTCTCGCGGAGGGCGAGGAGCGATGCTACAACTGGCGAGGCTGGAGGCTGGCTTACCGGGTGGCGGGAGAGGTCGGGGCACCGCCGGTGCTGCTGATACACGGGGTCTATGCTGGGGCGTCTTCCTACGAGTTCCGAAAGAACTTTAAGGAGCTCTCGGAGGACTTTCGAGTTTACGCCCTGGACCTGTTGGGGTGCGGGCTCTCGGAGAGGCCGCGGCGCTCGTACGGACCGGAGGACATAGCGGCGCAGGTCGAGGACTTCGCGCGGGAGGAGATCGGGGGACAGGTACATCTCGTGGCGAGCTCGCTCTCGGCGGCGCTCATCGTGCCGGCGGCCGTACGCAGCCCGAGGCTCTTCAAAAAGCTCGTTCTCATCTGCCCAACCGGGCTCGGTAGCCTCGACAGGTCCTCGGGTTCATTGGGAAATACTATCTATGGTTTCTTTTACGCTCCCGTTCTCGGAGACGCTCTCTACAGCGCTCTCGTCTCCCGGCACGGCATCCGCTACTACCTCGGCGGCATGTCCTATCACGACCAGGAGTTAGTCACGCAAGAGCTCGTGGAAGACTACCATCGGACGAGTCACCAGCCGGGCGCGAAGCACTTCCCGGCGGCCTTCGTCTCCGGCAAGCTAAATTTCGGGCTCTCGGACCTGTGGCCGCGCGTGCCCCACAAGGCCCTCATCACCTGGGGTCAGCAGGCGCGTACCACGCCGGTCTCGCAGGCGAACCGCTTCGTCCGCCTCAACCCGCGAGCGGAGATGAAGATATTCCGCAACGCCGCCCTTCTACCCCACGACGAACGAGCCGAGACTTTCAACGACGAGGTAAAGGGGTTCCTCTTCAAAGGTACGAGGAAGGGAGCGGCCTCTTAAGTCTGTACCGGGCTCTCGGGCGCGGGCGGCCCTGCGCAACAGAGATCGGAAGGTGTAGCGCCGGACAAGGCAAGGTAGAGAGGCCGAATCCTTAGGGCAAGGCCGGCGAGCGTTACCTTCTTTGGGCCGAGACGGTCCATCAACCACCCGGCCACCGGACCGGAGAAGCCGTAGATGAGCAGGCCGACAGAGACGGCGAAGGATATGGCCGCCCTTCCCCAGCCCAGCTCGTCTTTGAGAGGGTTTATGAGGACCGCTGGCGCGGCTCGCACCCCCGCCGAGACCAGCAGCGCCAGAAATATGACCCCGACCACGACCCACCCGTAGTAAAGTCGCCCGCTCAACGCCTTGCGCAAAGGTCTTCCTATTGTAGGGAACCTATCACCGCGACAGCCATCCGCGCACGGTGCGCGTCACCAGCTCCGCGGCGTCCTGCTGTACAAAGTGCCCCGCCTCTGAGATGGTGACGAGCGTGAAGTCCGTGCCGACCCATTCCCAGGCGTCGTTTAGGGCTCCGG
Source organism: Rubrobacteraceae bacterium (assembly GCA_035645375.1). GTDB lineage: Bacteria > Actinomycetota > Rubrobacteria > Rubrobacterales > Rubrobacteraceae > Rubrobacter_F. Next base: position 17,848 of record DASQMR010000075.1, read on the forward strand.
GGAGAAGGTAGGGATCTCTCAGGCCGTGAATCTGTAGCACGGGCACGCTTACCTTCTCTCCTGGCGGTCCTATCGGCTGGTACGGCTCGCGCGGGTAGTGGCGCCTATAGTAGTAGAGCATCGCTTCGAAGTCCGACCGCTCGAAAGCCTCGACGTACCGGGACCACGCCTCGGGCTCAGAGACCCAGCGGGCGAGTCGTTCAGCTGAGAGGCTCTCGTGTGCCCCCTCTTTTTGGAAGTCGCGCGCATAGGCGCTCGCCTCCCGCTGGCGCGGGTTCTCCGCGAGCTCGCGGGTGAGGCCGGAGAGGTGCGGGAGGTTTAGGATCACGAGCCTCTCTACCAACCCCGGCGTACGCGTCGCGAGTTGCCAAGCGATCGCGCCGCCCCAGTCATGTCCGACTACAATGGCACTCTCGTATCCCTCAGAATGGATCACGGCCGCCACATCCCCAAGCAGCACCCGCATCCCATAGTGCTCTATCCCTCTGGGCTTGTCGCTGAGGTTGTAGCCACGCAGGTCGAGGGCGCCGACTCGATAATCTCTGGAGAGCGAGGCCATCTGGTAGCGCCACGTATACCAGAAGTCCGGGAAGCCGTGGAGCATGACGATCAGGGGCCCCTCGCCCAGAACCGCGTAATGGATCTTTACTCCCTGATTCTCCGCGTACCGATGCTCGACGTGTTCCTCGACCTCCATGTCGGTCGCCACAGGCGCCGGGGTAGGAGACTCCGCAGGAAAGTTTGCGTTGTCCACGTACAGCTCCTTCGGTTCCTGATCAGTCTTGCGGGTGGATCATAACCTTGCCCCTGTTTTGACGCCTCTCCAGATAGCGATGGGCGTCGCCCACCTCCTCCAAAGGGAAGACTTTATCCACGTTGACCTTGAGCTTCCCGCGAGCCACGAGGTCCGCCAGTTCTTCCAAGTCGCCTCGTGGCTCGTAGCCCAGGTGTTGCATGAGGTTGGTAATCTGGAACCCGCAGATCGTCACGTTCTTCGGATAGAAGTCGCGGGTGTCGATCGTGCTCTCCTCCAGCGCGACGTTCGCCAGGGCCACAACGCGTCCGCCGTGACCGGTCAGCTTGAGGCTCTCGCCAAAGACTCTTCCTCCCACGGTATCGAGCACCACCTCGACGCCTTCTCCTCCGGTGATCTCTCTCGTCCTCCCGAGGACGTCCTCCCGCGCGTGGTTGATCCCCTCATCGGCGCCGTTCTCCAGAGCCCAGGTGACCTTCTCATCGGACCCGGCGATAGCGATCACCGAAGCGCCCAGGTGTTTAGAGATCTGAACTGCAGCATCGCCGACGCCGCTGCCGGCCGCCCAAATGAGAACCTTCTCGCCGCTTTGAAGTTGAGCGAGGCGTCGCAGACAGTACCAGGCTGAGAGGGGAGCGACGGGGAGGGCAGCCGCGGAGTCCCAGTCCAGGTCCTCCGGGCCCTGACCACTCGGCCCTGCGGAACCGCTACGTACTCCGCGTAGAAACCCGGCCGGCCGCCGAAGGCGAGAACCCGGTCGCCGATGCTCACGCTCGTTGCCGCCGAGCCTCTCTCCCGAACGATCCCGCTTCCTTCAAAGCCCGGTACTATAGGAGGCTGTCCGGCGGCGTGGTAGCCACCGCCGCGGGTTAGAACGTCGGCCCGGTTCACGCCCGAGGCCTGAAGCTCGATGAGAACCTCGTCTTCCCCTGGCACCGGCACGGGGATATCCGCCGTTTGCAGCACCTCAGGGTCACCAAACTCCTCGATCCGGACGGCCTTCATGATCTGTTCCTCTCGTTTATCGGCGGCTCTCGCCGATGGAGCGTTCCTTCGAGCTCTCGCGGAAGATCATGCAGGTGGTGGTTGCGTGACCGTAGAGCTTGCCCGCCTTATCGTAGAGCCGCGCCTCGGCGGTCGCGATGCGCCCCCCTACATGAATGGTCTTCCCCTCACACAAAAGCCTTCCGGTCTCCGCTGTGATGGGTTTCAAGAAGTTGACCTTTAGCTCGACGGTGGTATAGCCGACACCTGCTGAGAGCATGGTGTGAACAGCGCAGCCCATCGCGGAATCGAAGAGCGTGCAGGCGAGGCCGCCATGGACGGTACCTATGGGGTTGTAATGGTATTCGGCGGGCATGCACTCGAAGACAGCCCGTCCCTCTTCGATCTCGGAGAGGTCAAACCCTATGAGATCGGCGATCGGGGGGGCGGGCAGGTCCCCGTGCGCTATGGCCCGCAGATACTCTAGCCCGCTCAACTCTCTGGCAGCATCCGCACCGGGCAGCGGATCCTGCCAGGCGACGGTGCGCGTTCTTTCGGTGGTCTCTCCCATCCTATGCGCCGCTCCTCTCGCTCCCCACCAGTGCAAGAGACTTCAGGTGCCCCTTGAGATGGTTCATCGCTCTCACCATGTGAACGGGGTCGTCGCAGAGCTTACTCATCATTACCGCGCCCTCCAGCGTTGCTACGACTACGCTCGCGGTCTCTCGGGGATCCGTGTCGGAACATATCTCCCCGTCCCGGATGCCTTCCTTAACGATGCTGCCCACGAGCCGGAGCCAGCCGGTCATCGCCTCCTGAGCCCTCTCTTTGAGAGCGGGGTGGGCGTCGTCGGCCTCGACAGCGGTGTTGAGGACGGGGCAGCCGCCCGGAACCGGCGGATCTTCGACGAGACCGCCTAGCACGTCGATTACCGCGAAGAGCCGGTCCAGCGCCTCAGCGCGTCCTACCAACGCCGCTTCAAAGCGCGCTCTCATGAGAGACGCGGCGTAGTCGAACGCCTCTAAAGCGATCTCCTCCTTGCTGGCGAAGTGATTGTAGATGCCGCCTTTTTCAAGACCCGTCTCTCGCGTGAGATCTTTTATGGAGGAGCCGAAGTAGCCGCGCGTGTTGAAGACCCCGGCCGAGCGCTCGACGATCCTGCGCCGGGTCTTCTCGCCTTTCTTCATTCAGCGTCCACGACTGCGAGCCTGCAACGAGAGATGCACACGGGTTTGTCGTCCTGGTCGCGTATGTGAACCTCCCAGACCTGGTTCGTACGTCCTATCTGGACCGGCGCCCCTACGGCGGTGAGCATCCCCTCACGCTTGGGGCGGAGGTGGCTGGCGTTGATCTCGGACCCGAAAGCGATTTTCCCCTCCGGGCAGTTGAGCCAGGCCCCGACCGTCGCCACCGACTCCGCGAGCGTCACGCTGATCCCGCCGTGCAGAAATCCCAGAGGCTGGACATGCCTCCCATCCACCGGCATCGTCGCCACTACCCTCTCCGACTCGAGCTCTGCGAACTCTATCCCGAGGTCCTTAACCACACTATGTCTGTCCATCATCGAGCTAACGTCCACGCTATTCCCCTTACATCAACGCCACTACCGCTGCATGTTACCAGAATCGTGCCTTTTAAGACCAAGTGGTCTGTTTTGCAATGTGCTGTCGGAATTCATAGTCTACGGGTAGTTAGAGGATATCGGAGCGGCACGAAGAGCCTTGTACCGACGAACGAGTAAATGCCTGGCGCTTAGAAACCACCCTGCGAGTCACGAGCGTGGCAAGGTTCGGGACGATGGAGCCTGCGGAGAAAGCGGCGAGGCCAAGAGGGAACGCCTTCGTGACGCCATGGACACCGTTGAGGCGGCCATAGAGCGGGATGCCTATGGCGGAGACGAGGAGATAGCCACTGATCACCCACCCCGCATGTCCCTCCGAGAGGCCGAACTCCCCCCTGATGGTCGGCAACGCCATTTTGGTCGTCGAAGCGTTTATCCTGATGACAAAGACCGCCGAGACGGCCACTAAGAGGAGCGACCGTACCGGCACCTCACTCTGACCCCCGATGCATCTCCGGCTCGCTCAAGGAGATAGCTTGTTACACGAACGTCTACGACAGCTTCGCGGAGCTTACCGATAGCCTTCTATTCGCCGCGAGCCTTTCTTACGCTCATCAAAGCCGCCCACGGCCCAGACGACCCGCAGTACGTCCGCAGCACCGAATGGTTTGGGCAGAAAGGCGTGGATGCCTAAGGCCTTGAGATCAGGTTCCCCTGGCGTCTCCGCTCCTCTCGGGAGCCGGGGCAGGATTCCAGCCGCGTCCCGCGTACGAAACACGTATAGTCCGCTCCCGTCCTCCGAACCTGCGAGGAGAAGCACCGGCCCCGGCGCGGCCTCGCGGTCCTCACCGCAGACCTCGACGGTGTAGCCTTCCCGAAGTAAGAGGTGCTCGAGCACGGCCCGCACGGCGGGGTGTGGTTCGGAGATCACCGCACGAGGCATCCTATCCAGGGAAGGCCGAACGGCTCCTCTGGCATGCCGGTTCAAAAAAACTTCTTCCCGAGCTCTCGGAGGCCTCAGCCCAACCGTGTCCCGGGCGCCAGGTTCCGCGGTCGCGAGAGAACGAGCCCAGATCCAGAGACCCACCAACCGCGCATCTAACGCGATTCCTCGGGGTCCGGCGTCCCTCCACCGGGGGATATCTCCTCGTAGTCGGGGGAGAGTAAGTCTTGCTCGACCTCCGTAGCAGCGAGGTCATAGCCTGAAGCATCGAGTAGGTGGTCCAGACCGAGATCTTCACGTAGCCCTGTCTCCAGGCCCCGCTTGGCGTCCGCTAGTGAGACCCCGAAAGAGAGCACCATCAGCAGCAAGCCAACCGCCACAAATGCGTATCCCGCCCTACGGGCGCCACGTTCGCCGGCCTCACGCTCGACCTCTCCGCACTGCGTCTCGGCTGGCGCGGGATCGGTGGTAAGCTGCCTCTTCTCGGCGATAAAGCTCAAAGCGTGCTCCTGTCTCTGTTGGAGGGTCGTCGAACCGGGCGGATCGTGAGAAGCGGTGTGGAGAAGAATTCCATACCGGCACGAAGTGTAAGACACTGCCGAACACTCGTG
>DASQMR010000076.1:0-5270 GCA_035645375.1 Rubrobacteraceae bacterium
CCGCTACATCGGACACGCGTAGCTTCTCTTCTTGCACAGCATTCCTCTTCCCGAGAGTAGCCTTAGGTAGCAAAAATATTCGGGCCAACGAAGCCGCTCCTGTGAAGAGTCGGCGATCGCCAGCCCGTGCAACAACCTCTGATCGTGTCACAACGCCAGTGCCTGCGGCTAGTTGTGGACCTTTCTCTGCATCGTTCCTTACCTCCTGCTCGAGGTACAGTGACAATACAAAGATTGTAGCACTCATTACTATAACTACAAGCGCGCTCCTAGAGACGGCGTGTTCTCATGTCCTATTCATCAACCTTACGAGACGATGTCTTCTCGGAAGACTCCGGCCTTTTCATGGTAAGGGTGTTGCTGTGATAGTAAGAGGTGCAAAAAGTAATATTAGTAACAATACTGTGCTATGATTTGTAATATACGCAACAACTACTCAGGGATGGGTAGGAAAGGGGATGACATAATGATTCGATTCCGGCATCATCGTTTGCGGTGGTGGATTTGGCGACACCTGCGTTTTCCACCCCTAGGATACGGTCTGTAGTAGTGGAAGACTTACTGAAGTCCGAGGTGACGTGGCAAGGGAGGGCGCTAAGTGCGAATCAAGACGAGTCGCCCCTGCTCGCGCCTGGTGGGTGGTAAAGATCTGGAGGCCTGACCTTTCGCAAAACGTGCGCTCTAGAGCAGGAGGCATACTTCGCTATAGGCGAGCTCATGCAAGAGGCACAGGGCCTCCGCAGCGAACCATTTAGACAGGTACTGAGCAGGAAACGTTGGGTGCGTACCACGAACCAGCTACACCTCTGTGACGGGAATAGAGAAACCAAAAGAGATGCTCGGGAGCCTAGAGTAGACAGGCGAAACCGAGAAGGAGATGAGCTAGTGGCCACGTTATATTGTTCGTGCGAGCAGCAGCACCAGGTATGGGGCGAGTTCTGGTGGGTTAGAGGAAAGCACGTTTGGATGTTTTTCGATGATCAGGGGGGGAGCGAAACCTACACCGAGCGCCTCACGCACTGCCCCGCGTGCAGCCAGCGGCTTGAGCGCAAGAACCTCACGGCGGTAGCGTAGCCGGAGGTTCGCGAGTCGGAGGCTGGCCAACCGCACCAGGACACCGCACGATAGTAGAAGACCGCTACACATAGCGTCGAACCCCATAGCCCCCCGGTCTTCTAACCATTAAACCGATCGCGCTCTTAGGAGGTATGTATGGTTGATATTGCGCAGCGAATGCGATTCTCGGAGAGGATTAAGTGGTTGATAAGGCAAAACACTCGCTTCGGAGGCACGGGCGTCGTCGAAAGGCTAAAAGTAGAGCAGATCGGCGCCAACCTCGGAATGCCGAAGGTTGCGGCTTGCGAACAGTTTCTCGCTCTTCAGGGCAGTTTATGGGATGTGTACACCGGTAGCATAGCCTTCAGTATGGCTACGTCCACCAAAACAAACCAGTTGGAGCCCGCCCGGAGGTGGTTGGCTATTAACGACGTAGTCGTCCTAGGAGTTTGAGCAAAGATCCGGATAGGGGGCTCGTGGGGAGTTCTGGTACGGATAAGGTGACTGCGGTGAAGGAGAGAAATGACGATGCAAACCAAGACCTACACAACTGAGACGGCAGCGAAGAAAGCGGTAGCCAGGGCTTATAGTCCTGTAATTGTAAGGTTGGCGAATGGCCGCTACGCCTTGGGTCATGCTGGACATCCTCTCCCGCAAGGTGCACACGCAGTTAGTCGCTGGGGTATTAACCAGTGGCGTGCATACAAGTAGCAGGAGAACGTGAGTGAGCTCAGGCCCAAAAGAAGAAAGGTGTGACTGCTATGACGCAAGGAAGGGTAGATTGGTACAGCGCCAACCTAGGCCACGGCTTCATTTTGTCTGAAGATGGAGTTACTAAGGCCTTTGTGCAACACAACGATATAGTGGCGGGCGAGGAGGAGAACCTCGAAAACAACGACAGTGTGTCATATGAGGTAGTCCAGGGCATGGAGGGGGCGGAGGCGAGGCACGTCACTAGGGGCTAACTGGCCGGGTCGTTGACCGGTAGCAGCATAGAGGTAGTCTGCCGTGTCGGGTGAGTAGAAGGCAGATTACCTCTTTTGCGTGGCCAGCATCATCCTGCTGGGCGCTATGTACCTGATGTCCGAGCCAGGCGAGTCCGGTCTCCAGATCGGCGGCTGCCTCACCCAGTGGCACGCCCACTCTTTGTGGAGGTGGGATACCCCGGAGATGATGCACGTGTGGCGCATAGACTTACCCGATGGCCCGTTCAGTGTGCTGAGGCCCCGCCGATTCGTCGGATCCTTAGAGAGCTAGAAGCCCGGCAAGTAATGTGGAACATCTCGGGGTCATTTAACTCCTGAAGAAGAACAAGCGTAAGTTTACCTAAGGAAGCTTGCGTTGACAGATAGGGAGTTGCTCCGTTGCCTCTATTCACCTAGTGCCGGGAAGTAGTCTTTTGACAACCTAGCTTCTGGTGTATGAGGTTCTCGGAAACTTAGAAACTACTACGAGGCACTATGCTTACTATAGCTCGCTTGTTGCTCCGGCCAATGCCATGCCTTGAGAGTCCAAGTACTCCCGCATCTTCTTTAAGCCCATTCTCGCGCGCCCCTTGACTGTACCGAGTGGCACCTTGAGTAGCTCCGCTATCTCCTTCTGAGTGTAGCCTGAGAAGTATGCAAGCTCGATCACCTTCAGCTGTTCTTGTGGCAGAACTCTCAGTGCTTCTCTTACCTGCTCGCTCTGAGAGTTGCGCCAGGTCTCGGCGAAGGCCTCGCTTGGTTGAGAGGTCAGGGCCCTCGCCTGGGTTATGTCCTGAACTCTACGGCGACTCGCCAACGAACGCAGCTGGTCTATGCCAAGGTTATGGACTATAGAGAGCACCCAGGTACGTGCACTGCCTCTGTGCACCCGATAGCTTCCTGCTGCACGCCACACCTTAAGAAAAGCTTCCTGCACAAGATCCTCTGTAGCCTGAGGCTTCCCCATTATCCGGTAGGCCATCCGGTACGCAGCCCTGCTGTGGCGATCATAGAGCGCTTCAAACGCCTGCGTATCCCCGCTCTCGATGAGAGACATCAGATCCTCATCGGCCAGAAGCAGATACCCTTTGCCTCTAGTGGCCACCGATCATTCCTTTCTTCTTGATCTTCACTGTTGTGAATTGCCGCAACAGCAGAACTGTGAGCAGGATAGGGAGCTTGTATACAGGAAGGGTGTGAATTGAGTAAAGATTTCTTAATAAAGCGCAAAAGGCCGAGCCTACAGAGGCAAAGGAATTGCCGATCACCTCTATTCACCGTATTGCCGCTAAGAGTTCTTCTCGGAAACTGAACTTCCGGTGAACTTAATTCTAGGAAACCCATCCCTTCCTTGGCAGAAGCCTTTGGGATGATGTTTTGTAGCAAACCTTCCGTAATTCCAAGCATCTGGCTATAGTTGAAATGTAAGCGCCCCTTCGGAGAAAGTGTAAGGAAAGAGGACCGCCGTGGCACAGGTTGATGAGGTATCTGACGGAATCTATCGGATCTCTACTTTCGACCCAGTCAAACAATTGCAGTTCAACCAGTTCCTCATCGAAGATGAACTACCCGCGCTGATCCACACCGGCACGTTCCCAATGTATAAGGACGTGCGCAAGGCCGTTGCCGAGGTCCTCGACCCAAAACGCTTGGCATACGTCGTTTGTCCGCACTTCGAGGCTGACGAATGTGGCGGCATGGGACGCTTTGTCGCAGAGGCACCAGAAGCGGTGTTAGCCTGCAGCGACCTAGGATCCAGGATCAACCTCATGCAGTGGGACTACTCGGGTCCCGTGCGAGGCTTCCGGGAAGGAGACACTATAGATCTTGGGGAGCATAGGCTACGTTTGTTGGAAACGCCACACGTCCACCATTGGGACTCAATGATGGTGTTTGAGGAGAAAACGAGGAGCCTGTTCCCCGCGGATCTTTACGTACAGTCAGGCGATCAACCGGCCATTGTGCGAGAGAACCTAGGCAAGGAGATGTGCCAACTCTATCGAGAGTGGGGCATCTTTGCCGCAGAAGAGCCTGTGCTGGGGGTAGTCGATCGCATCGAGCTTCTCGATGCACAGTGGATCAACCCGATGCATGGCGGAAGCCTGCCTAAAGAGGCGGTGCCTAGCTACACACAAGCGCTTCGGAACGAAGCATTCGCTTTTGAAGGCAAATTGTTCGGGCGGGCGATACTCAACTGAGAGGCGGCGTAATCCACCTATCCTTATTGCCGAAGCCTTCGACCACTATATTCACCGGATTGCCGCTAAGAGGTCTTCCTGGAAGCTCACCTCTCACGCCGCCCCCCGAGTGGGTGGAGAAGCCGGGCTGAACTCAAGCACGTGTAGACCATCTTGGAGTCCGAGCTAAAGTCTCAGGCTGAATCTATAGGTAGATCAGCCGCGCCCCCCGGCGATGCGGGCGGCTTCCGGTAAGGATTTCAGCCGCAGCATCGCCACAACGCCGAGGGCCGGTCCCGGGGCCAGGAAGGCGAACGCCCACCGCCATCCGAAGGCGTCTTCCAGGACCGGGATCAGCCATATCGTCGCGATGGTGAGGGTGAAGCCCAAGGCGAGCTGCAGCGTCAGGGCCGTCCCTACATAGGCTTGGTCCGCAAGCTCGGTAACCATCGTCGAAAACTGCGCGGAGTCCGCCACGACGGCGAACCCCCACACCAGGCCTACGAGCAGCACCAGCCACGTGGGCGCGCCGAACAGCAGCCCGATGAGCACGCAGCAGCTCCCCGATGCAGCCATCATCGCCGCGGTCGTCTTGGTCCTACCCCACCGGTCACCCAGGATGCCACCCGCCCAACATCCCAAGCCCCCGACGCCGATGACGGCGAACGTCGCGTAGGCGGCGGCCGAGCCCGCCGAAGTTCCCCGGATTGCCAGCTCGTCGGAGAAGAACACCAGGAACCACGCCCACATCGCATAAAGCTCCCACATGTGTCCGAAGTAGCCCAAGGAGGCGAGTCTTACGCCCCGGTTAGTGAAGATGCGTCCCGCCTGCCCCGGATCGAAGATCGCCCTGGGAAATGGGAACGGGCCCTCGCCCACCGCGAACCCGGCGATCAGCCCGCCGCTCAAGGTCAGGGCGGAGGTCGCGTAGATCACCACGCGCCAGTCCAGCCCGCCCATCCCGTTTACGAGATGAGGCATCGCCGATCCTACGGTCAGCGCCCCGACCAGGATCCCTAGCGCGATGCCGCGGCCCTCCCGAAACCAGGTCGCCATCAGCTTGAGGGCGGGC